>NZ_JBIWPO010000030.1:85126-99291 GCF_044768275.1 Streptomyces sp. NPDC101152 | reverse complement strand
CTGCTGGACTCGTTCGCCGGACCCACGGCGCCTGGCAGTGTCACCGTGTCCCGGCTTTGTCGGGGCTGCTCTCCGCCCTTCCCTCCGTTCCGAGGGTCAGGCTGCCCCCAACTTTCCTCGGGCTGCTGCGACAGCCCGGTAGCAGGGGTCTCGCACCCCTGCGCGACGAACAAGCGCCTCGTGGCGCACGAAGCGGTACTTGAACGCCCACTTGACCTGCTCCGCCATATCTCACACCCTATCCAGCTCCCGTGTGAGCGCTGGGTGTCGGCCCGTGTGCGGTGGCCGCCGGTCCGCCCTGACGGCGAACCGAGTTCTCCTGCCCTGCTCCGCAGGAGCTTCGCTTCCTCCCCCGACTGAAGCCGGGGGTATCCACGAAGGAAGGCCCCGATGAACGTACGAGTGCCCCGCCGTCGGGTCGCCATGACCGCGGCAACGAACAGGCCCCGCCCGGGATTCCGGGCGGGGCCGATGAGAGCGCCGGGCAGGCCTTGCACCTGCATTTCCCCGCAGGAAGCGGGGCGTCTTTCCTTGGACCACCAACGCACGGGCGAGTGGCGTGAGTTGCGGCCGCTCGCTCTGCGTTCATCCTATCGCACCTCAACTGCCACCTTCACCACACCCGTTGACCGAGTGGGCGCACAGCAGCCTGAGAGAGTAAAGGAATTGCATGGTCTAGACCAAAAGACAGCTTGGTCTAGACCGGAGTATGGACGTGGTGGCGGGACGACACGAAGCTGAGGCACCCCCACCTCACAGGAGGCACATCGTGAAACGCCTTCGCGCATGTCTCGGCGCCGCGGCCGCCGTCACGCTCACCGCCGCCGGCACGACCGCCCTGGTCGCGGGCCACGCCTCGGGCGCGACCACCGCGCTCGACGACCGCTGGTACGCGGCGGCCCCCTACCTGATGCCGCTCGACAACGACCCGCCGGACCCGGCCGCCATCATGGACGCCACCGGTCTCAAGGCCTTCCAGCTCGCCTTCGTCCTCGCCCCCAACGGCGGCGGCTGCTCCGCGACCTGGGGCGGCACCGCCCCGGTCTCCTCGGACACCGCCGTCCAGTCGGTCGTCGACACCATCCGGGCCAGGGGCGGCGACGTCTCGGTGTCCGTCGGCGGGTACGGCGGTACCAAGCTCGGCCAGACCTGCTCCGACGCGGCGGCGACCGCAGCGGCGTACCAGCAGGTGATCACCAAGTACGGGTTGCACGCGATCGACTTCGACCTCGAGGAACCCGAGTACGAGAACACCGCGGCGATCAGGAACGAGATCGGCGCCGCCAAGCTGCTCCAGCAGAACAACCCCGGGCTGTACGTCTCCGTCACCACCGCCGGTACCGCCGACGGAACCGGCTGGTTCGGCAAGCAGATGCTGCTGGAGGCGAAGTCGCAGGGGTTCACACCCGACAACTTCTCCATCATGCCCTTCGACGGCGGCTTCAACGCCTCGGCCGCGCAGACCAGCGCCCTCACCAACTTCAACGCCGTCCTGCAGTCGACGTTCGGCTGGGACCAGGCGACGGCCTACGCCCACGAGGGCTTCTCCGGCATGAACGGGCGCAGCGACTCCGGCGAGATCTTCACCCAGGCCGACTTCCAGACCGTGCTGGACTACGCGACCGCCCACAACATGGGCCGCTTCACCTTCTGGTCGCTCAACCGGGACCGCGCGTGCAGCCCGGTCGACAACGGCGGCCGCACGTCCGGCACCTGCTCCAGTGTGGCCCAGAACCCCTGGGACTTCGCGAAGTACTCGGTGAGGTTCGCGGGCGCCACTCCCCCCTCCACGCCCCCCACGCCCCCGCCGCCACCCACCGGGTGCAAGGCCGCCTGGAGCTCGGCCGCGGTGTACACCGCCGGGGACGAGGTCTCCTACGGCAAGCACAACTGGAAGGCCAAGTGGTGGACCCAGAACGAGGTGCCGGCCGCCTCGGACTGGGGGCCCTGGCAGGACGAGGGGGCCTGCTGAGCGGCGCCCGGCCTCGTGT
This sequence comes from Streptomyces sp. NPDC101152, assembly GCF_044768275.1. Taxonomy (NCBI): domain Bacteria; kingdom Bacillati; phylum Actinomycetota; class Actinomycetes; order Kitasatosporales; family Streptomycetaceae; genus Streptomyces; species Streptomyces sp. NPDC101152. The sequence goes on along the minus strand of NZ_JBIWPO010000030.1, from coordinate 97,300 downwards.
CAGATCCTGCCGCCGGTCAGACGGGTGATCGGGCCGAGCGTACGGCGGCCCGCGCGGCGGCCTGCCGCGTAGGACGTCGCGCCCAGCGCGGTCAGGCCCGCCCCCAGGCCCGCGGCGAGGGCCTTGCGGTGGGCGAGCGCCGTCCACGCCGTCCTGGCGAGCGCCGCGGCCTGTCCCGAGGCCGCGACGACCGCCTGGCGGCCGGCTTCGACGCGCCGGGCGGCGGTGTGCGCGACCGCGGTGGTCGTGCCGGCCGCGCGCTCGGCCGCGCCCGCCGCCGCTGACGTGACGTCACCGGTCTTCTCGGCGGCCTTGTCCGCGGCCTTGGCGGCCGGAGCGGTCGCCTTGGCCGTGGTGCGGCGGGCCTTGGCGGCCGCGCCGCGCGCCGCTGCGGAATGATTCGTGTCGTTGTTGGATGGGCTCATGGACATCGCGTTCCCGCTCGACGCGAGGACAAGCACGTTCCGGCCGATACGGCGTCATCGCCCGCGCATCCAGGCCCGGGTGCCGAAGGAGGCACACGCCCGCGAGGCCACCTTGGCCGCGCGACGCAGACCCTCCGCGAAGCTCTCGGACGTCAACTCGCCCGTCGCCGCGAGGTGATGGGCGAGGGCGCCGTGCAGGACGTCGCCGGCGCCCAGCGTGTCTGCGACGCGGACCGCGGGCACCTCCACCCGGCCGGCCAGGCCGTCGGGGCCCGCCCACTCGATGGGCTCGGCTCCTGCGCTGACCGCCGCCCAGCTCACCCCGTGCTCCCGCAGGAACCGAAGCGTCTGCGCGGGTGTGCTCGTGCCGGGCGGGTGGAAGTCGGCCGAGCAGACGGCCACGTCGACCAGCCGCAGCAGGTCCTCGGTGCCGTCCTTCCAGCTGCCGCCGTCCAGCAGGGTGGGACGGCCGAGGGCGCGGGCGGTGCCCGCCGCGGCCAGGGCCAGGTCCCGGTGGTGCCCGTCGATCTCGACGATGTCACAGGCTGCCACCAGGGTGTCGAGGTCACCGGGCGGGCTCAGCCGGTGGCGCGTGGCGTTGGCCGAGGCCACGGCGCGCTCCCCGGTGGACGCCGTCACCAGGACGGAGGACACAGCGGGCGGCTCGACGGAGTCCGTCGCGAGGTCGGACACCGCCACGCCGAGGTCCCGCAGATCGGCGGTGACCGCGAGAGACAGCGGGTGGCCGCCGATCGCGGTGAGTAGTCTCGCCGTACCGCCCAGATGGCTGAAGGCCGCGGCCGCGTTCGTCGCCGGACCTCCGGCGGCGACGGACTGGTCGCGGGACGTCAGCTTCTCGTCCGGGCCCGGCATGTGTTCCACCAACTGGATGACGTCCAGCGTGCACAGGCCGACGAACAGACCGGCGGGGCGTTGTCGTGCCGTCGCTTCCACGCGTCCAGCATCCCCCGTCGACGCGACAACGCGCCCGCGCGGCGGCTCAGCCGGCAGCGAAGTCCCGCAGGTCGGCTGCGGGCCCGTTGAACCGGTCGCGGTCACCGACGGTCTGGCCGGAGGAGGTGTACTGCCACATCGTGTACGCCGACCAGCCCGCGGGCAGTGGGCCCGCCGAGGAGGCGTAGCGGGCCACCCACAGGGGGTTGGTGGATCCGAAGGCGGACGAGTCGCCGGTGCAGGTGCTCCACCAGCTGGTGGCCGTGTAGATGACGGCGGCGCGGCCGGTGCGGGCCTTGTAGCGGTTCACGAAGTCCCGGATCCAGGAGACCATGCCGCTCTTCGACTTGCCGTAGCAGGAGTCGCCGTAGGGGTTCCACTCGATGTCGAGGGCACCGGGCAGCGTCCTGCCGTCGCCGGACCAGCCGCCGCCGTTGTCGACGAAGTAGTCGGCCTGGGCGGTGCCGCTGCTGGTGTCGGGGGTGGCGAAATGGTAGGCGCCACGGACCATGCCGACGGCGTAGCCGCCGTCGTACTGCTCGGCGAAGTAGGGGTTGCGGTAGGACGTCCCCTCCGTGGCCTTGACGTAGGCCCATTTGACGCCGTTGCTCCAGAGGGTGGGCCACGAGGCGTCCTGCTGGTAGCTGGAGACGTCGACGCCCTCGGTCTGGGCGGCCCGGGTCTCGGGGGCGGCAGCGCGTCGGGGGCCGGTGCCGTCGTGGGCGAGGACGCCCATGCCCATGTAGGCGCTGCCGCGCGCGGGTATGGGTATGGACTCGGCGAACGCCGTGGTGGCCGGCAGGGCGGACACGGTGGACAGGGTGGACAGGGTCAGGAGGAGACCGGCCGTGGTGGCGGTCGGGCGTATGCGCGAGCGGGCGCGCCTGCGGAAGTTGTCTCGTTGCACATGAGCCATCTGACCCGCAGTCGCACCGCGCCGCACGTCACGCTGCGCCGGGCGGAGCAACCGGGCCCGTCAGCGTCTGCGCCAGGACCATCCGCTGCCGATACCGGCCAGGTGCAGGGCCAGCGCCGTGAGACCGAGGAGCATCAGGTTGGTCGAGGTGAAGGTGTGGTTGGTGGAGATGTCGGCCGCGTTGACCAGGAAGGCGATGAAGAACAGGACCGCGGAGAGGATCGCCAGCATGATGTCCGTCCGTTCGGTGGGTCGGGGGCGTCGTACCGTGTGCAGTCCGGATGCCCCCGACTCGCCGCGTCACGCCGACGGCCGGCTGCGTCAGCGTCCGCGCCCCCGCTCCAGGCGTTCGAGCACCGCACCCGCCATGGCCGCCTCCCCCTTGGCGTTGGGGTGGGCGGGAGCGGCCGGGGAGGCGGGCCGCAGGGGTTCGATCCAGCGGTCGGCGGGCGCCTTGCACATGTCGTGACCGCGGGTCGGCCGGTAGGTGTCGACGTACTCGGCGCGGTTGAGGACCGCCGTGATGCGGAGCATCAGATTCAGCCGCTTCTCGGTGTCGCGCAGGTAGGGGAAGTCCTTGGCCGCGAAGGGCACCGAGGGGTAGCAGCCGCTGCCGTCGTCGGGCAGGAGGTCGGGGTAGCCGACGACCACCACGCGCGCGTGCGGCGCCCGGTCGTGCACCGCCCTCAGCACCCGGGCGACCTTCGGCGCCGTCTCCAGCACGGCCCAGGCCAACTGGTCGATGCCGGAGGCGGTGTAGTGACGCTGGCAGGGGTTGCCCGTGAGGTCCTGGGAGGCGAGCTGGGCACAGGTGGCGATGATGGGACCGAACCCGACGTCGTTGCCGCCGATCTGGACGGTCACCAGGTCCGTGTCACGCTGCACGGCGTCGAGTTGGGGCCCGTTGGTGCCCTGGGGCTTCCACATCTCCTCGGTCGTCGCGCCCGCGCAGCTGACGTCGTCCAGGACCGTTCCCGGGCGCTGCACGGCCACCAGTGAGGGGTAGTTGTGGTCGGAACGGGCGCAGTTCGCGTCCACCTGGGTGGGGATCACGGGTCCCGAGGTGTAGGAGTCGCCGAGCGCTACGTACCGCGTCCGGTGTCCGCCGGGCGAGCCGTGGGCCGAGGCGGGTATCCCGGCCGCAAGGACCAGGGCGCAACTGCCGACGGCCGCCCCCACCGCGGTGGCCCGCCGGCGTCTTGACGCCGCTCGGGCCGGATGCGAGTCACGCTTCATGGAAGGCCTCCTGATGGGTCGTCGCCCGTTCAACTGGCCTTGTATACCGGTGAGTAGAGCCGGTCGGCCAGAGGCGTACCACGACGAATTCAGGCGATTGCGGCGCGGAGTACGCGATTCCGCCCGCGGTGCCCCTACCTCCCTCGCACGCGAAGCTGTTCGACGCATGGCGCCGGTCCGAGTGCCGCAGTGATCTCTCGTCACACCTGCCACAGCCTCAACAGCCGAGGTCAGCGCGGTCACGGGGCCTCACCTGGGAGTTCGGCGGAAGTCCTGCGCACGGTCCGCCACCCGCATAACGTGCGGTATCCCGAACCGCTCCCCCACCTTCCGCGGTCCGCACTCTTGGGGCCCCCGACCCGCCAGGAGATCCTGGGATGTCCTCCGACAGCTCCGAGTTACCCCCGGCGCCGCACCGGCCCGGACGGCACGCCTTCCCCTCCCCCGCCTCGCCCGAGGTCCGGCGGCTGCCGGTGCGCACCACCTGGACCGGCCCGCACCGCGATCTGCGACTGCTGCGCCGGGCCGGCCGCCGTCAGCGACGCGTCGCGACCTTCGCCGCACTCGGCTACTTCGCCGTCTTCCTCACCCTGACCGTCGAGTTCCCGTCGGTCATGACCCGGCCCGCGCCCGGCGGCCTGCCCACCGGGCTCCTGCTCGCCCTGGTCCAACTCCCCGTCACCTGGCTGGCGGTGATCCTGTACGAGTTCACCGCGCGCCGGTACGTCGATCCGCTGGCCCGGCGGGTGCGCCGGCAGAGCTACGGCACCGTCGACGGGGAGTGGCGGCGGTGACCGACCTCGAGGGCACCGCGCAGTCCTGGTCGCTCGTGGCGTTCTGCACGGTGGTCACGCTGACGCTGCTGCTGTGCGTGCTCACCGGTCCCGACCGCGACGACCTCGAGGAGTTCTACACCGGCTACCGGTCCCTGTCGCCGCTGCGCAACGGCCTGGCCATCGCCGGGGACTACATCTCCGCCGCGACGGTGCTCACCATCGGCGGGGTCATCGCGCTGTGCGGCTACGACGGTGTCGTGCTGGCCCTGAGCACCCTGCTGTCCCTGTTGCTGCTGATGGTGCTCCTGGCCGAACCCCTGCACCACACCGGCCGGTTCACCATGGGCGACGCACTCGGCCGGCGCCTGCCCGGCCGAGCGGTGCGCGTCACCGCGTGCGCGGTCACCCTCGCCTCGCTGGTGCCGATGATGGTGGTGCAGCTCGCGGGGGTGGGGCAGTTGCTGGCGTTCATCCTCGGCTTCTCCGACAGCGCGATGCGCACCGGCTGCGTCGTCGGGGCCGGAGCGCTCATGATCACGTACGCGGCGATCGGGGGGATGCGGGGAACCGCCCTGATCCAGATCCTGAAGACGGTGATGCTGCTCGCCTCCGGGCTGGTCGTCGCCGTCCTCGTCCTGCACACCTTCGGCTGGAGTCCCCGCGCCCTGTTCGAGACTGCCGCACGGCGCAGCGGCGCCGGCGACGCGTTCCTGCACTACGGGCTCCAGTTCGCGAACGGGCCGCACCGCGGTCTCGACATGGTGAGCACCCAGTGCGCCATCGTGCTGGGCGGTGCCTGTCTGCCGCACGTCACCATGCGGATGTACACCGCCGGCAGCGCGCGCCAGGTCCGCCGGGCGATGTCCTGGGCGGTCTCGGCGGTCACCCTGTTCATGGCCGTCATCACCGTCGTCGCCGTCGGCGCCACGGCCCTGATCGGGCGCACGGGGGTCGCCGCGGCGGATCCGCGCGGCAACACCGCCTATCTGCTGGGGGCGCGGGCCGCGTTCGGGATGCGCCTGTCGCACGCGGAGAGCCTGTTGTTCACGACGGTGACAACGGCGATCTTCCTGACGCTGCTGGCCTCCGTGGCCAGCATGACGCTGGCCTGCGCCAACTCCTTGGCCCACGACGTCGCCGCAGCCCGTCGCCCGACGACGCCGCAGCGCGAGACGACGCTGGCCCGCCTGGCCGCACTGGCGGTGGGCGGCCCCGTCATCGTGCTGGCCGTGCTCGCCCAGCACCGCAGTCTCCAGCCGCTGGCCACCCTCTCCTTCTGTCTGGGCGCCTCCGCCATCGCGCCCGCGCTGGTCTACAGCCTCTTCTGGCGGCGCTACACCCGCGCCGGGCTGCTGTGCACACTCATCGGCGGCACCGTGAGCGTACTCGTCCTGATGACCGGCACCGACCTCGTCTCCGGGACACCGCAATCGGCCTTTCCCGACGCCCACTTCAACTGGTTCCCGTTCACCACCACGGCCCTGGTCTCGGTACCCGTCGGCTTCCTGAGCGGCCTGCTCGGCACCGCCCTGTCCGGCAGACGGGCGAGCGCGCGGGAACGGGAGCGTTACGAGGCCGTCGAGCCCCTGCTGCTCGCCGGGCCCTCCCGTCCCGACAGCGGATGACGGCGGAAGGTGGCACATGGCCGGATCCCTTCCACCGGCCGGGCGCGGCCTCGCGCGCTGGGTATTCCTGCAGAGGTCGAGGCAGGCGGCGTTGGGGGGCTGGCACCGTGGCAGGCCGATGGTGGCGTCGGGAACCCTTCGCATCGCGTCGCCCACCGCGGCCGCCGACCGTCCGCCCCGCGGGATCCGCGGCGGACCACGGGCCCCGCTTCTTGGAAGTGCTGCCGGCGCTCACAGGCCTGGTCGTGGTGGTGTGCTCGCTGGTCGCCGCGCTGGCGCTGGGCTATCGGACGGCGGGCATCGGGGTGCCGGTGGCCGGTGTCCTCCTCCTGGCGGTCGCCGTCACGACCGCGGTCCGGCGCCGGCGTCCGGTCGCCCGCCGTCGCCTCGGGTACTACACGCCGGACGAGCTTCTCGAACTCGACACCCAGGGGCTCGCGTTGGCGGTGGCGCGGATGCTGCGCCGGGACGGGTGGCGGGTGCGCCTGCTGCCCGCCGCGGACCGGCCGCGGCTGTGCGCCCAGGACGGCAGCGGACGTCGGCTGGACGTGGCCTTCCGGCCGGTCGCGGAGCCGCTTCCCGACGAGGACCTGCCGCATCCCCACGCCCACCGGGGCGACGGCGAGTCGCCTCTAAGACTGGTGGTGCACCGCGGGTCGTTCGGGCCGCGCGACGTCCGGTGGGCACGCCGGGAGGGCAGGACCTGGCTGCTCGACGGTTCCCTGCTGCGCCGGTGGGCGCAGGGCGCCCGGCTGAGCGAACTGCTGTCGCCGGGGAGTGCGACCCGTCATATTACTGAAACGTAACCTTCCGTGGGCTACCGCCGGTAACACCGACGTCGGTACGGTCCTGACACTTCGTCTAAGAGCGGTGCGGGGCGCGGTGGGACGACCGCTGCCTCGTAACACCGGCCCCTTCCCCATGGGCCGTCCGCCGCCCGAGCCGCAGATCGAGGCTCGGCCTCCCCCCACTCCCGGAGGTCCGTCATGCCCGTTCCCGCACGTCTGCTCGCCCTGGCCGTCACGACCGCCACCTGCCTCGGCGCCACCGCCCTGCCCGCCACCGCGGCGGCACCGACCGACGCCGTGGTCTCCCGCGGCGTCACCATCCCGGAGTTCTACAACCCGCCCGCCACCCTGCCGGCCGCCGACGGGACCCTGGTCCGCAGCGAACCGCTGCCCCTCGCCCTCAGCCTGCCCGGGGTCGGCGGACCGCTGCCCGGCACCGCCACCCGCCTGATGTACAAGTCGACCGACTCCAACGGCCGGCCGATGGCGGTCACCGGCGCCTACGTCGAACCCACCGCCGCCTGGACGGGCAGAGGCGCCCGCCCGCTGGTCGCGCTCGCCCCCGGCACGCTCGGACAGGGCGACCAGTGTGCCGCCTCCCTCGGCCTGGAGCACCCCCTCACGGCCAACGGCCAGACGGTGACCGTCGGTTACGAGGATCTGGCCGTCTACCGGCTCCTGGCCGAGGGGATCGCCGTCGTCGTCACCGACTACGCCGGACTGGGCACGACGGACCGGCTGCACACCTACGTCAACCGGATCGACGAGGCCCACGCCGTGCTGGACGCCGTCCGCGCGGCCCGCTCGCTGCCCGGCACGTCGATCACCACCGCCTCCCGCGTCGCCCTGTTCGGCTACAGCCAGGGCGGCGGGGCGACCGCGGCGGCCGCCGAACTGCAGCCGGCCTACGCACCCGACATCACCCTCGCCGGAACCTACGCGGGCGCCCCGCCTGCCGATCTGGTCGAGGTCACCAAAGCCGTCGACGGCAGCGAACTGGCCGGCGCGCTCGGCTGGTCGGTCAACGGCTTCCTGCAGTCCGATCCCGCCCTCAGGCCGATCGCCGAGGCCCACCTCAACGCGGCGGGCAAGGCCGCCCTCCAGGACCTGTCGACCATGTGCGTGGGGGACGCGCTCTTCGCCTACGGCGGTAAGCACAGCACCAGTTGGACCACCGACGGCCGCTCCATCAGCGACATCATCGGGTCGGAGCCCGCCCTGACCGACTTCCTCGACCAGCAGCGCATCGGCCGCATCAAGCCGGCGTCGCCGGTACGGGTGGCCACCGGCACCAGCGACAACCTCGTGCCGCACGCGCAGGCGCGGCAACTCGCCGTCGACTGGTGCGCGAAGGGCGCCGACGTCACCTACAAGCCCGTCGGCCTGCCCAACCTGGGAAGCGCCCTGATCAACCACTTCACCCCGCTGCTCACCGACCAGGGCGACGCCATCGCGTGGCTGACCGACCGGCTCGACGGCAAGGCCGCCACCTCCGACTGCGGTGAGCTGTCCGGCCTGTCCTGACCCACGACTACAGCTGGACGGCGCCGTCCGCCGCGCAGGCCTGGGCGGCCAGCCCCCGGGCGGCGGGATCCGGCCGCAGCAGCTGGGCGACCGTCTCGGCGGTCGCCCGGTGCCAGTCGCCGCTGCGCCGGATCATCGCGTGGTCCCCGTTCCTGACCACGACCAGCCCCGCCGGCGTGCCCGCCGCCCGGGCCCTGCGGACGTAGTCCTCCGACTCGGCGCACACCGTCACCCGGTCGCGGTCGCCGTGCAGGAGCACGGTCCGCACATCGCCGAGCTGCTCGACGGGGTCTCCGGGCGGGCACCAGGGTGCCAGTCCCAGCACGCCCCGCACCGTCGGGTGGGCGGCGGCCCGCAACGCCGCCCGGGCGCCCATCGAGTGGCCCACCAGGACCACCGGGGCGCCCCGCGTCAGCTCCCCGAGTTCGTCCAGTGCCCGCAGGGCGTCGTCCACCGGGTCGCCGTCGTTCCAGCCCCGGTACCGGTAGCGGATCTGACCCAGCAGGACGTCCTGGGGAGCCGTCGCCTCCGCGGCCCGCAGCACGGGGTGCATCCGCAGCGCGGCCATCTGCCAGGGGCGCGCGGTGCGGCGGCTCTCCTCCTGGCCGCCGTGCAGGGTCAGGACGGCGGCGGTCGCGGGTCCCGGTGGGGCATGCCGCACGATCAGTGCGGACTCGTCGCGCATCACATCACCATCCTGCCTCACGGCTACGACATCCCTTGTTCGGCTGCGGCCGCCGCTGCCCGCTTCCCCGACGCGCCCAGGCACGCGGCCGGCGAGGGGCACGGACAGTGAACCAGTGAGCCCTGTACGCGCCTCCACCCGGGTGGGGAGGATGCGCGGGTAAGCGCTCAGGCGGCCGGGCGGTCACGTGGTCCGGCGCCACCTCGTACCCACGGTGATCGCCCGCGGCACCCTGGGCGGGGCCGTGGTGCTCGGCCGGGTCGACGCACGGGTCCCCGAGGTGCCGACGGTGCCGGAGCCGCAGGGGGTCCGGGAGACGGACCTCGCCGAAGTCCTGGCCGAACAGCACCTGTTGCAGGGCCTGCACTGGCGCGATCCGATGTCGTACGGCGGCATGCCGCGGACCTGCCGGCGCGTCCCGCCGCGCGGTGAGGCGTCTACAGGGCCGCCAACCAGGCGGCCGTGTCGCGCGGGTGGCGCAGCCTGACGGTGGACAGCGGCGCGAAACGGGGGTCGGCGGCGCGGTGGGCGATCTCCCGGCCGCGTGAGGTGTGCTGGGTCCACGCCCACCAGGCCGGGTGATGACGGCTCAGCCAGTCCGACCAGGTTTCGCGGTTGCCGCCGAAGAGGACCTCCCGGGTCACCGTGCGCCGCACGGAGCGGCGCAGGACGCGCGGCATGACGACGTGGCGCGGGTAGTCCAGCCAGACCACCGTGTCGGCCCGGTCCCACAGAAGGTCACGGACCTCGGGGTAGCCGAGGGAGTCCACGATCCAGCGGGGTTCGTCGGCCAACCGGGACACGGTCGCGACCAGGTCGTCGTTCACGGCCCACTCGCGACCGGTGTAGTACAGGGCGTCCATGTCCCGGTACGGCAGATCCAGACGCCCGCTCAGGGCCCGGGCCAGGGTGGACTTGCCCGCGCCGGTGACCCCCACCACCAGGATCCGTTCCATCAGCACACCCTATGCGCCTGCTTGTCCGCTCAGTCGGCAGTCTTGCGGGCCAGCGCGTTGTTGTCGATCGAGTTGTGCACGCTGAAACTCACCGCGTCCGAGCGGTAGCGGTCCTCGGACCACTCCACCGGGCGGCCCTCGCGGGTCGTGGTGACGCGGCGCACCCGCAGGAGGGGGCTGGTGCGGCGGATGCCGAGCAGTTCGGCGTCCTGGGCGCCCGCCGCGACCGCGTCGATGACGTGCTCGCCGTAGGCGAAGACCAGACCGGTGCTCTCGTACAGCAGCTGGGTCACGGACGGGGCGTCGGCGTCGATGGTCTCGACGGCGGGCGATATCCAGTCGGCGTAGACCGTGCGCTCCACCAGGACCGGTTCGCCGTCCAGGCCGCGCACCCGCAGGACGTGCAACACCGGTGCCCCTTCGTGCAGATGGAGGCGGGCGGCGTCCTGTGCGGTGGCGGGCCGGTACTCCTGGGCGACGACATGGCCGGTGGCCTCGCGGCCCATGGCCTGGGCCCACTGGGCGAAGCTGCGCAGTTCGGCGAAGCTCTGGCTGCGGCGGCTGGCCAGCACGACCCGGCGGGCGCCCTGACGGGAGCCGATGATTCCCTCGGCGGTCAGCGCGGCGACCGCCTGGCGCACGGTGCCCCGCGATACGCCGTAGTGCGCCGCGAGCTCCGTCTCGGCGGGCAGCCTGCCGCCCACCGCGTACTCCTCGCGGTCGATCGCCCGCCGCAGTTCGTCGGCGATCTCCTCGTGTCGCGCCGGCATCGCTTCCCTCCGAGTCGGCTGGTGTGCACAGCGTGATCAGCGTAATCGAGACCCGACCGCGATCGCGCTCACCCGGGATTGTGCAGGGAAACAGCGGCCAGGGTTTCGCCACTGTTTACGGCGACGACACCATCGGGCGCCTTACTGAGGCCAACTTGTTCAGACAAGTTATTCGTCCACGTTCTTCATGGGCGGACTTAGGTCTTCTGCGTCCCCCGCGCCTCCCCTTCCTGGAGTCACCGTGTCCCAGCCGAGAACGGCCGCCCTGGCCGGCTCCCTCGCCGTCGTAGCCGCGCTCGCCCTGAGCGCCTGCGGCGCCGCTCCCGACAACGCGTCGACGACCGCCAACGGCAAGAACGCCGCCACCGCCACCTCGGCCGCCGACTTCGGCGGCCTGGACGCCCTGGTGAAGGCGGCCAAGAAGGAGGGCACGCTGCACGCCATCGCGCTGCCCCGCGACTGGGCCAACTACGGCGCCCTGATCGACGGCTTCCAGAAGAAGTACGGCATCAAGGTCCAGGTGGAGAACCCGGACGGCTCCAGCCAGGACGAGATCAACGCGGTCACCTCCAGGAAGGGCCAGAACCGGGCACCCGACGTCCTCGACCTCGGCTCGTCCTTCGCGCTCAGCGCGGCCCAGCAGGGGCTTCTCGCGCCGTACAAGGTGGCCTCGTACGCCGACATCCCCGCCGGGCAGAAGGACCCGCAGGCCCGCTGGTACAACGACTACGGCGGCTACATCTCCATCGGCTGCGACGCCAAGCGCGTCAAGACCTGCCCGACCACGTTCGCGGACCTCCTCAAGCCGCAGTACAAGGGCCAGGTGGCGCTCAACGGCAACCCCACCAAGTCGGGCTCGGCCTTCGGCGGCGTGTACGCGGCCGCGCTCGCGAGCGGCGGCTCCTTCGACGACATCCAGCCCGGCCTGGACTTCTTCGCCAAGCTGAAGAAGAACGGCAACTACACGCCCGTGGAGTCGACTCCGGCGACCGTCGAGAAGGGCGAGACACCGATCAGTATCGACTGGGACTACCTCAACGCCGGGTACGCCGACGAGTTCAAGTCGAAGGGCGTCGACTGGAAGGTCGCCATCCCCTCCGACGGCCAGTACGCCCAGTACTACTCCCAGGCCGTCAACAAGGACGCCCCGCACCCGGCGGCCGCCCGGCTGTGGCAGGAGTACCTCTACAGCGCCGAGGGCCAGAACCTGTGGCTCGCCGGCTACGCCCGGCCGGCCCTGACGGCGGCCATGGAGAAGGCCGGCACCCTCGACAAGGCGGCCGCCGCCAAGCTGCCGAAGGTCTCCGGCGCGCCCTCCTTCCCGTCCGAGGCCCAGCAGAGCAAGGCCAAGACGGTCATCGCGCAGGGCTGGGCGAAGGCCGTCTCCGGATGACGGCCACCCTCACGGGCGTGGACGTGGGGCCGCCGGGGCCCACGGTGTAGCGGCGGCGCCCCCACCCCCCCGGGGGGGGCCGCGTCCCCCGGCTCGGCTTAAACCCCAACCCCGACGGCCATCCCC
>NZ_JBIWPO010000030.1:0-85116 GCF_044768275.1 Streptomyces sp. NPDC101152 | reverse complement strand
GTGGGGTAGGGCGTGCCCGGGTTGCGGCCCCCCCCCCGGGGGGTGCCGGGGGCGCCGGGGGACACCGGGGTTACGGGGGGCCGCCACCTCCCCGGCTGGCTGGCCGTCGTCCCGCTGCTCGTCTTCACCGCGATCGCCTTCGGACTGCCCGCGCTGGCCATGCTCAACGGCGCGTTCAACGTCAAGGATCCCGCCACGGGCGGCAGTTCGTACGGCACCGGGAACCTGACCACCTCGCTGCACGGCGCCTACCTCACCGCGCTGCTCGGCAGCGTCAAGCTGTCCGCCGTGTCGGCCGGCCTCGGCACCCTGCTCGGGCTGCCGCTCGCGCAGGTCGTGGTCACCTCCCGGTTCCGGGCGCTGCGCGAGGCCGTGCTCACCGCCTCCGGGGTGCTGGCCAACTTCGGCGGTGTCCCGCTGGCCTTCGCCTTCGTGGCCACCCTCGGCAACGCCGGTGTGCTGACCCGGCACCTGGGGCTGACGCAGCAGGGCTGGGACCTGTACAGCTTCTGGGGCCTGGTGATCGTCTACCTGTACTTCCTGATCCCGCTGATGGTGCTCACCATCACGCCCGCGCTGGAGGGCCTGCGTTCGCAGTGGCGGGAGGCGGCGCAGAACAACGGCGCCACGGCCGTGCAGTACTGGCGTCATGTCGCCCTGCCGGTGCTGCTGCCCTCGCTGCTGGGCGGGCTGGTGCTGCTGTTCGGCAGCGCGTTCGCCGCGTACGCCACCGCGGCGGCCATGGTGGGCAGTTCGGTGCCGCTGGTGACCCTGCAGATCGCCGACGCCATCTCCGGCAACGTGCTGGTCGGCCAGGAGAACGTGGCGCTCGCCCTCAGCCTCGACATGGTCCTGGTCGCCGGGCTGGTCATGGCCGTGTACCTGCCCCTGCAACGACGGAGCGCGCGATGGCTCGACGCCTGAATGTGTGGCGGTGGGTCGTCCTCGGCCTGGCCGCGCTGTACTTCCTGGTCCCCCTCGCGGCGTCCGTGGTCTTCACGGTGGACGTGCCGGGGCAGGGCGTCACCTTCGACGCATACTCTCAGATCGTCTCCACCGCCGGCTTCGGCTCCAGCCTGCTGCTCTCGCTGGAGCTGGCGGCGGCCACCATCGCGATCGTCCTGCTGCTGATGGTGCCGGCCATGGTGGCGCTGCGGCTCGGGGCGCCCCGGCTGCGGCCGGTGGTGGAGGTGGTGTGCTCACTGCCGCTGGTCGTACCGCCGATCGCCTTCGTCGCCGGGATCGCCACCGTGCTGAAGTGGGGCCCGGACCACCTGTCCCGCACCCCGCTGTTCGAGACGTTCGTGGCCATCCAGAACCCCTCGTTCCCGTTCGTGCTGGTCCTCGCCTACGTGGTGATGGCGCTGCCGTTCGTGTACCGGGCGCTGGACTCCGGACTGCGTGCCATCGACGTACGCACCCTGGTCGAGGCGGCCCGCAGCTGCGGGGCCGGCTGGGCGCAGGCGCTGGTGCGGGCGGTCCTGCCCAATCTGCGCGGGGCGCTGCTGAACGCCGCCTTCCTCACGCTCGCCCTGGTCCTGGGCGAGTTCACCGTGGCCCAGCTGCTGGGGTTCCAGCCGTTCGCCGTGTGGATCTACAGCGTCGGCGGGTCGCAGGCCCAGCTGTCCGTCGCCGTGTCCGTGCTCAGTCTCCTCGTGACCTGGGCCCTGCTCCTCGCGCTCGCCGGTGTCGGCGGGCGCACCCGTACCGCATCGTCCCGAGGGTGAACCATGACCGCCACCACGCTTGAGCAGACAGCCGTCGACAAGGCCGCCACCGTCGAATTCCGGGGCCTGCGCCGGGAGTTCGGGCCCACCGTCGCCCTGGACGGGCTCGATCTGACCGCGCGGCCCGGGGAGTTCCTGGCACTGCTCGGCCCCTCCGGGTGCGGCAAGACGACCGCGCTGCGCATGCTCGCCGGGTTCGAACACCCCGACTCCGGCGCGGTGCTGGTCGACGGCGAGGACGTCACCGGGGTTCCGGCCCACCGCCGGGACGCCGGGATGGTCTTCCAGTCGTACAGCCTCTTCCCGCATCTGGACGCCCTCGACAACGTCGCGTTCGGGCTGCGGATGCGCAAGGTCCGCACGCCCAAACGGCGGGCGCGGGCCGCAGAGTTGCTGGAGCTGGTCGGGCTCGCCGACAAGGGCGGCCGGTTCCCGCACCAGCTCTCCGGCGGTCAGCAGCAGCGCGTCGCGCTCGCCCGGGCTCTCGCCCTGCGGCCGCGTGTCCTGCTGCTGGACGAGCCGCTGTCCGCACTGGACGCCAAGGTGCGGCTCACGCTGCGCGAGGAGATCCGCCGGCTGCAGCAGGAGCTCGGCATCACCACCCTGTTCGTGACGCACGACCAGGAAGAGGCGCTGTCCGTCGCCGACCGGGTCGCCGTGATGCGGGCCGGGCGGCTCGAACAGTGCGCCGAGCCCGCCGAGTTGTACGGCCGGCCGGCCACCGCGTTCGTCGCCGAGTTCGTCGGCACGATGAGCCGGATCCCCGGCACGCTGTCCGGGGAGACGGTGGAGGTGCTGGGTCTGCGACTGCCGGCCGAAGGGACGCTGCCCGCGGGCAGGGAGGTCGACGTGCTGGTCCGGCCCGAGGCCGTGCACGTGGCCGCTGACGCGGACGGGGACGGGGACGGGGACGCGCGAGTGACCGCCACCGCGTTCCTCGGCGCGACCACCCGGCTTACCGTACGGCTCGCCGACGACACGGAGGTCAAGGCCGACGTGCCCGCACACGAGGCGTCCGCACTGGTCGCCGGGACGGCTGTACGCGTGTCGCTGCCCGAGCGGCCGGTGCTGGTCGCCGAGCGCGCGGCCTGAGACGCCCGCCCTTCTCTGCCGACAAATCCCCCCACCGAAAGAAGAGACCGTGACCCGACCTCCGCTCCAGGCCGTCCTGTTCGACATGGACGGCACGCTCGTCGACACCGAGCGCCTGTGGTGGGAGGCGGTGCAGGACGTCGCCACGGCGCTCGGCAGGCCGCTGACCAAGGCCGATCAGCCGGAGGTGCTCGGCCGGCCGGTGGAGCACACCGCGGCGTGGCTGGGCGGGCTCACCGGGGCGCCGAGGCTCGCCGGCCGACTGCACCGTGACTTCGCGGAGCGGGTGCGCACCGGCATCGTGGCGCGGCCCGGCGCGCTCGGCCTCCTGGACGCCCTGGCCCGCGAAGGCGTACCGACCGCCCTGGTCACCGCCTCGCCGCGGGCGGTCGCCGACAGCGTCCTGGCCGTGCTCGGCGCCGACCGGTTCGCTGTGTCCGTCACCGCGGACGACACCGACCGCACCAAACCCGAACCCGACCCCTACCTCGCCGCCTGCCGCGCCCTCGGCGTGGACCCCGCCCGCTGTGTGGCCGTCGAGGACACACCGACCGGCGTGCGCTCCGCCGAGGCCGCGGGGTGCGCGGTCCTGGCCGTGCCGTCGCTCGCCCCCATCGAGCCGGCACCCGGCCGGACGGTCGTGCCCACCCTCGAGGACGTGACTGTGGACCGGCTGCGGGAGCTGCTCGGCCCCCGGCTGCGCGTGATGAGCTGGAACCTCTGGTACGGCGGCGCGCGGGTCGACGACCACCGGGCCAAGCAGCTCAAGGTCATCCTCGACGCCGAGGCCGACGTCGTCGGGCTGCAGGAGACGGCCGGTACCGCGGCGCCGGAACTCGCCGAGGCGCTGGGCTGGTACCACCACCGGGCGGGCGAGAACCTCGGCATCATCAGCCGCCACCCGATCACGGCACGTCTCGGCGACCCCGAGGTCGGCTTCTACGGCGCCGCGGGCGCCCGCATCCGGATCGACGGCTCGCACGAGGTGGACGTGTGGACGGCCCACCTCCACTACACGCCCTACGGGCCGTACGAGGCCGCCTTCGACGGGCTCGGTCCCGCCGAGCTGATCGCCCACGAGGACGTGCGCCTGGCCCAGATGCGGGAGGCGCTGGAACGGATCGCCGAGGCGGCCGGCCCCGGCACACCCGTCGTCCTGACCGGCGACCTCAACTGCCCCTCCCACCTCGACCGGCCGGACGTCGCCTGGCCGGTCACCAGGGCCGCCGAGGATGCGGGGCTGCGCGACTCCTACCGCGAGGCCCACCCCGACCCGGTCAGCGCCCCCGGGCACACCTGGTCGCCGGTCCACACCCGGCACCCGGACGACCCCGAGCGCGCGGAGCCGCAGGACCGCATCGACTACGTCCTGCACAACGGGCGCGGCCTCACGGTCACCGACTCCCGCACGATCGTGACCGGCGTCCCGCGCGCCTGGCCGGATGTCGCCGGCAACGACTGGCCGTCGGACCACGCGGCGGTGCTCACCACGTTCACGGTGCACCGGGTGGGGTGAGAGGTCAGGGGCTGTCGCCGTGCCAGTCGAAGCGGCGGCCGTCCTCGGGCCGGGGTGTGTACAGGGCGCGGCCCCCGGTGCCGTACCGGCCTATCTCCGTGCGCAGCGGGACACCGGCGCGCAGCTCGCTCTCCGGGCGGCCGGTGATGTCCAGGAGCAGGCCGTCGAGGGGACCGCCGACCAGTTCGGCATAGGCACGGCCCGGGCGGGGTGCGGCGTCCTCGTGGTCGGCGCCGTAGACCCGGCCCCGCATGAACTCTGTCTCGTCCATGGCCTCAGCGTCGCATCCGCCACTGACAACGCGGCCCGCCCTCAGCCCGCCGCGTTGTCGACGCGCAGCCGTACCTGTTCCTCGAGGCGCGCCAGGCTCGTGTCCAGGGCCTGCCGCACCTCGGCCTCGCCGGGGTCGTGGGTGTCGTCCGCGAAGGACAGGTGCACGGTCACCCGGCTGGTCACGGTACCGGCGGCGTCGACCTGGAGCCAGCCGGTGTATCCGCTGTCGTCGCGGGTGCCCCACTCGAGCCGCAGGTCGTCCGGGCGCGGATGCACGACGGCCGCCTTGTCCTCGTCGGTGTGTTCCTCGTGGACGGTGACGGCCGGCGGCCTGCCGGGGTGCACGTGGAGCGTGTCGGGCAGCCAGTCCTCCAGTTGGCCGAGGTTGGCCGCCTGGTCGAAGACGTGCTCGGGCAGGGCGGGCATGGGACGGGAACGCTCGTACTCGGTCATCGACTGATCACCTCCGTGTGAGTGCCGCACGACCACGCGTGCCCATCTCGCGCGGAATGAACACGCCAGTTCCCACTGCCCGAACGGACGGAAGGCGCACCTGTTCGGACATCATGCGTCAGTCCCGGAGAGCGCCGTCCGGTGTCGCCCCCGCGCGCCTACGGTCCGTGCATCGGACGGGACGGCGACGGCCGTCCCGCCGCGGCCGACAACCAAGGGGAGGCGCTGTGGCGAGTGTGGAAGTGTCACTGAAGGAGATGATGACGGCGGTCGAGGGGGCGCTCGGGGCCGCGGTGGTCGACTACACCAGCGGTATGGCCCTGGGCACGCTGGGCGGGGGCAAGGACCTGGACCTGACGATCGCCGCCGCCGGCAACACGGACGTGATCCGGGCCAAGGTGCGCACGATGGAGCAACTGGGCCTCAAGAGCCGGATCGAGGACATCCTGATCACGCTCGAGAAGCAGTACCACCTGATCCGTCTGATCACCGGCCGCACCGGGAACGGCCTGTTCCTCTACCTCGTCCTCGACAAGGAGCGCTCGAACCTGGCGATGGCACGCCACCAGCTCAAGCGGGTCGAGGAGCAGCTGGAGATCTAGACCGGCCGACGCCCCGGGCCTCGGTGCGCCCGTGATGTGAAGACTTCTTCAAGTCACCACATCAGCATGATCCCAATTCGTGCCGGTGCGCCGTCCAGAGAGGCCAGGATCGACCCCCGAGAGCATGTGCGGCGGTGCCCAGGGCACCGCCGCACCGCGGCACCCCCACCCGACCGGCAGGGAGCGAGCGCCCGTGCAAGTCCCCCTCTACCAGGCCAAGGCGGACTTCTTCCGCATGCTCGGGCACCCCGTACGGATCAGGGTCCTCGAACTGCTCCAGCACGGTCCGGTCCCCGTCCGGGACCTGCTCGCCGACATCGAGATCGAGCCGTCGAGCCTGTCCCAGCAGCTGGCCGTGCTGCGCCGCTCCGGCATCGTCGTGTCCATCCGGGAGGGCTCCACCGTCCGCTACGCACTGGCCGGCGGCGACGTCGCCGAGCTGCTGCGCGCGGCCCGGCGCATCCTCACCGAACTGCTCGCCGGGCAGAACGAACTCCTGGCGGAGCTGCGGCAGGCCGACTCCCCCACCCCACCGGTGCCGACGAGCACCACCCGCTGACGGCGCGGGACCGTCCCCGGTGACCTCCTCGCACAACAGTCCACGGGGTGCATTGCTCCGCCGGAGTGGTGGAACCCGGCGGCCGGTCGTAGCGTCGGACCCAGGACAACTGCCGGCGGACGGTAGCAGGGAGCGGACATGCGCCGACACGCACTCACCCTCGCGGTCACCCTCTGTGCCGCCGCGTCCCTCGCAGCGGCCGCGGGTACACCCTCAGCCGCCCGGACGGCGTCCGCGCCGGCCGCTCATGCGCCGCGGCCGGTCCTCGTGGACTGCACGTGGCATCCCGACGTCCGCCCGACCGACTTCGTGCTGGCCTGCGGTGACGGCAACAGCCGTCTCGCCTCCCTGCGTTGGTCCCAGTGGGGCACCACGTCGGCGCGGGCGGAGGGCGTGAACTGGGTCAACGACTGCAAGCCGTACTGCGCGGCGGGCCACTTCCACAAGTACCCGGTGATCGTGCGGCTGGACCACCCAAGGCCCTGGAAGAAGCACCCGCAGGTGTCGCACTACGGCCGGATCACCCTGCAGTACCCGGCCGGGCGCCCGGACTCGTTCCCGAAGACAGTGTCCTATCCGCTCTGGGACTGACCCCGCCGCTCCTGCGCCTCACGCGCCGACCGCACCTGGGGGGACTCCCCCGCGGTGAGGTGTTCCAGCACCTCGACCAGTTCCTTGCAGGCCTGTTCCACCGAGCGCCTGGTGTTGAGCTGCTCGGTGATCACGGCTGACAGGAGGAGCGCCGTCAGGGCCATCGCGCCGTTGAAGGCCTGCAGCTTGATCATGATCGCGACGCGGGACAGCCCGGCGAAGGGCCCGCTCTCGTCGGTCGCCGCGACGGTGGCCAGGACGGACGCGAACAGGGCGCACAGCATGCTGCCCGCCAGCTGGAAGCGCAGCGCGGCCCAGATCACCAGGGGGTAGACGAGGAACAGCATGCTGTCGGCGCTGTGGGTGGCGAAGGGCACGAGGACGCCGGCGACCACGGCGAGGCCGGCGGCCTCCTTCCAGCGGGATCTGCGCGGGGGCCAGTGGGCGCGCGGCACCAGGAGCAGCACCGGGGTGACGATCAGGACCCCCATCGCGTCGCCCACCCACCACGCCGACCAGACGAGCCAGAAACTGTTCGCGGCGAGCTTGCCGGACAGGACGAGGCAGCCCGCGCCGACGGTCGCGCTGATCAGCATCGACAGCAGCGCGCCCAGGAACACCAGCGCGAAACCGTCCCGCAGCCGGGCCAGGTCGGTGCGGAAGCCCACCCTGCGCAGCAGGTAGCACGCGCAGACCGGGGCAGCGGTGTTGCCCACCAGGGTGCCGATGACGTCCGGCTGCACGGAACTGATCGAGAAGACGACGAGCAGGGCGCCCAGGGCGACCCCCAGCCAGGAACGCATCCCGAACAGCAGCAGACACGCCAGGGCGACGCCTGTGGGGGGCCAGACGGGTGTGACCACCGCTCCCTCGACGACGAGCTGCCGCAGCAGCCCCAGCCGCCCGGCGGCGAAATAGCAGACGGCGACCGCCGCCGTCAGAAGGACGAAGCCGAGCGGTCGGCGCAGGCCCTGGTTACCCACCACAGTTGCCATCAGACACCGGCCCGGCCCGCCCGGCGAGGCGAGCGGGCGGATCGCCTATGTCTCGGGCCGGGTGCCGGGTCCGTCGTGGCCGACGACCAGGACGGCCGCGTCGTCCTCGTGGCCGACGCGTTCGGCCACCTTCATGACGGCGGCGGCCAGCGCGTCCGCCTCCATGCCGGCCACGGCGGCGATGCCCGCGAGCCGCGCGACCTGCTCGAGTCCCTCGTCGACACTCAGCGAGGGCCCCTCCACGACACCGTCGGTGAGCAGCACGAAGACGCCGCCGGTGGCCAGCCGGTGACGGCTCACCGGATAGGAGACGCCCGCCAGGATGCCGAGGGGCTGCCCGCCCTCGTCGTCGGCGACGCCGGACTGTCCGTCGGCGGTGGCCCAGATGTGCGGGACATGGCCGGCCCGTGCGCTCTCCAGGACGCCGGTGATCGGATCGAGCCGTATGAAGGTGCAGGTGGCGAAGAGGTCGGTGCCCAGCGACAGGAGCAGGTCATTGGTCCGGGCCAGCAGCTCGCCGGGCTCGCTCGTGACCGACGCCAGGGCCCGCAGCGTGACGCGGACCTGGCCCATGAAGGCTGCGGCCTCGATGTTGTGGCCCTGGACGTCGCCGATGGAAAGACCGATGCGGCCGTCGGGCATGGTGAAAGCGTCGTACCAGTCACCGCCCACGTTCAGGCCGTGGTTGGCGGGCACGTACCGGACGGCCAGGCGCAGGCGGTGCGCGGTGGGCAGGTCCCTGGGCAGCATGCCGCGCTGCAGGGCGACGGCGAGCTCGACCCGGGAGCGCTGCAGTTCCGCCAGCTCCCGTGCCTGGGCGGTCAGCGACCCGAGCCGGGAGAGGAGCTCGTCGCCGTTCTCCGTTGGGCGCATGAGGGACATCGATCACTCCCGCGGGGCCGTGGGCGTGGCCCCTTCAGGGCAAAACCCCCGTTTTCCGGCTTAAGAGGATGATAGCGGCACCGTCGGGGCGAGTTGAGTGCCCGCCCCGACCGCCGTCCGGGGCGTCAGCCGCCCAGCGCCGCCATGACGACGTCCTTCGCCTCGTCCTGCACCCGGCGCAGGTGCTCGGGGCCGCGGAAGGACTCCGCGTAGATCTTGTACACGTCCTCGGTGCCCGAGGGGCGGGCCGCGAACCAGGCGTTCTCGGTGCTCACCTTGATGCCGCCGATCGCCGCGCCGTTGCCCGGTGCCTCGGTGAGCACGCCGGTGACCGGCTCGCCGGCCAGGGTGTCGGCGGTGACCTGGGCGGGCGAGAGCTTGGCCAGCAGCGCCTTCTCCTCGCGGGTGGCGGGCGCGTCGATGCGCGCGTAGGCGGGCTCGCCGAACCGTTCCGTCATGGCCCTGTAGTGCTCCGAGGGAGTCTTCCCGGTGACCGCGGTGATCTCGGAGGCGAGCAGCGCCAGGATGATGCCGTCCTTGTCGGTGGTCCACACCGAGCCGTCCCGGCGCAGGAAGGAGGCGCCCGCCGACTCCTCGCCGCCGAACCCGATGGAGCCGTCGACGAGCCCGTCCACGAACCATTTGAACCCGACGGGCACCTCCACCAGCCGGCGCCCCAGGTCGGCGGCGACCCGGTCGATCATGCCGGACGACACCAGCGTCTTGCCGACGCCCGCGTCGGCGGGCCACTGCTCCCGGTGGCCGTACAGGTAGGCGATGGCCGCGGCCAGATAGTGGTTGGGGTTCATCAGGCCCGCGTCCGGGGTGACGATGCCGTGCCGGTCGGAGTCGGCGTCGTTGCCCGTGGCGATGGTGAAACGGTCCCGCTGCTCGATCAGGGAGGCCATCGCGTAGGGCGAGGAGCAGTCCATGCGGATCTTGCCGTCCCAGTCGAGCGTCATGAAGCGCCAGGTGGGGTCGGCGAGCGGATTGACCACGGTGAGGTCGAGTCGGTGCTGCTCGGCGATCCGCCCCCAGTAGGCGACGGACGCCCCACCCAGCGGGTCGGCGCCGATCCGGATGCCCGCGGCGCGGACCGCGTCCAGGTCGAGCACGTTCGGCAGGTCGGCGACGTAGGCGCCGAGATAGTCGTGGCGGCGGGTGGTCTCGGCGGCGAGCGCGCGGGTGTACGGGATGCGCCGTACGTCCTTCAGGCCGCTCGCGATGATCTCGTTGGCCCGGTCCTGGATCCAGGAGGTGGCCTCCGAACCGGCCGGGCCACCGCTCGGCGGGTTGTACTTGAAGCCGCCGTCGGCGGGCGGATTGTGCGAGGGCGTGACCACCACGCCGTCCGCGAGGCCCGAGGTGCGGCCCCGGTTGTGCGTGAGGATGGCGTGCGAGACCGCGGGGGTGGGCGTGTAGCCGTCGGCGCTGTCGACGAGCACCGTCACACCGTTCGCCGCGAACACCTCCAGCGCCGTGACCTGCGCGGGCTCGGACAGGGCGTGGGTGTCCGCGCCGAGGAACAGCGGCCCGTCGGTGCCCTGGGCCGTCCGGTACTCGCAGATCGCCTGGCTGGTGGCGGCGATGTGGTCGTCGTTGAACGCCGTCGCCAGGGACGACCCGCGGTGGCCCGAGGTGCCGAACGCCACCCGCTGGCCCGGGTCCGCCGGATCCGGGTGCAGCGCGTAGTACGCGGTGACCAGCCGGGCGACGTCGACGAGATCCTCGGGGCCGGCCGGCTGACCCGCTCGCTCGTGCTGCATGGGCCCGCACCTCCACATCGGTTGACCAGAACGCTTGCCGCCCCATCTTCCCTCCTGGTGGGGGCGGCAAGCGAGGGCGGGTCAGCGACCGGGCCGCCCCAGCAACGCGCAGACGAAGTTCTCCTGCACGGCCCGCAACCGTTGCAGCAACCGCGGGTTGGTGGACTGGGTGATCTGACTGGTGACGGAGAACGTCAGCGACCGGCGGCCCTCCGGAGTGGCAGCGGCCAGTTGCGTGTACCCGGCGGTGTTGCCGGTGTGCCCGAGCACCACACCGCAGCGGGTCTCGTAGCGGAACAGGGCCAGCCCGGCCGAGTTGCGCCCGGGCCCCGCGGGTTCGGACGCCCCCGGAATCCAGCGCCGTTGCTGCCGTACGACGTCCGGACCGAACAGCTCACCGCCCACGTAGCCACGGATGAAGCGGGTCAGGTCGGCGGGTGTGGACACGATGCCGCCCGACGCCCAGGAGGCGGAGGCGCTGAAGAACTCGCTGACGTCCTCGGGAGGCGCGGGCGGGGCGACGGCGTAGCCGTGCAGATACGGCCGGGGCATCCGGTAGCCGAGCGGCAGGCTGGTGTGGCGCAGGCCGAGCGGCCGGTGGACGAGCTCGCGCAGCAGTTGCTCGTACGGCGTCCCGGTCGCCGACTCCGCCATCAACGCCACGGCGATGTTGTCGGAGTTGGAGTAGTGGTAGCGGCTGCCGGGACGGAAGAAAAGAGGCTTGTCGGCCACGAAGTCGAGCAGGTGGTGGGGGTCGAAGCGGTGGTGCGGGTCGGCCCCGAGGATCTGCCGGAACCGGGGGTCGTCCGAGTAGTCGGGCAGACCACTGGTGTGGTTGAGGAGCTGACGCAGGGTCACCCCGTGCCAGGCCTTGGGCAGCCGGGCCAGCCGTCGGCCGATGGTGTCGTGCAGGCGGAGGACGTGCCGGTCGACGAGGGAGAGGGAGACCGCGCCGCTGAACGCCTTCGCCACGCTGGCGACCCGCATGTGGTCGTCGACCTGCGGCTTGCGTCCCGTGGCCAGATCGGCCACTCCGGCCCGTACGACGTGCCGCTCCCCGTCCCGCTGCAGCACGGCGATGACGCCGGGCGGGCCGCCCGGGGTGTGCACCAGGTCCTCGAGCTGCCGGCGCAGATCGGTGTCCGGCGGACCGGGGGTGGCGGCGGTGCTCGCGGTGGCCGGGCTCAGCGCGGCGAGGCAGACGGCGACGGCGCAGACGGCCGCCAGCCGGGAACGGATCGGGACGGAGCGCAGCGGCATGGGATCTCCTGGGCAGCGGACGCGGTGCGGGCCCAGCCTTTCCCGCTGCCCGCAGCGGGGCTGCTCGTGCTGCTGCATACGGCCCAACGCATCACCCGCCCGCGGGTGCCACCTTCGTCACCCTGCCCTGGCGGTCGGCCACCAGATAGCCGATCGCGTAGTCGTCGCCGAGATACAGCGCCATGGCGACCGAGGTCTTCCGGATGTCGTTCGGCGGCTGCAGCCACAGGTAGCGGGAGGTCGGCTTGTCGACCTGCAGCTCCTTCTGAGCCAAGGCCAGCAGCGCGGGCAGCCTGTCCCAGCGGAAGCCCTTGAGGCTCACCGGCTGGTCACCGCCCATGAGGGTGCCGCTCAGGATCTCCTTCCTCACCCCGGTCCAGGTGCGGTACGTGTAGGTGTCGTAGCGCGTTTGGCTGCCGGGGACCATCGCCTTCACCGACACGTACTCGGGATAGACCTTGAGGTCCCCGAAGGTGTTCCGGCCCGTCCTGTCCTCGATGGCCCTGAGCGCGGTCCGGATGCCGTCGGGGGTGAGCAGGCCACTGGCGAGCGTCGAACTCGCGCCCGGCTGCGGCTGCACGACCGGGGCCGCCGCCGGAGTATCGCCGCGCGGGCCCGGAGTCCGCGTCGCCTTCGTGCCCGAGGCGTCGTGGCCTTCGCCACCGCCCGACAGAGCCACCCATACTCCGCCGCCCGCCAGCACGGCAACGGCCAGGACCGCGACGGGAACGGTCCGGCGCAGCCGGCCCGTCCGGCGCGTGTCCCGGCTCGGCGAATCGGTCTCGGTCGCGGGCGACACGGCATCGGGGCCGGGCGGTAGCGGCGGCGCCAACGGATAGGACGTCGCGGTCGGATCCGTACCGCCGGCCTCCTCCACCGCGGCCAGCATCCGCTCGACCGTCTCCGCATCCGGCCGCACCACGGGATCACGCACCAGCACGCGCTCGAGTACGGAGGCCAGCGGACCGGCCCGCTCAGGCGGCGGCACGTCCTCGTGGAGTACGGCGGCCAGGGTGGCCAGCGTGGTGCCGCGCCGCAGCGGATGGCGGCCCTCGACGGCGACGTACAGCATCATCGCGAGCGACCACAGGTCGGCGGCGGGCCCGCCGGGATCGCCGGTCACGCGTTCCGGGGCCATGTAGTCGGCGGTGCCGATGAGGAAACCGGTGGCGGTCAGCGCGGTGGAGTCACGGATCGCGGCGATCCCGAAGTCCGTGAGCACGGGGCGGCCGTCGGTGCGCAGCAGGACGTTGGCGGGCTTCACGTCGCGGTGCTGGACGCCCGCGGCATGGGCCGCGCGCAGGGCGTCGAGCACGCCTCGGCCGATCCGGGCGGCCTCGGCGGGAGCCAAGGGGGCGTGGGCGAGGCAGTCGGCGAGGGAGCCGCCGTCGACCAGTTCCATGACGATCCACGGGTAGGTGTCCGCGCCGCCGTCGACGATGTGATGGATCGTCACGACGTTGGGATGCCGGACGCGGGCCAGGGCGCGGGCCTCGCGCAGCACCCGCTCGCGCAGCATGCGGGCGCTGCCGGGGTCGTACTCGGCCAGGTCCGGGTCGGCGGGCCGGACCTCCTTGACCGCGACGTCCCGGTGCAGCAGAAGGTCGTGGGCCCGCCACACGGTGCCCATGCCGCCGCCCCCGAGCCTGGCCCGCAGTTCGAAACGCCCGTCGACGACCCGTCTGCCGCTGTCCCCGTCGTTCATGGCGAGGAGCTTAGCCAGGCCGGCCCGAGGGTCCGCACGGGCCCGACGTGCGATGCAGGTCAGCCCATGAGGGTCGCGGCCAGTGTCGCGCCCAGCTCCCAGCACGCCTCGATGTCCGGCTTTCCGAGTTCGCCGGTGACCGTGACGGGCTGGGCAGCGGGGCGCCAGCCGAGGCCGGTGGTGATCGCCGCGATGCCTCGGACGGCGCCCGTGACGTCGCTGCCGCCGTGCACGTAGTAGCCGAAGGGGCGGCCCTGGGTGGCGTCCAGGCAGGGGTAGTAGATCTGGTCGAAGAAATGCTTGAGGGCCCCCGACATGTATCCGATGTTGGCCGGAGTGCCCAGCAGGTACGCGTCCGCGTCGAGCACGTCGGAGGCCGAGGCGGACAGGGCCGGGCGGCGCACCACGTCGACGCCCTCGATCTCCGGCGCGGTCGTTCCGGAGAGGACGGCTTCCAGCATGGCCTGGCAGGTGGGCGACGGGGTGTGATGCACGATCAGCAAGGTGGGCACAGGGGCACCCTGCCGCCGGGCCCCGGTCTTGCGCAAGGCGACCGCGCCACCGCCGCCAGGTCAGCGCAGGATGCGGCGCTCGGACCGGGTGAGCAGGATCAGCCCGGCGATCAGCAGGACGGTACCGGCCGCGGCGGGCCACAGGTTCGTGCCGGTCTTGGCCAGGTTGCCGTCCTGGACGGCCTGCGGTTGGGTCTGCGCGGCGGCGACGGGGGCGTTGCCGCAGGCAACAACCTCCTGAGGTAGGGCGTCAGGCGGCCCGGACCCGCCAGGCCGTGATCCTGGCGGGCCGTCATGCCGAACACCCGTGCCCCGGCAGGTGTCGCCGACCTGCCCGACATCGAGGATCGCGCCGCAGGCCGAACTCCAGTCCGTCCGCGGGCAGTGTGACCGTGGTGCGGTAGCAGTAGGTGCCGGCGGCGTCGGGGATCTGGGACCAGGGGGCGAGGGTGTCCGGGGTCAGGGTCTTGCGGTCGGGCGGGCGCCGTGCCGGTCGCCGAACAGTCCCTGCCGATCCGGTCGGCGTCCGCCAAGTGCCGGGCTCCGCATGGTCGAGAGGTCGGCCGAGGTCGACTCGCCGACCCCCGGCGGGCACTGATCACGAGGAGCCGGCCCGGCCCGCACTGGCGTTCCCTACGATGAGCCGGTGACGAGTGACCTCCCCACGCTGACCGGAACCGACGAGCACGCCGACCCGAGCACCGGGCGAGCCGCCTGGGCGCTGCGCCTGCGCCGGTTCGGATACACGGGAGGTCCGCGGACCGATCCGCGCGAGCGCCTGGTGCCACCGTTCCCCCGACCAGCCATCGGGCTGCGGGAGTTCGTCGGCCTCCGTCCCGCGCTCGCGCGTCGCCTCACACCGTCGTCGGGGTGGCTCGGCCCGTTGCTCGTCGCCCTGTTCGCGGGCGTGCTCCGGTTCTGGCGGCTGGGACAGCCGCGAGCCGTCGTCTTCGACGAGACGTACTACGCCAAGGACGCCTGGTCCGTCCTGCGCCTCGGCTACGAGGGCACCTGGCCGGACCGTAAGATCGCCGACCCCGACATCCTCGCGCACCCCCAGGTGATCCCCCTCTCCGACCCCGGCAGCTTCGTCGCGCATCCGCCGATGGGCAAGTGGGTGATCGCCCTGGGAGAGGGGCTGTTCGGTTTCGGTCCGTTCGGCTGGCGGTTCATGACGGCGCTGCTGGGCACGCTCTCGGTGCTCATGCTGTGCCGGATAGGCCGCAGGCTGTTCCGCTCGACGGCGCTGGGCTGCCTTGCCGGTGCGCTCCTCGCGGTGGACGGCCTGCACTTCGTGATGAGCCGTACCGCCCTGCTCGACCTGGTCGTCATGTTCTTCGTGCTGGCGGCGTTCGGCTGCCTGCTGATCGACCGGGACCGGGCGCGGTACCGGCTCGCGGTCGCGCTGCCGGTCGACGGGGACGGCTTCGCCCGCCCCGACCACGACGCGGGGTCCCGGACGGGCATGGGTCTGCGCCCGTGGCGGCTGGCGGCCGGTGTCCTTCTGGGGCTGGCGGCCGCGAGCAAGTGGAACGGCCTGTACTTCCTGGTCTTCTTCACGCTCCTGACCGTCCTGTGGGACGTCGGTTCGCGCCGCGTGGCGGGAGCGCGCCACCCCTACCAGGCGGTACTGCGCAAGGACCTGGGCTGGTCGGTGCTGTCCCTCGTCCCGGTCGCCGTGCTCACGTATCTGCTGAGCTGGACCGGGTGGTTCCTGTCCGACAAGGGCTACGCCCGGCACTGGGCTGACGGCCGGGGCGGCACCTGGTCGTGGATCCCGGCGCCGCTGCGCAGCCTGTGGCACTACGAGTATCTCGTCTACCAGTTCAACGTCGGCCTGCACACCCCGCACAAGTACCAGTCCAACCCCTGGAGTTGGCTGGTCGTCGGGCGCCCGGTGTCCTTCTACTACGAGTCGCCGAAGTTCGGGCAGGAGGGCTGCCGCGCCACCGCAGGCTGCTCCCAGGAGATCCTCGCCCTGGGCACACCGCTGCTGTGGTGGACGGCGTGCGCCGCGCTCGTCTACCTGCTGTTCCGTTGGGCGCTGCGCCGGGACTGGAGGGCCGGTGCGGTGCTGTGCGCGGTGGCGGCGGGTTATCTGCCCTGGTTCCACTACCAGGACCGGACGATCTTCTCCTTCTACGCCGTCGCGTTCGTGCCGTACCTGTGCCTGGCGGTGGCCATGCTGATCGGCGCGCTGCTCGGGCCACCGAGGGCCACGGAGGGCCGCAGGGTGGCGGGCACGGTGGGTGCGGGGGTGCTCGTTCTGCTGATCGTCTGGAACTTCATCTACTTCTTCCCGCTCTACACGGGCCAGACGATTCCCTACTCCGGCTGGCAGTCCCGGATGTGGCTGGACACCTGGATCTGAAGCCGGGGCCGTCAGACGATCGGCGCCCTTGTCGCCCGGCCCAGATAGGTGACAGGGCCGGGGTCGGGCACGCTGATCTCGTAAAAGCCGAGGCGGTCGTAGAAGGCCCTGGCGCGGGCGTTGGCGGTGACCATGGAGAGGTGGACGGCCTCCACGCCCCGGTCGTGCAGGGCCCGCAGGAACGTGCGCATCAGCGCGCGGCCGTGGCCCCGGCCCTGCCAGTCGGGGAGCAGGTCGATGTGCAGGTGGGCGGGGTAGGCGGCGACCTGGGGGACGAGCATCCGCTCCGGGTGGTGCAGCAGGGGGATCATCGCCGCGTCGGGGGTGGTCGCCGGTCCGGTGGGTTCCGGATAGCGGTCGGAGACCAGGGGCAGCCACTTGGTGCGGAACTCTCCGACGAAACGCGGGGTGTCGGCCGTGCCGAGGACGTAGCCGACCGCCTGCCCCTTGCCGTCGTCCAGGACGAAGGCCAGGTCCGGTTCCAGGTGGACGTAGGGAGCGGCGAAGATCACAGGGAAGATGCCGGGGTCGGTGTAGACGGGGCGGCTGTCCTCGCCGTTGTGTCCGGTGCGGATGCAGATGTCGTCGAGGGCCTCGCGGTCCCCGGGGCGGTAGGGCCGTACGAAGGCGGAGGTGGTCACGGCTGCATCCTGGCCGTTGGGGAGCGCTCCCACAAGCCGGGGGGTGCGTCGTATGCGGTGGGTGGGACTGATCGCGCGGGCACTGCCCACCGCACTTCGGCCATCGTCGCGTCGCCTCCACCGCCCCCGCCTGCTCGACATCCGGCAGGGTGTCCGCACAGTTGACCGTGTCCGCCCGGGTGCGCCCGAGCCCCCTCGTGGCGCATTCTTGCTGTGTCACCCCGCTGGGCGGCACGGACGAGGTAGGGCCGATGACTGGGAGCGCGGACGACACACGCCGGACGCCCGGGCAGCTGGCCGGACTGCTGATCGACACCTCGACGGAGGCGATCGGGGCGGTCGGCGGCTACGCGGGGGGCGTCTATCTGCGCTCCGGCACGCCCGGGCTGCTGCGGCTTGCGGCGCTCGCTGGGCTCCCCGGGCCACTGTTCAGGCCGTGGTGGCGGATGCACGTGGACCGTCCGTTCCCGGTGGCCGATTCCTACCGCCTCGGGGTGCAGGTGGTGCTGCCCAACGCCACCGAGACCATGCGCCGGTATCCGCAGTTCGCGGCCGGCCTGCCGTTCCAGTTCGGTTCGCTGTACGTGCCGGTGGTGGCCGGTTCCACCGTCTTCGGGGTGCTGACCGTGCTGCGGCCCCCGGCCGCCGACGCCGCCGAGCTGGTGCAGCAGCGCGACCGCATGGTGCGGCTGGCAGAGGAGCTGGGCACGGCCCTGCTGCGCCTGGAGGACCCCGGCGCGCGAGCGTCGATCGCGTGGGACGGCGAGCCGGTGTGCGTACGACCGCCGGGTGCGCAGCCGCCGACCGGACGGGCCGGGGGGTTCGCCTGGGACCCGGTGACGGACGTGGTGACCGCCGACGAGCGCCTGCCCGCACTGCTGGGGGTGCCGGCCGAGGAGTGCGGGTCCTGCGTGGAGGCCCTCGCCCGGGCGGTGGCCCCCGCCGATCCGCAGCGGGTGCTGGCCGCGCTGCGGGAGACGGCGATGGGCCGGCCGCCACCGCTCCCGCTGTTCGTCGGGGCCGAGGACGGGGTGCCCCGGCTGGTGGAGCTGTGGAGCCCCTACGGACCGGGCGGCCGGTCGGGCGCGCACGCGGTCCGGGGCTTCGTCATCGAGCCCGGGCCCGGTGCGGCCGGCGACGCCGCGGCCGACCTGCTGCCCGAGGGCGTGCTGTGCGTGGACCGGCTCGGCATGGTCCTGTACGCCAATCCGCGCGCCGGGCAACTGCTGCGCCGCCCGCGGGACCGGCTGCTCGGCCGGTCGCTGTGGGAGAGCGTGCCCTGGCTGAACCAGCCGGCCTTCGAGGACCATCTGCGCAGCGCCCTGCTCTCGCCCGCCGCGGTGCGCTTCCACATCGGCCGCCCCGCCGCGGAGGGCGACGGCGAGCGGGCGGGCGCGGACGCGGACGACGGTCCCTGGCTGGACGTGTCGGTGTATCCGGGTCCCTCCCTGCTGACCTGCACGTTCCGTCCGGCGACCCGGGTCGCGGACGCGGCCGCCGACCTCGCGCCCGCACCCCGGGAGTCGGCGACGGCCTCCTCGGCCGGCGTCCCGTCGATGGCTCCGCTGTACCGGCCGATCGTCCTCGCGATCGCGCTCACCGAGGCGGTCACGGCGCGGCAGGTCTCGGCCGTGGTCATGCGGGAGCTGCTGCCCGCCTTCGGCGGCCGTCGGCTGGCCATCTACCTGCTGCAGGACCGGCACCTGTACCTCGCGTGGGAGAACGGCTTCCCCTCCGGGTTCCTCGCCCCGTTCGAGGGCGTCGGCCTGGACGCCCGTCTGCCGGGCGTGGAGACGCTCACCAGTGGCCGGCCGCTGTTCTTCGACTCGATGGAGCAGCTCGCGGCCGCCTATCCCGGGATCGCGCTGGACGCGAAGGAGGGCGCCCGCGCCTTCCTGCCGTTGATCGCGTCCGGGCGGCCGGTCGGCTCCTGCATCCTGGGCTTCGACGGCCCGCGCAGCTTCAGCACCGAGGAACGTACGGTGCTCACGGCGCTCGCCGGGCTGATCGCCCACGCCATGGAGAAGGCGCAGCGCTATGAGAGCGAGGCGGCGCTCGCGCGCGGACTGCAGCAGGCTCTGCTCCCCCGCCGGCTGTCGGCGCACCCGTTGGTCGACACGACGGGGCGGTACCTGCCCGGCACCCAGGGCATGGAGGTCGGCGGTGACTGGTACGACGTCGTGGAGGCGGGCGACGGTCTGGCGCTGGTGATCGGGGACGTGCAGGGGCACGGGGTGCAGGCGGCCGCCACGATGGGTCAACTGCGCAGCGCGGTGCGGGCGTTCGCGCTCGGCGACCGTCCCCCGGACGAGGTGCTGAGCGGGACGAACCATCTGCTCATCGACCTCGATCCCGGTCAGTTCGCCAGCTGCTGCTACATCAGACTGGATCCGGCTTCGGGTCTGGCCCGGGCCGCGCGGGCTGGGCATCCGCCGCCGCTGCTGCGCCGGCCGGACGGCCATACGGAGGTCGTGCACCTGCCGGGCGGGGTCGTGCTCGGCGTGGATCCGCAGGCGCAGTACCCGGTCGCTGAGCTGTGGATCGAGCCGGGTGCGGTACTGGCGCTGTACACGGACGGGCTGGTCGAGCGGCCCGGTGTGGACATCGACGAGGGGATCCAGGCCCTGCGGGTGGCCCTGGCGCGGGCCGGCGCCCCGGCGGCCCGCCCTGGCCGTCGCCCCCTGGCGGGGGTCGCCGACCGGCTCACCGCTGCGGCCCGTCACACCACCGACCGCCCCGACGACATCGCCCTCCTCCTCGCCACCCGCCGGGTCACCCCGTCCCACCGCGGCTGAGGCGGACCGCAGCGTGCGGGCCGGCGCCTTGGCGGGACCGCGAGTTGACGTGGTGTGATGTCCCGGGCTCGTGCAGTCGGGTCTCCCGGCGGCCGCTGTGCCGGTTGCCCGGCCCTGGGGTCCGCGTGCGGAGCGGGGCCTGTGGTGTCACCCTGTGTGACGCCCCTCGCCTCCTGGGGCGTGGCAGTGTAGACATGGGCACATGGTCCGACTTCTGGGCCGGTACGGGGCCCGCTCGGCCGGTCGTCCCGGCGGTGCCCCTGCCAGACGCGCGGCCGAACGCGCCCGCGCGATGCACCGGCGGCGCACGGCGCGCGACGGCGGGCACGCGGAGTCGCCGGAACCGGGGCGGCTGCGGTCCGCGTTGACCGGGCGCAGTGTCGCCGGGCAGGTGTTCCTGCTGCAGGTCGTGATCGTGCTGCTGCTGGTGGTCGCCGCGGTGGTCTCGCTGTACCTGCAGGTACGGCACGACAGTACGCAGGAGGCCCGCAACCGGTCGGTGGCCGTCGCCGAGTCGTTCGCCGACGCGCCCGGCACCCGCGAGGCGCTGAGCAGCCCGAACCCCACGGCGGTGCTGCAGCCGCGGGCGGAGGCGGCCCGCAAGGCGACCGGCGTGGACTTCATCGTCGTCATGAACACCGACGGCATCCGCTACACCCACCCGAAGCCGGACCGGATCGGCAAGAAGTTCGTCGGCACGATCGCGCCCGCGCTGGCCGGGCAGACGGTGACCGAGGAGATCAAGGGCACGATAGGGCGGCTTGTGCAGGCGGTCGTCCCCATCAAGGCCCCGGACGGCAAGGTCGTGGGCCTGGTCTCGGCCGGCGTCACCACGAACAACATCGGCGGCGCCGCCGACCGGCAGCTGCCACTGGTCCTGATGGCGGCCGCCGTCGGCCTGGGCCTCGCCACGGCGGGCACGGCCCTGGTCAGCAGGCGTCTGCTGCGGCAGACGCACGGTCTGGGCCCGCACGAGATGACCCGCATGTACGAGCACCACGACGCCGTGCTGCACGCCGTCCGCGAGGGCGTCCTGATCACCGGCGGCGAGGGCCGGCTGCTGCTGGCCAACGACGAGGCGCACCGCCTGCTGGACCTGCCCGAGGACGCCGAGGGCCGCCATGTCCTCGACCTCGGGCTGCCCGACGACACCGCGGACCTGCTGGCCTCGGGGCGCACGGCCACGGACGAGGTGCACCTGGTCAAGGACCGGCTGCTGGCGGTCAACCAGCGCCCCACCGACGTCGAAGGCGGCCCGCCGGGCTCGGTGGCCACACTGCGCGACTCGACGGAGCTGCGCGCCCTGTCCGGCCGGGCGGAGGCGGCCCGGGAGCGGCTGAACATGCTGTACGACGCCGGGGTGGGCATCGGCACCAGCCTGGACGTGACCCGCACCGCTCAGGAGCTGGCGGAGCTCGCCGTGCCGCGGTTCGCCGACTTCGCGACGGTCGACCTGTTCGACTCGGTGCTCGCCGGGGGCCAGCCGGAGGCGGTCACCCCCCTGCGCCGTACCGCCTCCAGCGGGGTGCGCAAGGACGCCCCGCTGTATCCGGTGGGCCGGCCGATCAGGTTCGTCGACTCCTCGCCGCAGGCGCGCAGTCTGCGCTCCGGGCAGGCGGTGCTGGAGCCGGACCTCGACGTGGCGCCGGGCTGGCACGCGCAGGACCTGGAGCGGACCGCGCAGGTGGTCGAGTACGGCATCCACTCGCTGATCACCGTGCCGCTGCGGGCCGGGGCGCTGGTCCTGGGCGTGGTCAGCTTCTGGCGCTCGCACAAGCCGCAGCCGTTCGACGCCGAGGAGCTGGCCCTCGCCGAGGAACTGGTGGCCCGCGCCGCGGTCTCCATCGACAACGCGCGCCGCTACACGCGCGAGCACAGCATGGCCGTGACCCTGCAGCGCAGCCTGCTGCCCCGCAGGCTGCCGGAGCAGTCGGCGCTGGACATCGCGTACCGGTATCTGCCGGCGCAGGCCGGGGTGGGCGGCGACTGGTTCGACGTGCTGCCGCTGTCGGGCGCGCGGGTCGCGCTCGTGGTGGGTGACGTGGTGGGGCACGGGCTGCACGCCGCGGCCACGATGGGACGGCTGCGGACGGCTGTGCACAACTTCTCCGCCCTCGACCTGCCGCCGGACGAGTTGGTCGCCCTGCTGGACGAGCTGGTCGGGAGGATCGACCAGGACGAGGCGGCGGAGGGCGGCAGCGCCCCGGTCACCGGCGCGACCTGCCTGTACGCGATCTACGATCCCGTCTCCCGCCGGTGCACCGTCGCTCGCGCCGGCCATCCGCCGCCGGCGTTGGTGCGTCCCGACGGCAGCGTGACGTTCCCGGACGTGCCCGCGGGTCCCCCGCTGGGCCTGGGCGGGCTGCCGTTCGAGACGGCCGATCTGGAGCTGGAGGAGGGCAGCCGGCTCGTCCTGTACACCGACGGGCTGGTGGAGGACCGGGAGCGGGACATCGACGAGGGGCTCGAGCTGCTGCGTGGCGCGCTGGAGCGGGCCGGTGAGTCGCCGGAGGAGACCTGCCGGGCCGTGCTCGACTCACGGCTGCCCGCGAAGCCCAGCGACGATGTGGCCCTGATCGTGGCGCGCACCCGGGCCCTGTCCGCCGACCGGGTCGCCGAGTGGGAGGTGCCCTCCGATCCGGCGGCCGTCGCCAAGACGCGCGCCGCGGTCACCCGGCAGCTCACCGAGTGGGGGCTGGAGGAGCTGACCTTCACCACGGAGCTCGTCCTGAGCGAACTGGTCACCAACGCCATCCGCTACGGCGCCGATCCCATCCAGGTACGCGTGCTGTTCGACCGCACCCTGATCTGCGAGGTCTTCGACAGCAGCAACACCTCGCCGCATCTGCGGTACGCGGCGATGACCGACGAGGGCGGACGGGGTCTGTTCCTGGTGGCGCAGCTCGCCGAGCGCTGGGGTACCCGCTACACCCCGGAGGGCAAGGTCATCTGGGCCGAGCAGTCGCTGCCCTGAGTCGCCCCCATTTGGTCCGTACCTTCCTCGTGCGACCGTACGAACTTTTCGCGCGGCGGGTGTTCTGCGTCCCCAAGGTCTGATAGGAAACCTTCCTATCAGAGTGGCGCACGGCCAACTCGCCACCCCCCACCCCGATTTGGAGCCCACGTGAGGCACCCTTCGAGCGACCTCGCCAGCACCAACCCCACCTCGCGCCGCACTCTTCTGACCCTGATCGGCGCGTCCCTGGTCGCGGCACCCCTGCTGCGGCCCTCCCACGCCTCGGCCGCCACGACCTCCCGGGCCGCCGCGGGCTGCGTCGGCCTCGACGACCCGGCGAAGAAGGAGATCGCCATGCAACTGGTGTCGAGCGCGGAGAACTCCTCGCTCGACTGGAAGGCGCAGTACAAGTACATCGAGGACATCGGCGACGGCCGTGGCTACACGGCCGGCATCATCGGCTTCTGTTCCGGCACCGGTGACATGCTCGACCTCGTCCAGCTCTACACCGACCGAAAGCCGGGCAACGTCCTCGCCAAGTACCTGCCGGCGCTGAAGCGGGTGAACGGCACCGACTCGCACGACGGCCTCGACCCGAACTTCCCCAAGGACTGGCGCAAGGCCGCCCAGGACAGCGTGTTCCAGCAGGCGCAGAACGACGAGCGGGACCGGGTGTACTTCAACCCGGCCGTCACACAGGGCAAGGCGGACGCCCTCGGCACGCTGGGCCAGTTCACGTACTACGACGCCATCGTCATGCACGGCGACGGCAGCGACCCCACCAGCTTCCGCAACATCCGCAAGCGGGCCCTGAACAAGGCGAAGCCGCCGGCCCAGGGCGGCGACGAGACGACGTACCTCAACGCCTTCCTCGACGCCCGGGTGTGGGCCATGAAGCAGGAGGCGGCCCACAGCGACACCACCCGGGTCGACACGGAGCAGCGGGTCTTCCTGCGCAACGGCAACCTGTGCCTGAACACTCCGCTCAACTGGAAGGTGTACGGGGACAGTTACCACATCGGCTGACACGACCGCGGACATCTGTGGGCTCATAAGCCTGGCTTATGAGCCCATAGAACGGACCCCCATACCGACTTAGGCTTGCCTTAGCTTAGGCTTCCCCTTCGAGTCGATCTGTCGCCGCTCGAAGGGAACCTGATCATGCCCCGCCCCCTGCGGGTAGCCATCGTCGGAGCCGGCCCCGCCGGGATCTACGCCGCCGACGCGTTGCTCAAGTCCGACGTGGCCGCCGAGCCCGGCGTGTCCATCGACCTCTTCGAGCGCATGCCCGCGCCGTTCGGCCTGATCCGCTACGGCGTCGCCCCCGACCACCCCCGCATCAAGGGCATCGTCACGGCCCTGCACCAGGTGCTCGACAAGCCGCAGATCCGCCTGTTCGGCAACGTCGACTACCCGAACGACATCAGCCTGGACGACCTGCGCGCGTTCTACGACGCGGTGATCTTCTCCACCGGCGCGACGGCCGACCGCGAACTGCGCATACCCGGCATCGACCTCGACGGCTCCTACGGCGCGGCCGACTTCGTGTCCTGGTACGACGGTCACCCGGACGTGCCGCGCACCTGGCCTCTGGAGGCGGAGAAGGTCGCCGTGCTCGGCGTCGGCAACGTGGCCCTGGACGTGGCCCGCATCCTCGCCAAGACGGCGGACGAACTGCTGCCGACGGAGATCCCGCCGAACGTCTACGAGGGCCTGAAGGCCAACAAGGCGCTGGAGGTCCACGTCTTCGGCCGCCGCGGCCCGGCGCAGGCGAAGTTCTCCCCGATGGAGCTGCGGGAGCTGGACCACTCCCCGAACATCGAGGTCATCGTCGACCCCGAGGACATCGACTACGACGAGGGCTCGATCGAGACCCGGCGCGGCAACAAGCAGGCCGACATGGTCGCCAAGACGCTGGAGAACTGGGCGATCCGCGACGTCGGCGACCGCCCCCACAAACTGTTCCTGCACTTCTTCGAGTCGCCGACCGAGATCCTCGGCGAGGACGGCAGGGTCGTCGGCCTGCGCACCGAGCGCACCGCCCTCGACGGCACCGGGAACGTCAAGGGCACGGGCGAGTTCAAGGACTGGGACGTCACCGCCGTCTACCGCGCGGTCGGCTACCTCTCCGACAAGCTCCCCAAGCTCCCCTGGGACATCGACTCGGGCACCGTCCCGGACGAGGGCGGCCGGGTCGTCCAGGAGAGCGGCGAGCACCTGCAGTCGACCTACGTCACCGGCTGGATCCGGCGCGGCCCGGTGGGCCTGATCGGCCACACCAAGGGCGACGCCAACGAGACGGTGGCCAACCTGCTCGACGACCACGCGAACGGACGGCTGCAGACGCCCTCCTCCCCCGAGCCCGAGGCCGTGGAGGCGTTCCTGGCCGAGCGCGAGGTCCGCTTCACGACCTGGGAGGGCTGGTACAAGCTCGACGCCGCCGAGAAGGCGCTGGGCGAGCCCCAGGGCCGGGAGCGGGTGAAGATCGTCGAGCGCGCGGACATGCTCCGCGAGAGCGGCGCCTGAGACCTCAGGAAAGCACCGAGTCACCGACGGAATACACCCGCAGCCCCTCGCCGCGTCCACGGCGAGGGGCTGCGGTGTTACAAGATGTAGGGTGCTCTTCGCCCTACACCACGTAGGCCCCGGCCCGCCCGGTAAGCAACCAGTAAGCGCGAAGGGACGGACGACGCTCCTCCGACTGGCGTTTCCCACAACTAAGCGATAGAAGAGGTCCGGCACGTGGCGGGCCGTCCCGTCCCCACCTGCATCGATCCCACCGCCCACTCCCCAAGGTGACCCGCAGCCATGACCGCCCAGCAGGCAGATCCGATTCCCCGTCGGCGAACCACCCCGGAACAGCCGCCCACACCGTCCCGACTGCGGGCGCCCGCGGCCGCGTTCACCGTCTGGTACCTGCGGATCATCGCCCTGCTCAACATAGCGGCGGTCGTGTCGGTGCCGTTCCGGCGCGAGGTCAACGAGCACAACACCGGCCGGATCTACGCCTCCCATGTGTCCCACCGGTTCCACGCCCACCACGCCGGCGACTACTTCACGCCGTACCTGGCCACCGCCGGCCTGGTCTCGGCCGCCCTCGCGATCTTCCTGTCCCTGGTGATGCGACGCCGGAAGCGGGCCGCCTGGACGGTCAACATGGTCCTGGCGGGGCCCCTGTTCGTGCTGTACCTCGCCGCACTCACCCAGAGCCCGTACCGCGGGCACCTCTTCAACTGGGCGTCGGCGCTGCTCACCGGCCTGTTCGTGGCCGCGCTGGTCATCGGGCGCCGGGAGTTCGAGGCGATCGGGGACCGGTCCAACCCGAAGCTGGCGCTCGCCGTCGGCGCGGGCGGCATCCTGATCAGCGGCACGATCGGCACGCTGCTGGTCAGCGCGACCAACAAGCTGCAGGGCGCCACCCTCTTCGACAAGGCCGCGTACACGCTGCTGCGCGGCATCAGCGTCGGACCGCTCGCCGACCGCGTAGCGGCCGTGCACGCGCCCCGCTGGGTCGACATCATCATCAACATCATGGTCGCGGCGAGCTTCTGCCTCGTCCTGTACGCCTGCTTCCGCTCCCCGCGCGGCCGTCAACTGCTCAGCGAGGAGGACGAGCAGCGGCTGCGCGAGTTGCTCGACCGGCACGGCGAGCGCGACTCCCTCGGCTACTTCGCGCTGCGCCGCGACAAGGCCGCCATGTGGTCGCCGACCGGCAAGGCCGCCGTCACCTACCGCGTGGTCGGCGGTGTGACGCTCGCCTCCGGCGACCCGATCGGAGACCCCGAGGCCTGGCCCGGCGCCATCGACGCCTGGCTCGCCGAGGCCCGCCGCCACGCATGGACGCCCGCCGTCATGGGCGCCAGCGAAGAGGCCGGCACCATCTACGCGCGGCACGGCCTGGACGCCCTCGAGCTCGGCGACGAGGCGATCGTCGACCTCGACGACTTCACCCTCGACGGCCGTGCCATGCGGGTCGTACGACAGGCCCACAACCGCGTCCGCCGGGCCGGCTACACCGTCCGCATCCGCCGCCACGCCGACATCCCGGACGACGAGATGGCCACGCTGATCGAGCGGGCCGACCACTGGCGCGACGGCGCGACCGAGCGCGGCTTCTCCATGGCGCTCGGCCGCCTCGGCGACCCGGACGACGGGCAGTGCGTGATGCTGGAGTGCCGCAACGCCGACGACGAACCACGAGCGCTGCTGAGCTTCGTGCCGTGGGGCGAGCAAGGACTGTCGCTGGACCTGATGCGCCGCGACCGGGACTGCGAGAACGGCCTGATGGAGTTCATGGTCGTCGAACTGCTGCTGCGCGCGAAGGAGTTGGGCGTGCAGCGGGTCTCGCTGAACTTCGCGATGTTCCGCGCGGTCTTCGAGCGCGGCGCCAAGCTCGGCGCCGGCCCGGTGCTGCGGCTGTGGCGCTCGATCCTCACCTTCTTCTCACGCTGGTGGCAGATCGAGTCCCTCTACCGCGCCAACGCGAAGTACCGGCCGGTGTGGGAACCCCGCTTCGTGCTGTTCGAGAAGACCAGCGACCTGCCGCGCATCGGCATCGCCGCCGCTCGCGCCGAGGGCTTCCTCACCACGCCCGCGCTGCCGCCTCTCGTACGCCGCAAGCGAGGCTGAATCACGCCGCCCTCCGGGGACCCGGAGGGCGGCGCCCCTCCCCACAGGTCGGATCCGCGTGCCGTCCAGTTCCCGGCCGGCCCTGCCGGACCGGGACGACCGAGGCACGCAAGGAGCACGAGCGCACACCGGACGGACGCCGCGCACCTGCTCGAAGCGGGGGCGCGCGTCCGGCCGTGTCACAGCGGGTATCCCTCGGGCAGTCCCCGCGGCCACCGGTCCGGACACCGACACGCCGCGATCCCGCATCCACGGAGGTGGAGCAGCATGCCCGACATCAGCGGACTCGAGCCCGTGGCCACGTTCTGCGGCAACTGCGACTGCGGCTGCCCCCAGCTCTTCGTCGACCCCGCCGCCCCCGCCGACCGGCGCGTCGTCCTCACCGACGACTTCGGCCAGCGCGTGCAGATGAGCGCCGCCCAGTTCTCCGACCTGGTCTCCGAGGCCAAGGCCGGCAGGCTCGACGGCATCGCCCTGCCCTGATCCCCCGCCACCACGACGCGGGTCGTCGGCGGTCCCTGGCGGTCGCCGACGACCACCGTCACGAAGAACACACAGGTCCCCCGCACATCTCACGGCGCCACCGGAGCCCGACTTTACGGTGGCCGAACCGCCCAGCGACGCCGCGGCAAACGGCGGGGCCCAACTTACCTGCGCATGACGACGGCTTGGCTCAGGTCCGCGCGGCAGGCGATCAGGACTCTGGGCCGTTCCCTGGGTGCTGTGTGCCGCGGTGTGCGGGGATTTCGCTGGCGGCCGCCGGCGGCGCCTCGGCGCACGCCGCCCTCCTGGCGACCGACCCGGGCCCCCAACTCGCCCCTGGCCATCGCGCCCCGGCAGGGCCGCGATCACGCGTCCGGGGCCTGGAACCGTTGCCGCCGGTGAGACGTTCCCACAGGTGCGGGTACGGTCACGGGGGCCGTACCGACACGAACGGGGTGAGCGTGGCACGCATCCTTGTCATCGGGGGTGGGATCGCCGGTACGGCGACGGCGCTGGCCCTGCACAAGGCCGGGTTAGGCGCCGAGGTGTTCGAGGCGCATCCCGGTTCGGCGGAGGACCTGGGCGCGTTCCTCACCCTCGCGAGCAACGGCATGCGCGCGCTCGCGCAGATCGACGCCTCCGCCGCGGTGACGGCACTCGGCTTCCCGCTGACCTCCATGCGGGTGCTCGACGCGGAAGGCGCGCGGCTGGCGCAGGTGTCCCTCGGTGAGGCGAGCGACCCGCTGCTGCGGTACCGGTGCCTACGGCGCGGTGACCTCAACTCCGGTCTGCAGAAAGAGGCGGAGCGACGGGGCATCGTCATCCGGCACGGCGCCCGGCTCGCCTCGGTCCGGCAGGACTCCGACGGCATCACCGCGCACTTCGCGGACGGCAGCACGGCGACCGGGGACCTGCTCGTCGGCGCCGACGGCCTCAACTCCACCCTCCGCCAGGCGATCGCCCCGGGGGTGCGGCCCCGCTACGCGGGTCAGCGGGTCTTCTACGGCTACACGAACGCCTCGACCCCGTCCGCGAAGGACGCGTGCATCACCATGGTGCGGGGCAGCGGGGCCGCGTTCGGATACGCCGTGTCGCCCGGCGGTGAGACGTACTGGTTCGCACGTGTGGCCGGCGATCCGCTGCCGGCGGAGGAGATCGCCCAGGGCACGCCGGAGCGGTGGCGGGAACTGCTCCTGCCGGTGCTGCGCAAACACACCACGCCTGCCGCGGACATCGTCGCGGCCGCCACGAGCGACGTCCTGGTGACCAACGCCACCGAGATCCCGACCGGCACGCCCTGGCGCTCAGGCCGGGCCCTGCTCGTCGGCGACGCGGCGCACGCGGCCTCCCCGGCGACCGGTCAGGGCGCGTCGATGGCCCTGGAGGACGCCGTGGTCCTCGCGAAGTGCCTGCGCGACGCCCCGGACACCGACTCCGCCCTCTCCCGCTACGAGCAACTGCGCCGCGCACGCGTGGAGCACAACGTCACCGTCAGCGGCAACATCTCCCGGGGCGTGCCGTCACCGTCCCCCGCACGCGGAAGCCAGGCCCCTTCCCGGCCCGGGGACGAGGAGTTGGCCCGACTCCTGGACTGGGAGTCGGACATCGCCGCCGCACGGCAGGAGTAGCGGTGTTCTCCCTCACCGAACCCGCCTTCTTCACCCGTCTGCGGGACGCACGGCGCGTGCTCGTCGCCGGGGCCGGCGGCGGTTTCGACGTCTACGCCGGCCTGCCCCTGGCCCTCGCGCTCGC
Organism: Streptomyces sp. NPDC101152; assembly: GCF_044768275.1. Lineage (NCBI taxonomy): Bacteria > Bacillati > Actinomycetota > Actinomycetes > Kitasatosporales > Streptomycetaceae > Streptomyces > Streptomyces sp. NPDC101152. The sequence continues at coordinate 55,556 of NZ_JBIWPO010000030.1, read as the reverse complement.
GTCGGCGGGCAAGGAGGTCCATCTGGCGAACCTGTCCTTCGCCGATCTGCACGGGCTCGACCTGGACGTGTGGCTGGCCCCGGACGTCGCGGCCGTGCGGCCGGACACCGCCGCCCGCGGGGACTACTTCCCCGAGCGCACACTCGCCCGGTGGCTCGAGCGGCAGGGTCTGCCGGCCACGGTGTACGCGTTCCCGCTCACCGGAGTCGGGCCGCTGCGCGCGGCCTATCGCGCGCTGACGGACCATCTCGGCGGCGTGGACGCCCTGGTGCTGGTGGACGGAGGGACCGACATCCTCATGCGGGGCGACGAGCACGGGCTGGGCACTCCGGAGGAGGACATGGCAAGCCTGGCGGCCGTGCGGGGGCTGGACGAGATACCCCAACGGCTCGTGGCCTGCCTGGGTTTCGGAGTGGACGCCCATCACGGGGTCAACCACTCGCTGGTACTGGAGAACCTGGCCGCCCTGGACCGCGCGGGCGCCTACCTGGGCGCGTTCTCCCTGCCACGCGAGAGCCGGGAGGGCACGCTCTACCTCGACGCGGTGGCCGACGCCCGGCGCGAGACGCCCGCGCACCCGAGCATCGTCAACGGCTCCGTCGCGGCGGCCGTGCGCGGCGAGTTCGGCGACGTCCGGTTCACGGAACGCACCAAGGGCAGCGTACTGTTCATCAACCCGCTGATGTCCCTCTACTTCTGTGTCGACGCCCGCGGGCTCGCCCGCCGCAACCTCTATCTCGACCGGCTCGAGAACACCGTGCTGATGCGCCAGATCGCCACCATGATCCAAGAGTTCCGCGATGAACTCGCCGGGCAGCGACCGCCCCGCGCCTTTCCCCACTGAGAACTCACGGGCGGGTACATCGCGTTCCGCGGGTGACGTCCGCCGCCGCGCGAACGGGACCCGCCCCTAAGCGGATGGCGGGCGGGTCCCGTTCGCGGGCGTCATTGTGACGATTTTCCCGCGCGCGCGGCACGTGTGAACGCGCGTGCCTTGGAGTGGGCCGCGCGTGCCCCGAGTGCGCGCCGTACGTCCCGTGTGCCGACCCCGGGTGACCTCCGGCGGGGACCGCGGACGATACTGGTGGACGCACGTGCCCCCGCCGTCAGATGGACTCATGCGCATCTCCCCGACCGACCGCCCGACCCCTTCCCCGACCCTGTGGCTGGCCCGCGGCCGCTACGTCGGCGACGACGACGCCGCGGACGTGGTGCGCCGGACCCTGAAACGGCTGCGTGGCGCCGACGTCCTCGACGACCAGCACGAACTGCCCGGCACCGAGGGCGTTGCGGAGCAGTTCTTCGAGGCGCGCTGGACCGTGGACGCGGCCGTGACCGTGCGGGCCCGGTTGACGCTGAAGACCGCCTCACCGGGCGGCCGGGAGTGGGTGCTGGCGGCGGAGGCCGAGCGCGCGTGGGACCAGGAGTGGCCCTCGCCCGCGACCATGTTCTGGCCCGACGAGCCGAACGCCGCCTGGGACCACGAACCCGCCACCGACCTGCGCCTGCGCGGCGTGCACAGGCTGCCCACGGACGACAAGGACATCCGGCGCCTGCTGCGGAGCGCGGTGCGCGGCGGCTGGAGCGTCAACGTCGTCGTGCACGAGGCGATGACACCGGACGAGCGCGGCAGCCGGCCGCTCGGGCCGCTGCTGCCGCCTGGACTGCGCCACCGGGTGCTGGAGCACCGTGCCGCGCCGGACCAGCTGCGCATCGTCAACCGGGCGCTGCGTGAGTTCGGTGTGCAGGTGCCGCGCGGCGGCGCCGTCCTGTTGCCCACCCACCCGGCTCCGGCAGGTTTCGACGGGGACGACTTCGCCGTACGGACGGTCTTCCTCGACGGGTCGCGGCCGGTCGAACTCGTCGACGCGCTCGCCCGGTTCGTGGCGTTGCCCCCGCCGCTCCCGGAAGGCGGTCCGGAGGCGGTCGCCGCACTACGGGACGACTGGCAGCTGAGGACCGTCGAGGAGGAGCTGGAGCGGCAGCGGGGGCTGGTCGCGATGTACGCCGACGCGCTGGAGGCGATGACGAAGTCGCGGGATCTGTACCGGGAGGCCGCCGAACGCGCCCACGAGGCGCTGGACGCCTACCGGGACAGCGACGGCGCCCTCGCGCAGCCCGGGCCGGCCGCCCCGCCCGCCGGCTCTCCGTTCCAGCAGTTGAGCCGCACGCTGGAGCGCCTCAAGGGCTCGGCCCGGGGCCTTCGCCCCGCCGGCGACGCCAAGCCGGAGGCGGATCCGCCAGGGGACTCGGCGTCGGACTGACCGATCGCGGTCAGTCGCGGTAAGGCGTGCCGCGGCGACGGCGGCCGGTCCGGCGATCCAGCTCGGTGCGAGGGTGAGGTCGAGCGCCCGGGCCAGCCGTGCCGAGTGGAACGTGCCTCGTACAGCTGGGCCGCCGCGAGGACGGCCGGCACCATGGCCGCGACCGCGAAGCCGGGGAGGGTGGGCCGCAGGGTCAGCAGGGCGGCCAGGACCGTGCACAGAACCGAGGCACCGCGAGTGTGCCCGTAGGACTGCAGGTCGGCGCGGCCCCGGTGCAGCGGGAACCAGAGCATCGCGCACAGCAGCAGGGCCGCGGCGGCGACGACGCCGGGCCTCGAGTGGTGCGCGGGGCGGTGCTGCGGGGCAGCGGCGGCACGCGGCGGTGTCGGGCGGCACCGGGACGCCGTTCGGGCGTGGCGGCCCCCTGACCTCAGTGGGGTTCCATCGGCGTCCGGTGCAGCAGGGCCATCAGCCGGGTCGCGTCCTCGGTCGGGCTGCTCTCGGCGGCGGAGCGGATCGCCTCGGGCGCGCTGTCGGTGTCGCGCGGTGGCCGGGTCGGCAGGGCGACCAGAGCGGATGCTCATGCTCCGCGCGCCGGTGTGCGGAACCTGTGGACGTACGAACGGCGGACGGGGGAATCCGTGTAGGGGGCGGGCCGTTCGGCGCGCCGGACGGAGGAAGGTCCGTGGATACGGCCACAACGGTGATCGTCGTCGCCGCCGCCCTGGCGGCACTGGTCCTCGCCGTGGCCGTCGGTGTCCTGGTGCGGCTGGTGCGGACGCGGCGCGCTCTGCGCCGGGCCGGGCTGCCGACCGGGCCGCGCTGGGTGTTCTGGGGAGCGGTCCTGTACTTCGTGCTGCCGTTCGACATCCTGCCCGATCCCATCTACCTCGACGACATCGGCGTTCTTCTTCTCGCACTGCACACCCTCCGGGGGCCTCTGCGCGCGGCTCATGGGCACAAAATCCCCATGACTACGCAGAGTAAGGAAACCAATCACTCGTTCGATTCGTATAAGTGACTGGAAGGGCAAGGCAGTCGGCGGACCAACCGGCGCCCCAGGGCGCACACGGCTGGTCGGCGCACACCGACGAGGGAGAGACGATGCAACCGTTCGCGCTCAACTACGCACGTCCGGCGGTGGAGTTGGAAGCCACGACTCCGTACGTCTACGACGCCGGGCGTCAGTTGAACGTACTCATGGACGGCCGGGTCGCCGCCGGCGACCTCGCACTGCTGAGAGAACTGGGGACCACCACCTCCACCGCGGGCTCCAAGACCCACTTCGACGACTGAACGCGAAACCACCCGACATGACCGTGTTGATCCTGACCTGTGAAGAGGATGTGACGGCCGACATGGTGGTCGTGCACCTCGACGCCCTGGGGGTCCCGGTGGTCCGCCTCGACCCGGCCGACCTCCCGGGCGGGGTCGCGCTATCGGGGGAGTACGTCCACGGCACCTTCCGCGGCCATCTGCAGTCCGCGGGGCGCCTGGTGAGCATCGCCGGCCTGCGGTCCGTCTGGATTCGCAGGCCGGGTACGCCCGGCACGCGGGTGCCCGAGCCCTCGGCCTGGCTCACCGAGGAGTCCTCGCAGGCCCTCTACGGGATGCTGCGGGGCTGCGACGCGCGCTGGATGAACCACCCCGACGCGGCCCTGCGGGCCCGTCACAAGCCCTGGCAGCTACGGCTCGCCCAGCGCTGCGGGCTGCCGGTGCCGGCCACGCTGATCACCTCGTTCCCGCAGGCGGCCCGTGAGTTCGCCGAGCGGTACCCGGATCTGGTGGTCAAGCCGGTGTCCGGGGCGCATCCGCAGGACCCGCCGCGGGCGGTGCCCACCAGCCGCGTGGCACCGGAGACGGACTTCTCCGCCGTCGCCTTCGGGCCCACGCTGCTGCAGCGGCGCGTGGCCAAGAGCGCCGACATACGGTTGACCGTGGTGGGCGAGCGGATGCTGGCGGCCCGCAAGGCCGCCGAGGACACGGAGGAGGTCGACGTGCGTTTCGCCCCGCCGGGCGCGCCGTGGCAGCCCACCGACGTTCCGCCGCGTATCGCCGCCGCCGTCCGCGGGTACCTGAGCGCGGCCGAACTGGCCTACGGGGCCTTCGACTTCGCCGAGGACGCGGACGGGACCTGGTGGTTCCTGGAGTGCAACCAGTCGGGACAGTTCGGCTTCGTCGAGGTGGAGACCGGCCAGCCGATCGCCCGGGCGGTGGCGGAGTGGCTCGCGCGTCCCGGTCCCGAGCCGCGGGCCCACCTCAACGGCTCGGTCACGACTGCCGGTTGAGTCCGGTCAGTGGGGCAGCGTCCCGGGCAGCAGGGCGGTCCGCTGCCATCCCGCGCCCGGGGAGGTGGGGCGTTCGGGGGACGGGCCGGCACCGAAGGACTGCAGCGGGCGCATGACGTACTCCAGCTCCCGGGTGACACGCTCGGCCTCACGGCGAGCCTGGGTGGGGACGTCGCCGCGCTCGGCGACGAGTCGGTCGTAGATGGGGGAATCCTGGAACACCCGTCAACGCGCCTTTCGTGTGGTGGCCCATCACTTGGGCACAGCTGACGAGTGTAAGCGCCCGGGCCTGCCCGAGTGTGAATTCGCCGAGAGCGCTTGACCTCGGCCCGGCGGTGTGGGTGGCCGGTCAGGCGGCGGACGCCGCGCAGTCGTCTCCGCACCTGTCCACGCCGGTCATCCGGCGTGCGACGCGCAGGAGGGCGTCGGCCCGGGCGATCGCCTCGCGCAGGTCCGGGCTGCCCATGAGTTCGCACAGTTCGCGGCTGACCTCGGCCAACTCGCGTGCCGTGTGCGGCCGGGCCCGCTCCGCCTGTGCGATGCGCAGCGATGCGTACGTGGTGAGCAACGTTCTGACGACCTTGGGGTCCGGAACGAGCACGAAGCGCCCCTCTCTCGGTTTTCGCCTCGTATTCCCGGACAGGGCCGGACCATTCCCGTCTTCCGCCCCGGTACCAGGAATTGACGCAATACCGTCGCTCGACCCGATTCCCCGGGCCCCTTTCGGCGTTGAACAGAGAGCAACCATCCCAGCACGAACGGTGACCATCATGAACCGCTCCGGCCGCCTCCTCTGCGCCCTCTATCTCGCCACCAGCGGCGGGCTCGCCTCGACCACCGTGCTCACTCTCACCCACGGCCCGCGGTGGGCGGCGCTCCTGTTCGCCGCCGCGAGCGTGGTCCCCGTCATCGCGGTCGTGCGCGAGACCCTGATCCGTGACCTGCGGGCGGCCTGCGCGGGGCCGCGCAGGCCGGCGCGGTCGGCCGCCGACGAGATCGTCCGCGAGGAGCTGTACGCCGCCTGCTGCGAACGCTGGTGGACGAGCCTGGGCGCCGACCACGACGCGGGCTGCCCGCACCGGATCCCCCGCAGCAGCGCCGCCTGAGCGGGTGTCAGACGGCGTCGAGGCGGGCGAGTTCCTCGGCGCTGAGTTCGAGGTCCGTCGCGGCGAGCGAGTCGCGGATCGTCTCCGGGCGGCTGGCGCCCGGGATCGGCACGACCACCGGCGACTTGGCGAGCATCCAGGCCAGACACACGCGCTGCGGGCTCACCCCGTGGGCCTCGGCGATCCGGGCGAACGGCGCGTAGGTGGAGCCCAGTTCGCCTGCGCGGGAGATCCCGCCGAGCGGGCTCCAGGGCAGGAAGGCGATGCCGAGTTCGTCGCACAGCTCCAGTTCCGGCTCGCTGGAGCGGAAGGCCGGGGAGAACTGGTTCTGCACGGACACCAGGCGCCCGCCGAGGATCTCGCCCGCCTGCCGGATCTGCTCGGGGTTGGCGTTGGAGATGCCGGCCATGCGGATCTTGCCCTCGTCGAGCAGATCCCGGACGGCGCCGATCGACTCGGCGTAGGGCACCCTAGGGTCGGGGCGGTGGAACTGGTAGAGCCCGATGGCCTCCACGCCGAGCCGGCGCAGGGATGCCTCGCAGGCCTCCTTGAGGTGGCGGGGGCTGCCGTCGAGGGTCCAACTGCCGTCCCCGGGCCGCAGGTGGCCGCCCTTGGTGGCGACCAGGACGTCACCGCCGCGGTCGTGGGAGGCGAGGGCCTTGGCGATCAGGGTCTCGTTGTGGCCGACCTCGTGGGCGTCGCGGTGGTAGGCGTCCGCGGTGTCGATCAGGGTCACGCCGGCGTCGAGGGCGGCGTGGATGGTGGCCAGGGAGCGCTCCTCGTCGGGTCGCCCCTCGATCGACATGGGCATCCCGCCCAGCCCGATCGCGCTGACCTCGACGTCCCCGATGCGGCGGGTGTGCATGACCTCGTGACCTCTTTCGGCTGTCGTGGGACCGGATGGCGTCCGGCCCGCCGGACAGCACCACGACGGTGCCGGAACGCGTTCCAGCCTGACCCGCCCCGGGGCCGCAGGTCCAATAGAGGAAAGAGAACGCATTCAGCAGCCGGGCAACTGAATCGCCCGGGAGCGCCCACCGGCTTGCGCGGCGCGTCGGGCGGTGTGCGAGGCTCGCTGCCGACCAACGGCGCACAGGAGAGGCGGCGGCATGCGGATCGGACTGCTCGGTACCGGCCCTTGGGCGGCGATGGCTCACGCCCCCGCGCTGAGCGAGCACACGGGGCTGGACTTCGTCGGAGTGTGGGGGCGCCGTCCGGAGGCCGCCGAGGAACTCGCCGACCGGCACGGCACCCGGGCCTACGACGACGTCGACGCGCTGCTCGCCGACGTGGACGCGGTCGCCGTGGCCCTGCCACCGGCCGTGCAGGCCCAGCTCGCGGTGCGGGCCGCGCGGGCGGGACGCCACCTGCTGCTGGACAAGCCGCTGGCGACGACCGCCGAGCAGGGGCGGGCCGTGGTCGACGCCGTGCGGGAGGCACAGGTCGCGTCGGTCGTGTTCTTCACCAGCCGCTTCCTGACCCGGACCGATGCGTGGATCGCCGAACAGGCCGGGGCCGGGGGCTGGTTCACGGGCCGGGCGGCGTGGCTGGGGTCGCTGTTCGGCGGTGACAGCAGCAGCCCGTTCGCCGACTCGCCGTGGCGACGGGAGAAGGGCGCCCTGTGGGACGTGGGACCCCACGCGCTGTCCGTGCTGCTGCCGGTCCTGGGCGACGTCCGGCGGGTGGCGGCCGCCGCCCCCGGCCCCGGGGACACCGTCCACCTCGTCCTCGACCACGTCGGCGGCGCCTCCAGCACCGTGACGCTCAGTCTGTCCGCGCCGTCCGCGGCGGAGGGAGCCACCGTGGAGCTGCGCGGCGAGACGGGGGTGGCCGTCCTCCCGGACAGTTCCGAGACCACGGTCAGCGCTCTCGTCCGCGCCGCCGACGCACTGATCGACGCCGCGAGCACCGGCCGGCCGCATCCGTGCGACGCGGCTTTCGCCCTGCGGGTCACAGAGATCCTCGCGCAGGCCGAGGCGCTGCTGGAGGGAGCGGCCGGCTGAAGGGGGCGTCACGCACGGTGCACTGTGGCGGCGATGACCGAGTCGGCCAGCGCCGCCACGGAGAGTCCGCCGGTGTCGACGGGTTCGATCCCCAGCTCGGTGAGGGCGTCGACCATGAGCCGCTGATAGCGCTCCGTCCGCGCCAGGAAACGGTCCATCAGCGCCCGCTCAGGCTCCGTCGCCTCCGCGTAGCGGCCGCCCGCGTGCACCCGGGCGCGCAGCACCGCCTCATCGGCCGTCAGCCACACGGCGGCCGTGCGCGGGACGTCCAGCGCGGCGACCCGGACCGGCCAGAGCGCCGAGCCCTCCAGGACGAGGCCCTGGCCGCCGTCCGCCGCGTGGGCCTCGATCAGGGCTTCGATGCGGGGCCACAGCCGCTCGTAGTGCCCGAGAACCGAGGTGATCAGTTCGTCGACCGTCAACGAGGCGTAGTGCTCGGCGACGTGCGGCGGAACCTCCCGCTCAGGTGTCCGCCAGGGCCGCCCCGGATGGCGGGCCAGCAGGTCGGTCGACCGGCACGCGAACCCGAGCCGCTCCGCCACGGCCCGGGCGACCGTCGACTTCCCCACGTTCGACGTGCCGCCGATCAGCACCACCCGTACATCGCTCACGCCGTCTCCCCCGCCGCCCGTCGGTCACCGCACGGCCAGCATGCCAGTCGGCACCGGCAGCACAGGGCGCTCGGCGTGCGGGGCGGGTCCCGGCGTAGGAGCGTGGTGGTGTGCGAAAGGCTGGCGTCCCGTCACCGCGCCGGGAGCAGGTCCGGCGGGGCTGGCTGCGGGGTGCTCCGCCGCCGTGGTGGGTGAGGATGCTTCCCCTCGCCCTGATCGCGGGCGTGTGCGCTGCGACGCTGGCGAGCCCGGGTCCGCTCGACATCGGTTTCCTGCTGGCCGCGATCCCGCCGCTGGCCGTCCTCTCGTACGGCCCATGGGCGACGGCGCTTCTCGGGGCGAGCGTGGTCATCGTGCTGAACATCCCGGCCTTCCGGCTCAACCGACCCGGCAACGGCGACCTGTTGACCATCTCCTTCGTGGCGGTGCTGAGCGTGTTCGTGTCGTACGTGCGCAGTCGCCGCGACGCCCAGCTGGACCTGGAGCGGACGGTGGCCGAGGCGGCGCAGCGCGCGGTCGTGCCGCCGCTGCCCGAGCGGGTCGGACCGGTGCGCTGCGCGGGCCTGTACCGGGCCGCCCAGCACGGGACGCTGGTGGGCGGAGACTTCTTCGACGTGCGCCAAGGGCCCTACGGCGTCCGGGCCGTGCTCGGCGACGTCCAGGGGCACGGACTGTCGGCGGTCTCCACGGTCGCCTCCCTGCTCGGCGCTTTCCGGGAGGCGGTGCTCGACCAGCCGGACCTGGAGTCGGTCGCCGTCCGCCTCGACCGCAGGCTGGTGGTGGACTCCGCGTCGTCCCGGTACGCCGAGCTGTTCGCGACCGCCGTACTGCTGGAGTTCTCCCCGGACGCCCGCTCGGTGCGCGTGCTGTCGTGCGGTCATCCGGCGCCGCTGCTGCTGTGCGGCACGCGCGCCACGGAGATCGAGTTGGCCGCGTGGACACCGCTCGGGCTCGGCCTGTCGGACGACGGCCCGCCCGCCGGGCTCACGGTGCCGCTGGCGCCCGGCCACAGCCTCTTCCTGTCGTCGGACGGGGTGACCGAGGCAAGGGACGGCGACGACGTGTTCTACCCGCTGACCGACCGCCTGCCCGCCCTCGCCGACGGCGACCCGGCCGTGCTCGCCGACCGGGTCTGGGCGGATCTCGTACGGTACTGCCCGGCCTTCGACGACGACGTGACGATGCTCGTGCTCACGCCCGCGTCACCGGGCGCTCGCTGACGTCCTGCCGGGGGCTCAGCTCCTGGTCGCCCTCGGCATCGATGTGCGGCAGGATCCGGTCGAGCCAGTGCGGCGTCCACCAGGCGTGCCGCCCCAGCAGGGTCATCACGGCCGGTACCATCAGCAGCCGCACCACCGTCGCATCGATCAGGACACTCACGGCGAGGCCGAGTCCGAGCATCTTGACCACGATGTTGTCGGTGATGATGAAGGCCGCGAACACGCTCACCATGATCAGGGCCGCGCAGGTGATGACCCGCGCGGTGATCTCCAGCGCGTGGGCGACCGAGGCCTTGGCGTCGCCGGTGCGCAGCCAGGACTCGTGGATGCGGGAGAGCAGGAAGATCTCGTAGTCCATGCTCAGGCCGAAGATGATCGCGAACATCATCATCGGCACATAGCTCTCGATGGGCACCTTGCCGTGGACGCCCAGCGCGGGGCCGCCCCAGCCCCACTGGAAGACGGCCACCACGACGCCGTACGAGGCCCCGATGGACAGGACGTTGAGCGCGGCCGCCTTGACGGCGACGAGCAGCCCGCGGAAGACGGCGAGGATGATGAGGAAGGCCAGGGCGACCACCACGCCGATGATCAGCGGCAGCCGGCTCGCCACGATGTCGCGGAAGTCGACCTGGGCCGCCGTCGTGCCGGTGACGTAGCCCTTGGCGGAGGTGCCGGCGACCGCGTCGGGGAGCGTGTGGTCGACCAGTCGGTTGGTCAGGGCCGTGGTGTCGGCGCTCTGCGGGGACTGCTGGGAGTAGACGGTCCCGATCAGGACGTCCCCGTCCTTGGTGGGCGTCAGCGGGGTGACGGTGGCGGCGCCGGCGACGCCGTTGAGGGTCTTCTGCGCCTGGGCGGACAGGGAGGAACGCTGGGACGAGGAGACCGTGCTCTGGTCGATGACGACGGTCAGCGGGCCGTTGGAGCCGGGGCCGAAGGCATGGGTCATCAGGTCGTAGGCGCGCCGGTCGGTGAAGGACGTGGGGTCGGCGCCGTCGCCGATGTGACCGAGCTGGATGGAGAACACCGGGATGGCGAGGACGACGACGGCCGCGACACCGGCCGCGAGGAACTGCCAGGGACGGCGCTCCACGCGCTGGGCGTAGCGGTGCCAGGTGCCGTGCGGGACGGCTCCCGGTTCCGCGTCGGTCTCGGCGACGGCGCGGCGCACCCGGTAGCGGTCGATGCGTCTGCCGGTGAGTCCGAGGAGGGCCGGGACGAGCGTCAGGGCGCCGATGACCGCGGAGACCACCGTCACGGCGGCGGCGAGACCGAGTTTGCCGATGAAGCTCACGCCGGACGCGTACAGCCCGGCCAGCGCGATGATCACCGTGCAGCCGGAGACCAGGACGGCCCGGCCGCTGGTGGCGGTGGCATGGCCCGCGGAGCGCACCGGATCGGCGCCGTCCATGAGGTTCTGGCGGTGCCGGGTGATCTGGAACAGGGCGTAGTCGATGCCGACGCCGAGGCCGATCATCGTGGCCAGGGTCGGCGAGACGGTGGCGAAGGTGAAGGCGGCGGCGAGCAGGCCGAGCACCGCGAGCCCGCCGACCACGCTGACCAGCGCGGTGAGCAGGGGCATGCCGGCGGCGATCACGCTGCCGAAGCCGATGAGCAGGACGACGATGGCGACGGCGAAGCCGATGAGTTCGCTGACCCGGTCGTCGGCGGCGGGGCGGGCCAGTTCGCCGAGCGGCCCGCCGTACTCGACCTGGGCGCCGGCCGAGCGCAGTGGCTGGACCGCCTTGTCGACGCCAGGCAGATAGCCCTTGCCGAGGGTGGAGGGCTGGGTGTCGAAGCGCACGGTGATGTAGGCGGTCTTCCCGTCGGAGGACAGGGGGCCGACCTTGGAGACGGGCGCGGACAGCGGGTTCTGCGCGGACAGGACGTGGGGGAGTTTCTGCAGGTCACCGACCGTGGTGGACATCTGCGAGCCGAGCGCGGTCAGGGACTGCTGTCCGTCGTGCAGGACGATCTGACTGCTGTAGCCGCCCGCCGCGGGGTCGTGCCGTTTCAGGACCTCCAGGCCCTGCTGGGACTGCACGCCGGACAGGGAGAAGTTGTCGGAGTAGTCGCCGCCGAAGGAGCGGTTGAGCATCTGCAGCGCGACGAGGGCGACGAGCCACGCCACGATGACGATCAGGAAGTGGCGGGCACACCATTCCCCCAGCCGACGGAGTGCCCCTCCGGCGCCGGCGCCCGTGTCCCCCGCACTGGTGGTATGTGACATAGCACTGGCCCTTTTCGCCGGCCGGTCGCTGGTTCCCCCCATTAGACGCCCGTTGGATCACGTCGGCATCTCCGCCCGGTTCGGCCGGTACCCGTCCCCTCCGGATGCACCGCGCGCCCGCGCGTTGAATGGTGTTTACAGAAGCGTTCCGGACCCGAGGAGCACTCATGCCGATGTCACAGCCCGACGTGTCCGGGCCGTCCGAGGACCGCGTCACCCCGGACGCCCTGCTCCACACCAGCACCGGCACCGAAGTGTCGCCGGAGGACCTCGTCCTTGCCACCGGCAGGGACATCACCCCGCACAGTCTGGAATGGGCCAGGCGCAAGCTGGAGACGGAGGGCCCCGCCGCCCTGGAGAAGCTGCTCCCCTAGGGCCCCTGGCGCACCGCAACTGTCCGCGCGGCGGCGGAAGTTCCCGTCGATCGCGCGAGGACCGCCGCCCGTCCGCCCTTTCGAAGGGGGCCTTCGGACTGACAGACTTCCGAGGGTGCCCGACTTCGACATGCTCGTCATCGGATCCGGCCCGGGCGGCCAGAAGGCCGCCATCGCCGCGGCCAAGCTCGGCCGCCGGGTCGCCGTCGTCGACCGCCCCGACATGGTCGGCGGGGTCTCCATCCACACCGGCACCATCCCCTCCAAGACCCTGCGGGAGGCGGTGCTGTATCTGACAGGTCTCACCCAGCGGGATCTGTACGGCCAGAGCTACCGGCTGAAGGAGGACATCACCGTCGCCGACCTGACCGCGCGCACCCAGCACGTGGTCAGCCGCGAGGTCGACGTCATCCGCAGCCAGCTCTCCCGCAACCAGGTCTCCCTGTACGCCGGCACCGGCCGCTTCGTCGACCCGCACACCGTCGCCCTGCGCGAGGTCAGCGGCAACGAACGGCTGCTGAGCGCCGACCACATCGTCATCGCCACCGGCACCCGGCCGGCGCGGCCCGACAGCGTCGAGTTCGACGGCCGTACGATCATGGACTCCGACAACGTCCTGGACCTGGAACGGGTTCCGCGCTCCATGGTCATCGTCGGCGCCGGGGTGATCGGCATGGAGTACGCCTCCATGTTCGCCGCGCTCGGCAGCAAGGTCACCGTCGTGGAGAAGCGGGCCGGGATGCTCGACATGTGCGACGTCGAGATCATCGAGTCGCTCAAGTACCACCTGCGCGACCTCGCGGTGACCTTCCGCTTCGGGGAGACGGTCGCCGCGGTGGAACGTCATCCGCGCGGCACGCTGACCATTCTGGAGAGCGGCAAGAAGATACCGGCCGACGCCGTGATGTACTCGGCGGGCCGGCAGGGCCTGACCGACGAACTCGACCTGGACAAGGCCGGGTTGACGGCGGACCGGCGCGGCCGGATCACCGTCGACGAGCACTATCGCACCGAGGTTCCGCACATCTACGCCGTGGGGGACGTCATCGGCTTCCCCGCGCTCGCGGCGACCTCGATGGAGCAGGGCCGGGCGGCGACCTACCACGCCTTCGGGGAGCCGGTCGGGCGGATGCACCACCTGCAGCCGATCGGCATCTACACGATTCCCGAGATCAGCTTCGTCGGCCGGACCGAGGACCAGCTCACCGAGGACAGCGTGCCGTTCGAGGTCGGCGTCTCCCGCTACCGGGAACTGGCCCGCGGCCAGATCATCGGCGACTCGCACGGCATGCTCAAACTCCTGGTGTCGCCGCAGGACCGCACCCTGCTGGGCGTGCACTGCTTCGGCACCGGGGCCACGGAGCTGATCCACATCGGGCAGACCGTGATGGGCTGCGGCGGCACCGTCGACTACCTGGTCGACGCGGTGTTCAACTACCCGACGCTGGCGGAGTCCTACAAGGTCGCCGCCCTGGACGCCACGAACAAGCTGCGGCAGATCGACCACATCGGGGACTGAGGGGCCGGTCAGCCGTCCGGGAGTCGGGTGTCGTCCTCGACGACGTGGACGGCGGCCTCCTCGGCGCCGGCCGCCCCGCCGTCGATGCCCACGTCGGAGGCGACCGCCTCCTTGGTGGTGTCGGGGTGGGCGCCCTCGTCCGGGGCGACCAGACGGCCCGCGCGATCCGTGCCGGCCTCGGGGTCGACGGGTTCGCCCTCGCCGCCGGGCAGGTCGCCCACCGCGTCGCCGGGCGGCACGCTCACGTCGGGCACCTCCTCGGCGAGCCGTTGGTCGAGGCTCTCGCCGTCGTGCCGCTCGGCGGCCGTGGTGCCGTGCCGGGTGACGCCGAGCGGCTTCTCCGGCGGCGAGTAACCCTCGTCGAGGGTGTCGTCGTAGTCGCGTTCGTCGAGGGCGTCCTCGAGGTCGAGGGGCGCCGCGTCCTCCTGTTCCTCGTTGGTGCCGGTGGGCTGGTAGACGTCGTCGGCCGTCGGGTCGGTGCCCATGGATACCTCCTGGCGCGCTGCGGCGGATCGTTTCCCTACGGTGTCCCGAACCGCGTTTCCCGTTGCGCGCCGTCCAACCTCCCGGGTCCCTCGTGGCCCAGGAGGTTACCGCCTGGTCAATCTTGAAACGTCAAGGAGTGCGGCTATCATCACTCGCACACACCCTGTGACCGCCCGGCGACGCAACGGCCGGGCGGGATCCTCCTCGCCCTTCCACGCCCCTGGCCCGAGGCCACCCCTCTGCGGTCCGGGGTGAGTTCGCCACACCCCCCACCTCCCCCTTCGTCGTCGGGGCAGGGTCGTCGCACGTCGTGCAAGACGGAAAGCAGCGCAACCATGAGCATCAACAGGGGCAGAGGGCTGCAGGCCAACGCCCTCGGAACCTTCGACACGGTGGTGATGGCCGTCGCGGGCAGCGCGCCGGCGTACTCGATCGCCGCCACCACGGCGGTCCTCGTCGGCGCGGTGGGACTGGCCAGCCCGGCGGCGCTGCTGTACTGCGCGATACCCATGCTGGGCATCGCTCTGGCCTTCAGCTATCTCGGCCGCATCGATGTGAACGCGGGCGCCAGCTACTCCTGGGTGGGCCGCACCCTGCATCCCTTCCTCGGGTTCATCAGCGGCTGGGCGCTGGTGATCTCGGCGACCATCTTCATGGTGGCGGGCTCGCTGCCGGCCGGTTCGATGACCCTCGCCCTGTTCGACGACGGCCTCGCCGCCGACACCGCGCTGTCGACGGTGGTCGGCGCGGGCTGGTTCATCGTCATGCTGCTCGTGGTGCTGGGCGGCGCCCGCCTCACCGTCCGCGCCCAGCTGGTGATGTCCGGCATCGAGCTGACGATCCTGGCGCTGTTCGCCGTCCTCGCCCTGTTCCACACGGGACACGCCCGCGCCTTCGACTGGTCCTGGCTCGGCTTCTCGCACTTCCACGGCGTGTCCGGCTTCGCCTCGGGCGCCCTGGTCGCCGCGTTCTACTACTGGGGCTGGGACGTCACCAGCAACCTCAGCGAGGAGACCCGCAACAGCCGTCGTACGACGGGACTCGCGGGCCTGATCGGGGTGGGCATCGTCTTCCTGCTGTTCGAGGTGTTCACCATCGCGGTCAACGTCGTCCTGACCTCGCAGCAGATCGACGCCAACAACGCCAACGTGCTGGGCGTCCTCGGCGAGGAGATCTGGCCGGGGCTGGGCGGCAAGCTGCTGATCGTGGCGGTGATGCTGTCGACCATCGCCACCCTGGAGACCACGCTCATCCAGGTCACCCGCTCTCTGTTCGCGATGGGCCGCGACCGTACGATGCCCTCCGCGCTCGGCCGGGTGCACCGCGGCTGGAACACGCCGTACGTGGCGATCGCCGTGGTCGGGACGGTGGCGCTGGCGATGTTCATCGCCTCCAACGCGCTGGGGTCGGTGGGGCAGATCCTCTCCGACGCGATCTCGGCGATCGGGCTCCAGATCGCCGTGTACTACGGGCTCGCGGGCCTCGCCGTGGTCGTCGCCTACCGCAAGCTGCTGCTGAGGTCCGTGGGCAACTTCCTGCTCGGCGGGCTGTGGCCGCTGTTCGGCGCCGTGTTCATGTTCTGGATCTTCGTCCAGTCGCTGGGCCAACTGGCCACCGCGGCGGTCGCGATCGGCATCGGCGGGCTGGCCGTCGGGCTGGTTCCGATGCTCTGGTACTGGAGACGGGGCAGTGACTACTACCGCCCCGCCCGGCTGGACGCGACGCGCACGGTCGAGGCGGAGTACGACGTCCTCGACGCGTACGCGGCCGCGAACTCCCGTGCCCACGAGGGTTACTCCACCGACTTCTGAGGGAGACCCCGATGGCGCGCGACCGTTTCGCCCCCGACTTCGACCCCGGCTGCGGGGACACGGCCCTCACCAACGCCTCCCACGACATCGTCATCGGCCGCTGGCAGGGCCTTCGGGACCTGCTGCGGGCCACCGGCCCGGACTGGACCGCCCGCGGCCACCGGGTGCGGCTGCTCGCCCAGGCCTGCGCGAGCACGTCGACGGCGGAGTCGTGGCTGGCCGCCGAACCGCGCAGCGCCGACGCGCTGGTGCTGCGGGCGGCGACGGAGACGGCCCGGGCGTTCAACCTGGCGATCGCCGCGGGCCGGGGCGTGCCGATCGACCAGCACCGTGTCGACACCGCGGTGTCGGCGTGCCTGCAGGCGGCGGAGGCGTATCTGGACGACCCGACGCCGTGGATCTCGCTGATCTCGGTGGCGCGGCTGTACCCGTCGGGGGTGCGCCGGCAGGAGCTGGCGCGCTGGTGGGACGAGTTGCACCGGCGCGACCCGTACAGCGTGGAGGGCCATCTGCAGGTCCTGCACTACTACTCGGCACGCTGGCACGGCTCGCACGGCCTCATGTACGACTTCGCGCGCGACGCGGCCGGCGTGTCACCCGCGGGCTGCGCGCTGCCGGTGCTGGTGCAGTACGCGCGCGTGGAGGAGTACCGCTACGCCCTCGACGCCGGCCACGGCGGGCACAGCGCCGTGGGTCTGGGGCAGCACTGGAGCCACGACGGCGCCGCGAGTGACGTGCGCCGCACCTGGCAGCGCTGGATCCTGGGCCGTACGGACAGCACCATCGCCCCCGGCGAGCTGCGGGACGTCAACTACCTGGCGCACGCGGCCTGCCACGCGGGCGACAAGGAGGTCGCCGCCCATCTGCTGCGGATGCTGGGCCCGCGGGTGACGCGGACCCCCTGGTCGTACACGGGGGATCCGGAGCCGCAGTTCGTCAAGTGGCGCAAGGAGATGCGGGTGCGCGGCTGAGCGGCGGCGGGGCTACTCGGCGGGCGCGGGCTGTTCGGCCGGCCGGGCCAGGCCCGCCGTCCACTTCTCCTCGATCCGGCCGAACTTCCACACCAGCAGGGCGACGACCCAGGTGGCGAAGAACAGGCCGACGATCACGAATCCGACGATGTTGAGGTCGAGTCCGGCGACCCAGTCCCAGAAGAAGCCGTGCAGGCCGAGCTTGTCGGCGAGCAGGCCGAGGAGTTCGACGGTGCCGATGAGCAGGGCGACGGCGACCGACAGGCCGGTGATGGTGAGGTTGTAGTAGACCTTGCGGACCGGCTTGGAGAAGGCCCAGCCGTAGGCGAAGTTCATGAACGAGCCGTCGATGGTGTCCAGCAGCGACATACCGGCGGCGAACAGCACGGGCAGGCACAGGATCGCGTACCAGGGCAGGCCCGAGGCCGCGCCCGAGCCGGCCAGCACCAGCAGCGCGATCTCGGTGGCGGTGTCGAAGCCCAGGCCGAAGAGCAGGCCCAGCGGGTACATCTGCCAGGACTTGGTGATCGACCTCATGACGCGGCCCAGCAGGCGGTTCATGAAGCCGCGGTTGTTGAGCTGTTCCTCGAGGGCGGCCTCGTCGAAGTGGCCGTGGCGCATCTGCCGGAAGACCTTCCAGATGCCGGCCAGGATGACGAGGTTGATGGCGGCGATGATGTACAGGAAGGTCCCGGAGACCGTCGTGCCGATCAGGCCGGTGACGTTGTGCAGCTCGGAGTTGTCGTCGCGGACCGGCCCGGCCACCGCCTTCATCCCGAGGGAGAGCAGCAGCGCCAGGACGAAGACGACGCTGGAGTGCCCGAGCGAGAACCAGAACCCGACCGACAGGGGCCGCTTGCCCTCCCCCATCAGCTTGCGGGTGGTGTTGTCGATCGCGGCGATGTGGTCGGCGTCGAAGGCGTGCCGCATGCCCAGGGTGTAGGCGGTGACGCCGATGCCGATGCCGAAGGACTTCTCGCCGATGCTGTAGTGCTGGGGCGCCACGATGCCGACGAGGGTGAACCAGCCGATGACGTGCAGGGCGATCACGAAGGCGGCCATCCCGCCGACCCTGATCCACTCGTCCCGCGTCATGGAGGTGCGGAGGCGGTGCCAGGTCATAGGGGACGTTCCTTCTCTCGGGTGAACGGCAGCTGCGTCAGACTACCTTGTGCCATCATCCCGTACTTGCAAATGGTGTGCACTAAAGGCCGTGACAGCTCTTCACCAGGGAAGGGAAAAGACGGGAAGGCGTCAGGGCATGGCGTTCGGCCCGTCCGGGCGGCCGCGGCGCTGCTCGACCATCTCCCGGCTGAGCTGCTCGGTCTCCGGCTCGGGCAGCCGCTCGAAGCCCTCCTCGGTGATCACCGACACGATGGGGAAGATCCGCCGGTTCACGTCGGGGCCGCCGGTGGCGGAGTCGTCGTCGGCCGCGTCGTAGAGCGCCTGCAGCGCGGCCAGCGCGGCCTCCCGCCGGTCCAGGCCCGGGCGGTAGAGCTTCTTGAGCGCTCCCCGGGGCGTACGGGGATCCGGAGCCGTCGGCGTGGAAGGCCTGCTTCTCGTACAGCCCGCCGGCGACGTCGAAGCTGAAGATGCGGCCCTTGCGGCCCTCCGGCGCCGCGGGGTCGTAGCCGGCCAGGAGCGGTACGACGGCGAGGCCCTGCATGGCCTGGCCGAGGTTCTGCCGGATCATCCCGGCGAGCCGGTTCGCCTTCGCCCGGAGGGTCATGGGGATGCCCTCGATCTTCTCGAAGTGGGCGAGCTCGACCTGGTACAGCTTCACCATGTCGAGGGCGAGTCCGACGGAGCCGGCGAAGGCGACCGCGGTGTGGTCGTCCGCGGGGTGCACCTTCTCCAGGTCGCGCTGCGCGATGAGGTTGCCCATCGTGGCCCGGCGGTCGCCGGCGATCATCACGCCGTCGCGGTAGGCGAGGGCGAGGACGGTGGTGCCGTGCGGGAACCGGTCGGGCGCGGCGCGCACGCCGTCCGGGAAGGGGCGGCGGGTGGGCAGCAGATCGGGGCGGTGGGCGGCCAGGAACTCGGTGAAGGAGGCGCTCCCGGGCGTGAAGAACTCCTGACCCAACCGGCTCTCGCCGTCACTCGCTGCCATGCGTGTCCCCCTCCTGTTCGCGCCGACACCGGACTCCTACCTGAAGCGGCACGCCGGGAAACGCGACCGGCTGACCGCAGCGGCGCGGGACGTCAGCGGGAGCCCGGCACACGCGGGGCCGGGGCGACGTACAAGCGCAGGTCACCGACCCGGTGGGAGCGCCAGCCATGGGCGTAGGCGGGCGGGGGGTCGCTCCTGCCGGTCAGGACCGCGACCGGGATCCGCTCGGCGGTGCGGCGGATGCCGGTGGCCGTGGAATTGGCGTTGTGGCCGCCGGTCGCGGCGGAGGAGCAGCCCGTGTAGTAGGCGATCGGGATGGCGTCGCGGCCGGTGACCAGGCAGGGCGGCCGGACGCCGACGCGGTGCAGTTCGGTGGCTGTGCGGGCCCAGGCGCGGTGGTCGGCGGTCACCCGGTGCACGGCGTGCTCCAGGACGAGGTACTGGACGGCCGCGTGCCCGGCCAGCCCCAGGGCGACCAGGACCAGGGGCAGCGGCCGTGGTCTCCCGTCGGGCGCGGTGACGAGGTGGACGAGTGCGGCCGCGACCGGGATCGCCAGCAGGGCGTACGCGGGGAGCAGGAAACGCGGCGCCGCGTAGCCGATCAGGAAGAGGTACGGGAAGGCCGCCGTGGCCGCGCCGGCCAGCGGCACCGCGATGGGAACCGGGCGCCGGGCCCGGACGGCGAACGCGAGGCCGAGCAGGGCAAGGAGGGGCAGCGCGAACCACCACAGGGTGACGAGCGGGTGCGGATCCGGTCCGGTGCACGGGCGGCACAGTGTCCGTCCGCCCAGGCTGCGCAGTTGGTCGCCGACGGCCAGGTGCCAGCCGAGTCCGCCCTGGATGCGGGAGGCGTCGGACAACCGCTGCCCCAGCCCGCCGTACGACACGTACGCCTCGATCACCCACTCCCCCGCGCCCGCGACGAGCCCCGCCAGCAGCAGGAGCGCCAGCCGCCACCGGCGTGCGGCGAGCAGGAGCAGCGGCCCGACGACCCAGACCGCGTCCATCGGCCGCATCAACGCCATCAGCCCGGCGCCGACCGCCACGCCCCACAGCGCCGAGTGGTCGGCCCGGTCGGCGCGGGCGCGCAGGAAGCAGCCCACGCAGACCAGGGCGCCGACGGCGACCCAGTAGTTGGGCATGGCCTGCGGGCCGTAGAAGAGGGTCACCCACAGGGAGGCGAACAGCGCACCCGCCAGGGCCAGGACGCGGGCCGGGAACAGTCCTCGCCACACGCGCAGGGCCAGGTAGAGGGCGAGGCCCGAGAGGACGGCGAGGTAGACGCGCAGCACGAAGGTGGACGACGTCCACACGGCGGCGGGCGCCACCAGCAGTGAGACGCCGCGGGCGCGGGGCGCGCTGAAGAAGGCCGCCGGAGCCTGCCGGCCGACCTGGCTGACGTACACCACCTCGTCCCAGCCGAGCCCCAGGTCGGGCCGGACGAGGACCAGTTGCGCCAGGGTGAAGCAGCCGGCCACCGCGGCGAGCAGGAGGTCGCCGCGCACGCGCTGCGGCCCAAACGGCATGGTCGACGAAGTGGGCTGCCGGGCACCGGCGACTGCGGATCGCGCGCCGTCGGCCATCGCCCACCTCCCGCCTGCCCGCGGGCCGGCAGAAGGAGCAGCCGAAAGGAACCTCACGGACAAAAGCAACCTAACCCGCCCCGAACGGCACCGCCGTCCGAGGCTGGGCCAGGCGCCTGACGAAGCCCGCCTGCGGTCGAGAGGATCACTGACGGGCGTTGGGGCTGCGATGCGGCGGCTGTTCGGGTGCCGGTACGGAAGGTGCGGGCGGGACGGCACGGACGGCCGGGGCCTCGGCTCGTACCGTCAGCGGGGTCCCATGGTGGCTGATCGTCAGCGGCGGGCCCGACAGCAGCGTGTACGTGGCCTGGTCGGGGCCGATCTCCACGCGCAGCCGGCTCTGCAGGAGCTGGAGGCTGAAGGCGAGGCGGCTGAACCGTTCGGGCAGGCGGGGTGCGAAACACAGGCTCGTGCCGTCGCGGCGCAGTCCGCCGAAGCCGGCGACCAGGGCCGTCCAGGTGCCGGCCAGCGACGCGATGTGCAGCCCGTCGCGGGTGTTGTGCTCCAGGTCCGCCAGGTCCATCAGCGCGGCTTCGGCCGTGTAGTCGTAGGCCAGCCGCAGGTGCCCGGCCTGGGCGGCGATGACGGCCTGGCAGCAGGCGGACAGGGAGGAGTCGCGGACCGTCAGGGGCTCGTAGTAGGCGAAGTTGCGGGCGACGTGCTCCTCGTCGAACCAGGTGCCGCAGGTGTACATCGCCAGCACCAGGTCGGCCTGTTTGATCACCTGCTTGCGGTAGAGGTCGAAGTACGGGAAGTGCAGCATCAGCGGGTACTGGTCGGGGCGGGTGGCGGCGAAGTCCCAGCGCTGGTAGCGGGTGAAGCCCTCGTGCTGCTCGTGCACGCCGAGTTCGTGGTTGTAGGGGATGTGCATGGCCTCGGCGGCGTCGCGCCAGGCGGCGCTCTCCTCGTCGTCGACGCCGAGCTGCGCGGCCCGGTCGGGGTGGCGTTCGCAGGCGTCGGCGGCGGCGAGGAGGTTCGCGCGGGCCATGAGGTTGGTGTACGTGTTGTCGTCGGCGATGGCGCTGTACTCGTCGGGGCCGGTGACGCCGTCGATGTGGAAGGCGCCCCGGTGGTCGTGGTGGCCGAGCGAGCGCCACAACCGGGCCGTCTCCACCAGCAGTTCCGTGCCGGCCTCCCGCTCGAACCGCGTGTCCCCCCGCGCGGCCGTGTAGCGCACGACGGCGTCGGCGATGGCGGCGTTCACGTGGAAGGCCGCCGTGCCGGCCGGCCAGTACGCCGAGCCTTCCGAACCCTCGATGGTGCGCCAGGGGAACGCGGCGCCCCTCAGGCCGAGTTGGGCCGCGCGTTCACGGGCGGCGGGCAGGGTGCTGTGCCGCCAGCGCAGCGCCTCGGCGACCGAGTCGGGCGAGGTGTAGGTGAGCAGGGGCAGGACGAAGGCCTCGGTGTCCCAGAAGGCGTGGCCGTCGTAGCCGGAGCCGGTCAGGCCCTTGGCGGGGATGGCGCGCTGCTCGGCGCGGGCGCCGGCCTGCAGGACGTGGAAAAGGGCGAAGCGGACGGCCTGCTGGATCTCCTCGTCGCCGTCCACCTCGACGTCGGCGCGCGCCCAGAAGTCGTCGAGGTAGTCGCGCTGGTCCTGCAGGAGGCCGTCCCAGCCGCTGTGCCCGGCCGCCGCCAGGGCCGCCTCGACCTGGTCGCTCATCGCCGGCCGCGAGCGGACGGCGGACCAGCCGTGCGCGACCAGTTTCTCCACCCGCAGCCGTTCGCCCGGTTCCAGCACCGAGGTGACGGTCAGCCGGGCCACGTCCACGTTGCTCTCGCTGCGGGTCGTGGTCCGCTCGGGGCCGGTGACGTTGTGGTCGGCGGCCACCGCCACCCGCAGGCCGCTGCGTTTGGTCCGGTGCACCAGGCGCAGCCGGTGGCCGACGGCGACGTCCTCCTCGGCCTCCAGCGGGGACTGCAGCGCCTGGGCGGCGCGGGGGTCGCCGTCGGACCCGGGCAGGCTCTCGTTGGCGACGAGTTCCGACTGGATCACCACGCGGGAACGGCTGTCGACGGCCTCCACCTCGTAGGCGACGGCGGCGACGGCCCGCTGGGTGAGCGAGACCATGCGGGTGGAGCGCACCCGGACGGTGGACCCGGCCGGCGACGTCCATTCGCAGGTCCGCTCCAGCACGCCCCGGCGCAGATCGAGGACCCGCTCGTGGGAGACGAGCCGCCCGTAGCGCAGGTCGAAGGGCTCGTCGTCGACCAGCAGGCGCAGCAGCTTGCCGTTGGTGACGTTGATGACGGTCTGGCCGGACTCCGGGTAGCCGTAGCCGGCCTCCGCGTAGGGCAGCGGGTGCACTTCGTGGACGCCGCCCAGGTAACTGCCGGGCAGGCCGTGCGGTTCGCCCTCGTCGAGGTTGCCGCGCCAGCCGACATGGCCGTTGGAGAGCGCGAACACCGACTCGCTCTGGGCGAGGACGTCCAGGTCGAGGCGGGTTTCGCGGACGGCCCAGGGTTCGACGGTGTAGGAGAGGTGGGTGATCACGCCCCGCCTCCCAGTTCGGCGAGGTCCTTGACGACGACGTCCGCACCGTGTGCCGACAGCGCCTCGGCCTGTCCGACGCGGTCGACCCCCACGACGTAGCCGAAGTGGCCGGAGCGGCCCGCGTCCATGCCGGCCAGCGCGTCCTCGAAGACGGCGGCGTGGGCGGGTTCGATCCCGAGGTCATGGGCGGCCGCGAGGAAGGTGTCGGGGTGCGGCTTGCCCGGCAGCTTCCGCTCGGCTGCCACGACGCCGTCGATGCGGACGTCGAAGAGGCGTTCGGCGTCGATGGACCGCAGCACGTCGACGGTGTTGGCGCTGGAGGAGACGATCGCGGTGCGCAGGCCGTGCGCGCGCACGGCGTCGATGTAGCGCAGCGTGCCGTCGTAGGCCTCGACTCCTTCGGTGCGGATCTTCTCCAGGACCAGGGCGTTCTTGCGGTTGCCGACCCCGTTCACCGTCTGGGCGTCCGGTGGGTCGCCGGGGTCCCCCTCGGGCAGTTCGATGCCGCGGGAGGCGAGGAAGGTGCGTACGCCGTCGGCGCGCGGGCGGCCGTCCACGTACTCGTCGTAGTCGGTGACCGCGTCGAAGGGCCGGAAGCCCTCGCCGTCTCGTTCGCGCAGGAAGGCGTCGAACGTCTCCTTCCAGGCGGCCGCGTGCACCACGGCCGTCTTGGTGACGACCCCGTCGAGATCGAAGAGACAGGCCTGGATGGTTTCGGGGAGACCGAGCTTCGTCATACCGGTTCGGTTCCCCTCCAGGTGCCATCCACATCGTGGCGCACGCCACACGGGTCAACGTCCGGGCTCTCCAGGGGCACGGCAGCCCGGGAGCCGGACGGTGCCGGTCGGGTGACACACTCTGCTGTGTGCCCCCGACCTTCGACGACCTGCTCGCCCGCGCCCGCGCCCTCACCGCCCCCGGCCGGCGCGCGATCCTCGGTGTCACCGGCCCTCCCGGAGCGGGCAAGACGACGCTGGCCGAGCGGCTGGTGCGGGAGTTGAACGGGTCCCGACGGCCGTGGGTGGCGCACGTGCCGATGGACGGCTTCCATCTCGCGGACGTCGAACTGGACCGGCTCGGCCTGCGGCACCGCAAGGGCGCGCCGGAGACCTTCGACGCGGCGGGCTACGCGGCGCTGCTGCGGCGCTTGCACGACGAGACGGAGGGCGACGGCATCGTCTACGCGCCCGGTTTCGAGCGGGTGCTGGAGCAGCCGATCGCGGGTGCCGTCCCGGTGCCGGCGACGGCCCGGCTGGTCGTCACGGAGGGCAACTACCTGTTGCTGGACACCGGCGCGTGGAAGCGGGTGCGCGAACAACTGGACGAGGTCTGGTTCTGCGGGCTCGACGAGGACGAGCGCATCCGCCGTCTGGTGGCCCGGCACGAGGAGTTCGGCAAGGGCCACCAGGAGGCGGTGGACTGGGTGCTCGGCACCGATCAGCGCAACGCCGACCTGGTGGCGTCGACCCGCGAGCGGGCCGACCTGGTGGTGTCCTGCGGCTGAGGCGTCGTCGCGATCACCCGGCAGGCGCGGGCCGGTGGGCACGCAGCGCGAGGGTCAGCGTGTGCGGGCCCTGTCCTCCGAGGTAGACGCGGTTGCCGGTCGTCGCGTCGGTGCCGCCGACCACGGTGTGGTCCTGGCCGGGGTCGTACCGCAGGATCTCGCTCCGGTCCGGCCCGGCGAGCGGCTCCCCGGCCTTGACGGCCACCTCGACCCGGATCTCGTCGTCGCCGACCCGGTAGGTCAGCGGCCCGGACGTCAGGCACCAGCGTCCCTCGCCGATCGGTACGGCGCCCTCCGGCACCCCGCCCGGGCGGAAGGTCAGTTCGAGGGCCCAGGGCACGCGTGGTCCGCTGATGTCGATCAGCAGGTCGGCACCATCCTCCCGCAGGTCCGCCTCGACGCGGGTCGTCTGCGAGACCTCGTCGCGAGGCCGGTCCGCGAAGGCCATGGCGGCCGAGAAGCGTCCGTCGTCCGCCAGCCGGTAATCGCCGTTGTCCCGGCGCAACTCCGGCGGGAGCGGCTGGTAGTAGGCGGCCGAGAGGGTTTCGGTGAGCTCGTAGCTGTTGCCGGCGAGCCTGCGCATGTCGGCGGCCCGGAAGGGGCCCAGGTCGAAGAAGTCCCGCGAGAGGCGGACCGCGTCGAGGACGGCGTCCCCGGCGAACAGGCGCAGGAAGGTGGGGTTGCAGGCGAGGCCTGAGCGGATGCGCCGGTGCCGGGGCACGTCGGAGCCGCCGTAGACCACCGTGTGCGCGGTGGCGGAGGCCCGTGAGGCGAGGCGCGCGCCGGCGAGGTACCGGTCGCGAGGCAGGGTCGGCTCGGCCGGGGCGGGCAGCGCCTGGCCCAGCTCGGGGGTGAGGAGGGTCTGGGCGAGCAGGTCGGGGTCGTCGATTCCGGAGGCGGCCGCCAGCCGTGCCGCCCGACTGAAGTCGCCCCGGCCGGTACGGACCGCGAGCAGCCGGTAGTGCGGCAGGTAGGGCGCCAGCGGGAACGGGCCGTGCTGGTCCTGCCGTCGCGAGTGGACGGTCTCCACCGTGCCGTCCGGCCTGATGAGGTCAAGGGTCGTGGCGAGGTTGCGTTCGACGGCGTCCCGCAGGCCGGCGCGTCCGAGGACCTCGGCCAGCAGGAGGAGCGACGGGTTGGACACGTGGGCCGCGTAGTTGGCGCTGCGTTCCGAGTAGAGGCCCTCCGCGTCGATGTCGACGCCCTCGGCGAGCCATTGCTCGACGCGGGCGAGGAGCCGGTCGTCGGGGAAGGACCGGTGCAGCCGGGCCAGGGCCGCGCTCAGCTCCCAGCGGTGGTTCGGGGTGTGCACCCCGCCGGTCAGGAGACTGCCGGAGGCGGCATGGGCGATCTCGGCGAGCGCGGCCGTGACCTCGCGCAGCTCCGGCCCCCCGTCGGCGGCCAGGACGTGCGCGTCGCACACGTCGTTGACGGTGAACGCGGAGTCCGGAGGTGACTGCACGTTGTCGCCGCCGGCGAAGAGACCGGTGGCTGTCTGCGCGTCCCGCAGGGCGCTCAGGTGGGTCCTCGCGGCGGCGACGGCCCGCGCACTGCCGTGCAGGGCCGACTCCGGTGAGCGGTACGCCGCGACGAGCGTCTTCACCCGGCGGGCCAGGACGCGGTGGGTCACCCCGGCGGGGTGTTCGTCGGGGGCGGCCGCCAGCGGGGCGGTCAGTGCGTCGGCGGCGCGGGCCGCGGCGCGGACGAAGTCGTGGTCCAGCGGGGAGGGCACGGTCAGTCCTTCAGTCCGGCATTGATGTCGGCGTTCATGACGTAACGCTGGAAGACCAGGAAGATGACGATCAGCGGGATGATCGAGATGACCGATGCGCCGAGCAGTACCGACCAGTTGATGTTCTGCGCCCCGACGATGCTCTGGATGCCGATCTGCACGGTGAACTTGCTGGGGTCGTTGAGCATCAGCAGCGGCCAGATGTAGTCGTTCCACCGCCACTGGAAGGACAGGATGGCGAGGGTCAGCATGATGGGCCGGGAGACCGGCACCATGATCCGCAGGAAGATCGACAGTTCGCGGGCGCCGTCGATGCGTGCGGCTTCCACCAGTTCGTCGGGGACCGTCAGGAAGAACTGACGGAACATGAAGCATCCGGTCGCGGTGAGCACCGCCGGGAAGATGATGCCGGCGAACGAGTTGTAGAGGCCGAGGTTGCGGACCACCAGGAACTCCGGGGCGAGCATGACCTCGCCCGGCAGCATCGTGGTGGCCAGGATGCAGAGAAAGAACGCCTTGAGCCACTTGTTGTCGTACTTGGCCAGCGCATACCCGGTGCAGCAGCTGACTCCCACCGTGAGGATCGTCGTGATCACGCACACGATGGTCGTGTTGATGAAGTACTGGGAGAAGTTGGCACTGCGCCACGCCGTCAGGTAGCCCGACAGGGTGGGGTGGTGCGGAACCAGCGTCAGCGGATAGGAGAACAGGTCGCTGGCCGGCTTGAGGGAGCTGAGGATGAACCAGAGCACCGGCAGCCCGTAGAGGCACGCGAGGATCCACAGCAGTGTCGTCGCGGACACCGCCTGCCGGATCCCGCCTCTTGCCACGCCGCCGGGCCGCTTCCTGGAAACGGCCCGTCCGGGAACGGCGTCGACCTTGCGGGGCATGTCTGTGGTTGTCATCGGTTCTCCACCCGCCGGTTGACGATCAGCTGGATGATCGCGACGGCCATCAGGATGAGCATGAGCACGAACGACGCGGCGCTCGCGTAGCCGATCTGGCCCCGTTGGAAGCCGGTCTGGTAGATGTACTGGACCAGCAGGTTGTTCGACGTTCCGGGTCCGCCGTTGTTGAGGGCGACGAACACCGGGTATTCCTTCATCGCGTTGAGCGTGTTGAGCAGGATGACGATGAACGAGGTGGGTGCGATGCTCGGCAGTGTGATACTGAAGAACTGGCGCCATGGTCCGGCGCCGTCGAGCGCGGCCGCCTCGTAGTACGACACGGGTACGTTCTTGATCGCCGCGATGAACAGCAGCATCGTGAAACCGGTCCACATCCAGGCCGCCGCCATCACCACCACCAGCAGCGACAGGTCCGCGTTCGACTGCCACGAAACGGCGTGCCAGCCGAGCTTCTCGATGACGTAGTTGACCAGTCCGAAGTTCTCACCGAACAGCCACCGCCACAGGACGCCCACGACGATGGGCGACAGAAGCCATGGGATGAAGAAGATGACGCGCGCGACCGATGCGCCCTTGGCATGCTTGCTCACCACCAGGTTGGCGGCGAGCAGCGAGACCGCGAAGTTCAGGGGTACGAAGAGCACCGTGTACAGCAGCGTCCGGGTCAGCGCGTCGTAGAAGGTGGAGTCCCCGAACAGGGTGCGGTAGTTGTCCAGTCCGACGAACTGGAACGCGCCCACGCCCGTGTAGTTCGTGAAGGAGTAGACGAGCCCGATCACCGCAGGCCACACGAAGAACAGCGCGAAGAGCACGACATTGGTCGCGATGAGCACGAGCGGCGCGACCGTGTACTTGCTGCGTCTCCTGGGCGGGCTCGCGGACACGTCCGAGGCGCGTTTTGTCATCTTCCTGACTCCGTGCTGGTGGAATGGATTGCTGGGGGCTCACGCCATGAGCCCGGCATCATGATGCGCCGGGGCCGGGCGGCGGTGTCTCCACCCGCCGCCCGGCCCGCTCGCCTAGGATCCGCCGCCGACCTGCTGGTTGTAGCCGGCCACGATGTTCTCCAGTGCCTTGTCGGAGGACTGCTGCCCGTTGATCGCCTTGCCGAGCTCCGTCTTGGTCGGGTCGGTGGTGAGGCTCTTGCCCTTCAGCACCCACTCCGTCTGTGCGCCGTTGAAGTAGCCCGAGATCGGGGCGTAGAGCGGGATCTCCTGGTTGTACAGCTTGAACGCCGCCTGCGCCGCAGGGGAGGTGAAGGGGTACTTCGGGGTCAGGCCGCTCTCGACCGGGAGGAACCCGGAGCTCTCGACCAGCTCGGTGTACTGCTTCGGGTCGTACATCCAGGTCAGGAACTTCGTCGCGGCGGTGGCCGCGGCGCCG
The DNA here is from genome assembly GCF_044768275.1 of Streptomyces sp. NPDC101152. Lineage (NCBI taxonomy): Bacteria > Bacillati > Actinomycetota > Actinomycetes > Kitasatosporales > Streptomycetaceae > Streptomyces > Streptomyces sp. NPDC101152. The sequence continues at coordinate 26,962 of NZ_JBIWPO010000030.1, read as the reverse complement.
TTGTTGTTGAAGCCCACCACCAGGCCGCCGCTGTTGACGTCACTGGCCTGCACCGGCTGGGCGGGAGTCGGGACGCTCGCCCACTCGAACTTCTTGATGCTGTCCGCGAAGGCGGGCACCTGCCACACGCCGGACCAGTAGGCGACGACGTCACCGCTCTGGAACATGGCCGACGGGTCGGCGCCGCTGGTCCACACCGACTTCGGCATGATCTTGTCGTCGTTCCAGCCGACGAAGGTGTTCACGGCCTTCTTGGTGGCGTCGTCCACCGAGAACTTGCCGGAGGAGTCCGCGTGGACGTACTTGCCGCCCATCTCGTACACCATGGCGCGCAGCCGCGACGGCGACTGGTCGAAGGCCAGGGAGTACTTGGCGCCGGTCTTCTCGCGGACCTTGTTGGCCGCCGCGATGAAGTCGGTCCAGGTCCAGGTCTTGTCGGGCGAGGCCGGGAAGGAGACCTTGGCCTTGTCGAACAGCGACTTGTTGATGAAGAGGCCGGACGCGGTGACGTCCGAGGGGATCGCCAGCACCTTCCCTGACGAGTCCTTGGCGAGGAAGTTGCTGTTGATGTTGTAGCTCTTGTTGTTCGCGATGGAGGCGAGGTCGAGCAGCTTGTTCGACCAGATGGGGTCCAGCGAGGGCACGGAGGCGACGTCGGGCAGGGAGTTGGCCTGCGCGGCGTTGTGCAGCTTGGTCGTGTAACCGTCGTAGGGGATGTTGACGAGCTTGACGGTGACGCCGGCTTCCTTCTTGTACTGCGCCACCAGCTTCTTGTAGCCCGCGTCCTGCCCCGGGACCGTGGAGATCCAGAGCGTCAGCGACTTGGAGTTGCCGCCCGAACCGGACCCCGACCCGCAGGCGGAGAGCAGAAGGGCACCTGCAGCCGCCGCGGCAGCGAGGGGAACCACGCGGCGTATGCCGCCGCGGCCGAGTCCGCGGGAGCGCCGCACACCCACATTGGTCATCTTCGAACCCTTTTCTTCGGAGCGGACGGAGCACGGCGCCGGCCGCTGGAGTAGCAGGTCCCCGTTTCCTATCACTGTGATGGAATACCCACAAGGGTTATCGCATCATGTTGCTGATCCGGAACCCTTGGCACAACACAGGAGGCTGGTAAGGTCCAGAAAGCCAGGACACGCATGCGGACGGGACTTATCCTCAGTCCGATGGATTATGGGGGAGGGCCGTGAAGCAACGGGCGCCGCGTACAGCGACAACTCGGCATGTCACCGAGATCAACCGGACCGCGATACTAGACGTCCTCCGGGAGCACGGACCACTCTCCCGGCGTGACATCCAGCAGCGCACGGGGCTCGGCTCGGCGACCATCGAGCGGCTGTGTTCGGCCCTCCTGGAGGAGGGCGCCGTGGAACCCGCGGGCCAGGTGCGCTCGTCGGTCGGCCGGCCCTCCATGCTGCTGCGCTTCGCCTCGTCGGCGCGCGCCATCATGGCCGTCGACGTCACCGAGTACACCGCCCGCGGCCGCCTGGTCGACCTCGGCGGAAGCACCCTGTACGAGGAGAGCCACACCTTCGCCCTCGACGGCCAGGACGCGGGCGCCGCCCGCATCGACGGGCTGCTGGGCCTCGTCGACCGGCTGACCTCGCCCGGAACCGGCGTGACGGCCCCGATCGTCGCCGTCGGCATCACCGTTCCCGGCATCGTGCACGACGGGGTGGTGTCCAAGGCGGTCGAGCTGGACTGGCAGGAGGTGCCGCTCGCCGACATCGTCTCGGCCCGCAGCGGGCTGCCGATCCTCGTCGAGAACGACGCCAACGCGACGGCTTACGGCGAGTGGAGCAGCGGCGCCCTCGCGAACGCGCACAGTGCCGTCGCGCTGGTGCTCGGCGCCAGACTCGGCGCAGGCATCATCAACGAGGCGCGCCTGCACCGGGGGCACCGGTCGGCGGCGGGCGAGATCGGTTTCCTGCTGACGTCGAGCGCGTCCTTCTCGCGCTACTTCACGGAACAGGGCGACGTCGAGTCGACCCTGGCGGCGCAGGTGCAGCCGTTCGCCGCCCGGGAGGGCCTGCACGGCAAGCGCATCGGCCCCGCGTTCCGCGCGATGATGGCCCGCTGCCGGGCGGGCGACGCCGACGCCGAGCGGGCCCGCGACGAGTTCTTCGACTCCATCGCCCTCGCCCTCGTCGCCACCTCCGTCGTGCTCTCGCCCCAGGTCATCGCGCTCGCCGGCGCGTTCGCCCAGTACAGCGAGGAGTCCGCCGAGCAGCTGACCAGGCGCCTCGTCGGCCGCATCCCCTGGGTGCCGCGCATCGCGGTGAGCGAGCTGGGCTTCGACGCGGCGATCACCGGGGTGAGCGCCCTGACGATCGAGCACGCCCGCTCCGCGACCTACCTCGCATGAGCCGCCCTCCAACCCCCCACAAGCCCGAACCCGACGGAGCACGCGTGATGGACGAAGAGATACGGATAGCGGTCGTGGGCACCGGCGACGTCGCCATGGACCACGCGGCCGCGCTGACCGCCCCGGGCCCGGTCCCCGCGAGGATCGTGGCCGCGGCGGACACCGACCGGACCCGGCTGGAGGCGTTCCTGGCCAAGCACGGCACACCGGACGGCTACGACGACCTCGACGTGCTGCTGGAGCGTGCCCGCCCGGACCTGGTGTATCTCTGCACGCCCCCGGGTCTCCACCGCGACCAGGCGCTGGTCTGTCTGCGTTCGGGGGCCAGTGTGCTCGTGGAGAAGCCCCCCGCGCTGTCACTCAAGGAGTTCGACGAGATCGCCGCCGCCGCGAGCGGCCCGCCGTGGTTCGCGACCGTCTTCCAGCACCGTTTCGGCCGCGGCCAGTCCGCGCTCAAGTCCCTGGCCGCCTCGGGAGTGCTGGGCCGCCCGCTGCTGGCGGTCTGCCACACCACGTGGTTCCGCGACCAGAACTACTTCGACGTGCCCTGGCGGGGCCGCTGGGACACCGAGGGCGGCGGGCCCACGATGGGGCTCGGCATCCACCAGATGGACATGATGCTCGACGTGCTCGGCGACTGGACCGAGCTGCAGGCCGTCACCCGGACGCAGGCCCGCCGCACCGAGACCGAGGACGTCTCGATGGCGCACGTGACCTTCGCGAACGGCGCCGTGGCCTCGGTGGTCAACAGCTCCCTCTCGCCGCGCCAGGAGTCGTACCTGCGCTACGACTTCGAGTACGCCACCGTCGAGGTGACGCACCTGTACGGGTACCGGGACGAGGACTGGCGAGTGACCCCGGCACCGGGGCACGACCATGTGCTCGCCGAGTGGAAGGACGCCATGGACGGCGCGGCGGACGGTGCGGCCGCCGGGAACTCCCGCAGCGGGCACTGGGCGCAGTTCGCGAAGGTGCTGTCCAGTCTGCGTGAGGGCACCCCGCCGCCCGTGCCGCTCGCCGAGTCCCGGCGCACGCTCTCCCTGGTCGCCGCCCTCTACGCCTCGGGTGCGGCGGGCCGGCCGGTGAAGCCCTCGGACGTCTCTCCCGGCACCCCGTTCTACGACAGCATGGGCGGCCGGCGCTCCGGCTGACCGCGCGTTCACCCGCAGGACAGGTCCCGGTCGCACGAGCCTCGCCACCGGGACACGCACCGCCCGTAGATCTTCGCACGACGTACCGGTCGACTCCCGCGGCTCATGTGCCGTGCACGAGTCCCCCGCGAGCGCACGCCATGTCACCCCCTTCGGCCGCACGGCCGCAGAACTGAAGAGAGGCACACGCATGCCGTCATCTGCCGGGCACCGCTCTTTCTCCGTCGGCAGACGGGGTTTCCTCAAGACCTCCCTGGGCGCCTCGGCCGGTGTGCTGGCCGCGCCGACCTTCGCCTCCTGGATGGCCGCCGCGGACGCCAAGGCCGCCACCGTCCCCGCCGCGTTCGTCGACGACTACCGGACCAATCTCCCGACGAACCTGACGCCGGAGACCAACGCGGTCGTCCGGATCCTCGGGGGCTTCGCGCAGGTGTGGAAGACGGGCGGCGCCTGGAACACCGGAACGCCCCTGCGGCCCGACGTGCTGCGCGCCAACGTGCGGTACTCCGTCCGCGTCACCGGTGCCCGCACGGACGCGCAGGCCAAGGAGGCGTTCCTCTACGACCGCCAGCACCAGAGCTACGCGATGATCGCGGGCCTGGGTCCGCTGGCCGACCTGTACCGGACCGGCGCCAAGGCGGTCACCTCGATCACCAGCGCCCCCGACGGCACCCCGGCGACCAAGATCGACGACGCCGTGCCCGCCGACGCCCCGGCCGGCTCCGCGCTCGGCGCGGGCTCGCACGACTCCGCGCTCGGCAAGGTGGCCGAATTGGTGGACACGCTGCGCGGCAACTGGGCGTCGGGCAACCCCTCCAAGTACGCCTACCAGTACCCGCGGCCGTGGCGCATGAACGAGGACAGCCAGGTCGTCGACACCGGGAAGACCGACGCCCTCGGGTACCCGGTGTACGAGTCCGACGTGGTCGTCGCGCCCCAGCTTCTGCGCCAGCGCAGCACCTCCCCCACGGACGACGGCGGCTTCCCCAGCGGCCACACCAACGCCTTCCACCTGGCCGGCCTGGCCTACGCCTACGCCGTGCCCGAGCGGTTCCAGGAGCTGGTGACGCGGGCCTTCGAGCTCGGCCACACCCGGATCGTGGCCGGCATGCACTCCACGGTCGACGTCATCGGCGGCCGCATCATGGCCACCGCCCTGGCCGCCGCCACCCTGGCCGACCCGGCGAACGCCGGTCTCAAGGCCGCCGCCCGCGCCCAGGCGCTGGCCTACTTCACGCAGAAGACCGGCACGACCCCCGACACCCTCTTCGCCTACGCGCACTCGGACGCCTCCGACGCCTACGCCGACCGGGACGCCAACGCCTGCGCGGTCGAGTCCCGGCTGACGTACGTGCTCACCCGCCGGGGCCGCAGCGTTCCGCTGACCGTGCCCAAGGGCGCGGAGGTGCTGCTGGAGACGCGGCTGCCCTACCTGGACGCCGAGCAGCGCCGTGAGGTGCTGCGGACGACCGCGTTGCCCTCCGGGTACGTGCTGCTGGACGGCTTCGAGCAGTGGGGGCGGCTGAACCTTTTCGCCGCCGCCGACGGCTACGGCGCCTTCGACTCCGACGTGACCGTGACGCTGGACGCGGCGGCGGGCGGCTTCGGCGCGGCCGACAGCTGGCGCAACGACATCGACGGCGACGGCGGACTGACCAAGCAGGGCACCGGCACGCTCACCCTGACCGGCCACAACAGGTACACCGGCGGCACCGTGGTGAAGGGCGGCACGCTGGTCGCCGGCTCGTCCCACGCGCTGGGCCATGGGAACGTGCGGGTGTGCGGCGGCACGCTGCGGGTGCAGCGGGGCGTGCAGGTGCACGGTGTGTACGCCCAGGAGTCCTCGGTGCTGGAGCTGTCGCTGCGCTCCGGCCACGAGCCCGCCCTGGAGGTGACGCGCCGGGCGCTGCTGGGTGCGGGCAGCGTGTTGTCGCTGCGGCTCGACGCCGACCGGCCGCCGGCCGCGGGCCGCACGGTGCGGGTCCTGTCCGCTGCCGCGCTGCGTGGCCAGTTCGACCGCGTGGAGCTGAACTCCGACCGGCTGCGGGCCGTACCCGTCTACACGACGGAAGGTCTGTCGGTACGACTCCTGAAGCGGTGACGCCCGGGGGCGGGAGCTGATGCGACAGTAGGGCCCATGAGAAGGGCCCGGATCGCTCCCGCCCGCCCGCGGTCCCTGTCACGGCGGGGCGGATGATGGCGCGCGAACAGCACTCGGTCCTCGATCCCGGGACCCCCGACGGCGAGGCACGGCCCCCGTACCCGGTGACGGCCGCCCCGCCGCCCGGCCGAACCTGGCGGCGGTGGCTGCCGCCGCTCCTGGTGGTCGTGCTGCTCGCGCAGATGGCCGCCGCGATGGTCACCACGGCCGTGCAGCAGACGCCGACGATCGACGAGCCGATCTACGTCGCCACGGCCGCCGACTACCTGCACGAGCACCGCGTCCGGTTCAACCCCGAGCACCCGCCGCTCGGCAAGCTGGTCGTCGCCGCCGGGGTGGCGGTCGCCGACCCGCGTCTGGACACCTCCTCCAAGGGCGACCAGAGCCGGTTCGCCCAGCATCTGCTGTACGGCTCCGGGAACGACCCGTGGCGGCTGATGTTCTGGGCCCGGCTGCCGGTGATCGTGCTGACGCTGCTGTTCGGGCTCGTGGTGTTCGCCTTCGCCCGTGAACTGGCGGGCGCTGCGGCCGGGTTGGCGGCTCTGGCCCTGTACGCCTTCTCCCCCGACCTCATCGCCCACGGCTCGCTGGCCACGCTGGACGTGCCGGCGGCGGGGTTCGTGCTGACCTCGGCCTGGCTGCTGTGGCGCTCCCGCCGACGGCCCCGGCTGTACGTCCCCCTGGCCGGGCTGGCCCTCGGGGCGGGGCTGGCGACGAAGATGAGCGTGCTCCCGGTGGTTCCCGTACTGGTGGGGTTGGCCGCCTGGGCGGTCTGGCGACCGGGGGCCGCGGACCGGCGCCGCGCGCTGGTGCGCTCGCTCGGAGCGGCCGCCCTCGTCGCGGTGGCCGCCGTGGCCGTCGTATGGGCGTCGTACCTCGCGGTCGATCCTCGGCTGCGGTGGTCGGCGGCCGGGCAGCAGGTGCCCGCCGTGCACGGGGTCAAGGGGCTGCTGGTGCAGCTGATGCCGGTCCCCGAGTCGTACCGGGACGGGATGCGCATCCAGTTCGGGCTGGAGAAGTACCCGTGGCAGGGCTTCCTGTTCGGGCATCTGTACACCGGGTCCCGCTGGTACTACCTGCCGGCCGCGCTGCTGGTGAAGACGCCGCTCGGCATGCTCGCCCTGTGGACGGCAGGTGCCGTCGCGGTGGTGGCGGTACGACGGCTGCGGCCCGCGGCGCCGTACGTGCTGCTGCCGGCGGCCGTGCTGCTGGCCGCGGCGATGACCGGGTCGCGGGACTTCGGAACCCGGTACGCGATCTTCGTGCCGATGTTCCTGGCGGTCGCGGCGGGCTGCGTGCTCGTCAACCGATGGCGCTGGGCGCCGCTCGCGACGGGGGCACTGGTGCTGTTCGTCGCGGTCAGCTCGCTGCGGACGTTCCCCTACTACCTCCCGTACTCCAACGAGGCGTTCGGCGGCCCGTCGAAGACCTACCTGCGGCTGCACGACTCCAACGTCGACTGGGGCCAGGATCTCGGGCGGCTCGCCGACCGGCTGCGCGAGCGCTACCGGGGCGAGCGGGTGTGGCTGGTGTACAAGGGCAGCGGTGTGCCGTCGTACTACGGAATCGACGCGGCCGATCCGCGCGAGGTGCCGGCCCGTCAGGTGCACGGTCTGCTCGTCGTGTCGGACACGGCGGTCGACAAGGCGCGCGGGCGGCTGGCCGCGCTGATCAAGAGCAGTCGTCCGGTGGACGAGGTCGGTCGTTCGATCACCATCTACCGCCGCTGAGGCACCTGTACAAGCCCTGGTCACGACGGTGTGTGAGCTATGTTGAAGCACTGTGGGAGACAAAGGAGGCGCACCGGTGCCATCGCCGCAGCAGGCACGCGCACAGGCATCCGCCATCACTTCGGGCAAAACGGCTCCGGAGGCCGAGGCAGCCCCGGCCTCCCAGCTCAGGAACCTCTTCGACCGGCCCCGGCTCTCCCCGGGCCAGCGGCGCATCGCCCAGTACCTGATCGAGCACATCACGGAGGCGGCGTTCCTGTCGATCACCGATCTCGCCGAGCGCGTCGGCGTGAGCCAGCCCTCGGTGACCCGGTTCGCCGCCGCCGTCGGCTTCAGCGGCTACCCGGCGCTGCGCGAGAAGCTGCAGTCGATCGCCCTCGGCACGCTGGCCGGCGGACCGGGAGCGACCGAGGAGAACGGCAGCAACGAACTCCAGGCGGCGGTCGACGCGGAGATCGAGAACCTGGAGAACCTGCGGCGCGACTTCGCCGACCCCGACCAACTGATCGAAGCGGGCCGCAAGTTGTCCGCGTCCACCCCGCTGACCGTGCTCGGGCTGCGGATCTCGGTGTCGCTCGCCGAGTACTTCGCGTACGCCGCCCGCCGCATCCATCCCGACGTGCGGCTGGTGACCCGGGGCGGCAGCGTCGCCTACGACGCACTGCTGCAGTCCCGTGAGGCGGGCGGCACCTGGGTGCTGGCGTTCTCGATGCCCCGGCACGCCCAGGAGACGCTGACGGCGGTCCAGGTCGCGCGCAGCGCCGGTCTGAAGGTGGCCCTGGTGACCGATCTGGCGCTCGGGCCGGTGGCCGACGAGGCGGACGTCGTCTTCGCCACCGGCACCGGATCCCGCCTGGTCTTCGACTCCTACGCGGCGCCCGGCGTGATCGCCGCCGCGCTGCTGCAGGCCATGACCGACGCCGACCCGGAGCGCACCCAGGCCCGGCTCGAGGAGTACGAACAGATCTCCGACCAGCACCAGTTCTTCCTGCGGGAATGACCCCACCCGTAACCTTCGGTAACACCTTCCCCACGCGCCGTTCCGAATTACAAAGGGACCTTTCGGAACAAATCGCGCATGAATGTTTTCATACGCCTTGCAAACGGGACGGCATATATAAATACTTCTCACGCGTCACCCGGACATTCGCAGCCGCCGTCTCCTACCCGCGTCGGCGCCGCGGGCATCCGGGCGGGCCTCGTCCGTGCGAGTGCCCGTGGTGGTCCCGGTCATCCCCTAGGCCGGGGCCGCCCGCACCCGTCGGACCACCCTCACGACGCCGCACACCCGGAAGCGATGATCATGCAACTGACGACCACGCGCATCAGCCCGGACTGGCCGTGCCAGGTCAAGCAGCCCGGTTCCTACGACTGGGAGCGCTCCGCGGCCAAGTGGCTGCGCGAGCTGGTGCCGGCGCGGTACGCCAGCTACCCGGCCCTGATCCGCCACCCCGTGCTGCTCGCCCGTCACGCGCAGATCCAGGTCCAGCACGAGATCCGGGTCGCCCGCACCGCCCTGCAGACCGCACGCGCCGACCTGCCGCGCCTCGGCCTGCCCGAGTCGGTCATAGAGCACACCATCAAGCTGTACGCGGCGGAGGTGCTGCAGCTCCAGCACATCGCGCGCAGCGTCCGCGCAGTCACCCAGGCGCTCATCGACTCCGCGCGCTGAGCCGCGGCGCGGCTGTCGGCGCATGATCCGCGCCCCGCGTGGCACACGTGGTGAACATGAGCACCACCCAGCTGCGCAGAGGCGAACCGGTCACCACCGTGCTGACCTGGCAGGTGCGCCCGGGCCGGGAGCGGGAGTTCGAGGAGTGGACCCACGGCATCACCCGCTGCGCCAGACGGTTCCCCGGCAACGAGGGCGTGTCGTGGCTGCGGCCCGAGGACGGCGCCCGCTACCACGCGGTGCTGCGCTGGTCGGATCCGCACCGGCTGACCCGGTGGCTGGAGTCGGCGGAGCGCGCCGAGTGGCACGAGCGGATCGAGGGGGTCGCCACCGAGGTCGGTAGCGAGCGGCAGTCCACCACCGGCCTGGAGACCTGGTTCGGCCTGCCGGGCACCACGGTGCAGTCGCCGCCCCGGTGGAAAATGGTGCTGACCACCTTCCTCGGCGCCTATCCCTTCACGCTCCTCATCCAGGCGCTGGTGACGCCCCGCACCACCGCGTGGCCGCTGCCCCTGCGCGCGGCCGTCTTCCCCGTGGTCCTGCTGCCGGTGCTGACGTACCTGGTCATGCCGCTGCTGAGCCGCCTGTTGCGGCAGTGGCTGTACCGCCGGCCGGACGGCTGAATACGGCACGCGGAGGCACTCTGTCCACCGCGCCCGCCGGATCTTCCTCTTTCGAGTGAAGAGCGGGCAGGCACGTGGGCGAACGGTGCGTGGCCGATGTGCGATGCTCGACACGTGACGAGCGAGCCCGCCACGCCAGCGGAGTCCCCGACCGCGCCCGACACCGTTGCGCTGGCCAAGATCGTCGCCAGACAGCGTGCCGAGATGGACCGGCTGCGGGATCTGGCGGCGATGTCGGCCGTCCTGGAGCGGGCCAAGGGCGTCGTCATGGCGGAGACCGGCTGTTCCCCCAACGCCGCCGAGGAACAGCTGCGCAAGCGCGCCGAGTCGGAGCACCGCACCCTCCTCGAGGAGTGCTGGATCACGCTCGGCGGCCTGGCACCCGCCCCGTCCGCGGCGGCGGCCGAACCGCATGCCGAAGCCTTCCCGGAGTCGGCCGTGCCGCCCTCGCGGGCGTCGGCCGTCGTCGACGACGCTTCGGGTGCGCTGGCGGCGCTCGGCCGGGACCTCGTCCATGTGTCGACGCCGCAGGAGCTGGCGGGCTGTCTGCTGGAGCATCTCGCGCCGGAGGTGGAGGCCGACGCGGTGATGCTCTACGCGCTGCTGCCCGCCGGCGGTCTGGACCTGATCGGGCATGCGGGCATCGACGAGCGGCTGGCCGCCCAGTGGCAGCACGTGCCGCCGCTCAGCGGGGTGGCCGCGCTGGACACGCTGCGGGCGGGCGAGCCGCGCTGGCTGGAGGACCTGGAAGCGGACCGGAAACGGTATCTGCTCATCGGGGATCCGCCGAGCCGCTGGCCCTCCCGTGCCTGGCTGCCGGTACCGGGGCCCGACCCGTCGGCCGGGCGAGCGGGCAGGGCCGCACGGCCGGGAGACGTGTGTCTCGGGGTGATGCGCGCCCGGGGCGGACCACTCAGCGAGAGCGTTCGCGCGCATCTGCGGGCGGTCGCCCTGCTGTGCGCGGGCCGGCTGCGCGCCTTCGACACCCGTCCCGGGGTGGCCCGCGAGGACGCACCGGACGTCGTGCGGGCCGTGTTCGACGCGCTGCCGGGCGCGACGATACTGCTCACGCCTCTGCGCACCACCTCGGGGGACATCAGCGACTACCGCATCGACGCCGCGACCGCCCACGCGGCCGACGTGATCGGCCGCCCGGGCAGCGAGCTGGTCGGCCGGGGGTTCAGGGAGTGCTGCCCGGCCCTGGCGGGTGAGCCGCTGTGGCAGGGCCTTGAGCGGGCGCTCGCCACCGGGGAGCCGTACGAGAGCGAGCAGTTCGCGCACCAGGAGCTGGTGGACGGTGTCGCCGAGTTGTGCACGTACTCGGTGCGCGCGGCGCGGCTGGAGCCGAACCTCGTCGTCACCTGGCTGCGTCACGGCTCCTCGGACCGGCAGGAGCAGCGGCTGGCGGACGTGCAGCGGCTGGGGAATCTGGGCTGGGCCAGCTGGAACCTGCTGACCCACGAAGTCACCTGGTCCTCCCAGGTCTTCACGCTCTTCGGCCGGGACCCGGCGGACGGGCCGGTCCCGCTCACCCGGCTCCCGGAGGCGACGCTGCCCGAGGACGGACCGGTCCTGGCCCACGCCGTCGCGGAACTCCTGCGCGCGGGACGGCCGTTCGACGTGCCCTTCCGCATCCGCGTGGCAGGCCGGCTACGGCATCTGCGGGCCGTCGCTGAGGCGGTGCCGGACTCGCACGGAACGATCGTCGAGGTCCACGGCGTCGTCCAGGACCTCACCGCGCAGCGCAGCGCGGAACTCGCGCTCGTCGAGAGCGAACGGGCCATCCTCACCCAGCACGACGTGCTGCGCGCCGAGCGGACCCTGGCCGGCCGGCTGCAGCACGCGCTGCTGCCCCTGCCGACCCGGCCCGTCCCGCTCGCGGGACTGCGCGTCGAAGTCGCCTATCTGCCCGCCCAGTCGGGCATCCACGTGGGCGGCGACTGGTTCAGCGCCATCGAACTGCCGGACGGCGACGCCCTGTTCGTGGTCGGTGACGTCGCCGGGCACGGCATCGACGCGGTCGCCACGATGGCGCTGCTCCGCTTCACCGCGAAGGGCATGGTCATCACCGGCTCCTCGCTGACCGGAGCGCTCGCCCGGCTCAACACGCTGCTGCTGCACTCCCGCGACACACACGCCACGGCGACCATGGTCCTGGCCCGCTACTCCCCCGCCGAGCACGTGCTGGTGTGGGCCCAGGCCGGCCATCCGCCGCCGCTGCTGCTGCGCGACGGGCAGGTGCGCTATCTCGACCGGCCCGGCGGCATGCTGCTCGGTGCGAGCACGGAACCGGTCTTCGAGGAGGCGCGGTGCCGTCTCGAGCCGGGCGACCGCGTCATCCTCTACACGGACGGCCTGGTCGAGCGGCCCGGCGAGGGCATCGACAAGGGCCTGAAGCGGCTCGCCGAGGCAGTTCTGTCCCACCACACCGACGACCTGGGCTCCCTGGCACCGCTGCTGGCCGGAGTGCTCGAGGGCGACCGGCGGGACGACGTCTGCATACTCGACATCAGGGTTCCGGACACCCCCTAGGGCACGTCTCATTCGTCGTCGCGATGCCGCCAGTACCAGACGACGCCCACGACAAGGGCGAGCAGGAAGACGGCGGGCAGGACCAGACCCGGGACGCGGGAGCCGTTCATGTGCGGGGCTTTCGGATCGGGCGGGCCCGACGCCAGGTGCGCCGGCCCTGCGCCCATGGTGGCGCCTGAAGCCCCGTGACCACACCCCTCCACCAGGACTTTCCCCAGCCGTTGTCCGGTGTTCGAGCGGCGGCCGCACGCTGGGGTCAGCCGGTGGCGGCACCCGTACGGGACTCCAGTGCCTGCCGGGTGTCGTTGCCGTAGACACCGTTCTCGTCGCCCCTGATGCCGTACCAGAGCTGGAAGCGGGCCACCGCGGCCCGGAGGGTGGCGTCGTAGTGGCCGTCGGTGGAGCCGTGGTCGTACACGTTCGGGATGCGCAGCAGGCGTTTCTGCAGGTCGGTGACTGCCGGCCCGCTGTCGCCCGCGCGCAGGGTGCCGGCGCCGTCGGGGTCGGTGGCGGCAGACCCGGAGGCGGTCGCCGACGCGGTCGCGGTCGGCTCGGCCGACGCGCTCGGGCGGGGCGACACCGGCGGTGTGGCGGCCTCGCCGCTCTTGCCGGGCAACAGGAGAGCGCAGCCGAAGCCGACCAGGGCGGCCGCCGCGACGGCGACCGTGACGGCGGCGCGGCGCAGTCCTGACCCGAGGCCGAACCGGCGGAAACCGCCGGGGGCGGCACGGCCCTCGGCGCGCACCGGCTGCAGTTCCTGTGTCTCGCCCTCGTCCCAGGAGTACGGGTCTGGCACGGCGACGGGCTCCAGGTCGGCCGTGCCCTGCTCCATCTCCCTGAACAGCTCCGCCAGGGCGTCGGTGCGGCGGGGGCGCAGGACGACGATGGGCTCCAGCGGCGGGCGGTCGTCCGGTGCCCCGGATGCCGACGGTGCGGGCACAGTGCTCTCCTTCCGTGCCGTGGCGGCGCTCTCGGCCGTTCCCGGAGTGATACGCGGTCACGGCCCCAGGAGTTCAACAGGCACTGAGTTCCCTGCCATAGGCGCACTGAGTGCCATTCGCCTCGCTCGGATGCTACGTTCCCGTTCATGAAGACGGAGCCGGCGGCCACGCGTCCGCCCATGCGGGACGCCCTGGTGGCGGCCGCCTTCCACCTGTTCCTCGAGCGGGGCTACGAGCAGACGACCGTGGACGACATCGTGGCGCTCGCCGGTGTCGGACGGCGGTCGTTCTTCCGCTACTTCCCCTCCAAGGAGGACGTGGTCTTCCCCGACCACGAGCGGAGCCTGGCCGAGGTGACGGCGTTCCTCGCCGACAGCTCCGACGACCACGACCCGGTGCTGCGGGTCTGTGACGCGGTCCGGATCGTGCTGCGGATGTACACCGAGAACCCCACCTTCTCCGTGCAGCGCTACCGCCTGACCAAGAAGGTACCCGGGCTGCGCGCGTACGAACTCTCGGTGGTCTGGCGCTACGAGCGCGCCTTCGCCGATTATCTGCGCGGCCGCCTCGCGGACCGCCCGGACGGGACGCTGCGGGCCGACGTGATCGCGGCAGCGGTCGCGGCGGCGCACAACAACGCGCTGCGCTCCTGGCTGCGTTCCGACGGCCAGGGCGAGGCGGACGACGCCCTCGACCACGCCCTGGGATACGTGCAGTCGGCGTTCGCCGGCCGCCCGGGGCCCGAGGACGCCGAGAAACCCGAGGAACCCGAGGACGTGGTGGTGCTCGTCTCCCGGCAGGGCGCACCCCTGTGGCGGGTGGTCCAGGAGATCGAGCGCGCCCTCGACCGAGGAGGCGACCGAACCCGTCCAGATTGAGGGTACGCAGTACCTTTACGTATGACACTCAGTGTCATACATTGATGCCGTGCACGGTGGCACGGCGTACCGCGCACGTGGGATTCCGGCCGAGCGCAGGGAGTTGACCAGCGTGTACCACCACTCAGGAATCGCGGTTCGCCAGACGACCGGCTCCGTCGCGGGCGTGCTCGACCCCGCGCCGCGGGACACGGACGCCCTCCTCTTCCAGCGCTGCACCTGGTGTGGAACGGCCATGTACCACCGGATCCTGTGCCCGGTGTGTCAGGGCAGCGACCTCAGGACGGAACGCAGCGAGGGCACCGGCACCATCCGCCACGCCACGGTGGTGCACCGCAACACCCCCGCCGCGCGCAATGTGTCGCTCGTCGAGATGGCGGAGGGCTTCGTCGTCCGCGGCCGCGTCATGGGCTCGCTGATCAGCATCCACAGCGGCGGCCGGGTCCGGCTGACCACCGTGAAGGATCCGGTGCGCGGCGAGCCCGTCTTCCAACTGCTCGACGAGCCCTACCGCGCCTGGACCTGACCGGCACGGCACCCTAGTGCCGCGGCAGGCAATGTTTGCCCGGTAAGGAGCGGCGTCCGGGGCGTCCTCTATCGGCGTGCGAACGTTGCCTGCCGCGGCACTAGAGCCCGGGGATCAACTCCCGTACCGTCACGGGGCGTCCCGTCTCGAAGCACCGGTTGACCGCGACGCCCACGGCCAGGGCGAGGGCGCCGTCGCGTTCGGTCGCCGTAGGGTGGCCCGCCTCCCCGGGATCCGCCGGCCGCCCCGAGGCCGCTGACCCGAACAGCGCGTCCAGCATCCGCGGGTCTCCCCCGCCGTGCGCCTCGTGGCCCGCGTCGTCGAGCGGGACGTCGACGGGCGGGCGCCACAGCGGGCGCAGGGTGAGCCGCGCGCCGCCCGCGTGCTCCGCCGCGGTGTCCCCGTGCAGGGCACCGGTGTTCGACGCGACCCGGGTCACGGGCCGCTGCCAGCGGCTCTCCTCGACCTCCAGTTCCAGACGGCCCGCGCTGCCGTTGAACATCACCCGGTAGCCCTCCCACGGCGAGTACGCGGTGAGGTGGTACGTCATCGTCGCCCCGCGCCGGTAGCGGACGAGGACGGCCATGTCGTCCTCGATGCTGACCGGGCCGCCGAAGACGTTGCGGTCGCGGACGTACCCGTCGTCCCGCTCGGCATCCAGGTACAGGGCACGCAGGGTGTCGTTGGCGGCCAGGTCCAGCGCGTAGGGGTCGTCGGCGGCCGGGGCGGCGCCGTGGGCCCGCTCGTAGTCCCGGCGCAGTCCGTGGCGTTCGCCCGCCTCGGGGCCGTAGAAGCCGAGCCGGCCGTAGCCGAAGACCTCCTCGGGCTCGTCCGCGAGCCACCAGTTGACCAGGTCGAAGTGGTGGCTCGCCTTGTGCACCATCAGTCCGCCGCTGTTGTGCTTCTCGCGGTGCCAGCGGCGGAAGTAGTCGGCTCCGTGGCGGGTGTCGAGGAGCCACTCGAAGTGGACCGACAGGATCTCCCCGACGGCACCCTCGGCCAGCAGGGCGCGCACCTTCTCGTGGACCGGGTTGAAGCGGTAGTTGAAGGCGACGGTGAGCGAGTTGCCGGTGGCCTCGACCGTGCCGAGGATGCGGGCGCAGCGCTCCGCGTCGACGGTCATCGGCTTCTCGGTGACGACACGGCAACCCGCCTCGAGCGCAGGGACGATGTAGGCGTCGTGGGCCGCGTCGACGGTGGTGACGACGACCTCGTCGATGCCCTCCGTGCGGAGCATGTCGGCGAAACGGTCCGGTGGCCACATGGAGGCGGGCGGTGCGCCGCCGGCGGTGAGCAGGGCGTTGTGGAAGGCCATCCGGGTCGGGTTCGGGTCGCACAGGGCGGCCACCCGGTGGGCGGGGCGGACGGCGAGGCCCCGGGTGAAGGTCTGGGCGCGATGTCCGGTGCCGACGACGGCGGCGCGCAGCGGGGTTCGGCTCATTGAGGGGTCCTGTCCCGAACCCGCCCGGCCCATGCCTCTCCTGCGCCGCCGGCCCGACGTCTCTCAGGGCTCGGGAGTCACCCGGATACCGACGGTCCCGCCGAGACCGCGGCGCAGGCGGCTGCCGAGCAGGGTGAGCCGGCCGAGGACGCCGTACTTGCGGGCGATGAGCCGGCGGTAGCGGGCGACGGTCGCCTCGTCGGTGATCTCCGCCGTGCCGGGCACCTGGGCGCCGGTGGGATTGCCGCGCACGTCGCAGGGGCCGACGAGGATGTCCCCGCGGGCCCGGATCCGCTTGACCTTCCAGGAGTCGGCGGCCGTCCACACGCCGAGCGAGTCACCGTCGCGCACCACCCACACCGGCGTGGCCACCGGGGTGCCGTTCTTCCGGTAGCTGGTGATCAACACGTACTTGCCCGCGCCGAGCCGTTCCAGCTGTGGCTGTGTGTTCTCCATGGCGGAAGTCTAGGCACGCGTCCCGCGGAAAGAATTTGATCCGCCGGGCCGGTCGTGCGAGAACCTGTCCATGGGCACGGGACAGGGGGCTCGGGTGTGACCTGGCAGGACCTGGAAGTCTGCTGCGACGAGTCGGGCTCCGACGGCGAGAACCTCACCGGCGGGAACACCGACGTCTTCGCCCACGCCAGTGTGCGGCTGCCCGTGGACACCGCGGCCGCGGCCATCCGGGAGACCCGGGACCGGATCCGGTCGCCCGCGGAGGAGTACAAGGCGAACCATCTGCTGCGGGAGAAGCACCGGGCGGTGCTGGAATGGCTCCTGGCGCCCCAGGGGCCGCTCCGGGGAAACGCCCATGTGCATCTGGTCGAGAAGGCGTTCCTCGTCGTCGACCGGGTCGCCGAGCTGCTCCTCGGCGATGCCTCCGGCGCCCCGGCCCTCTTCGCCGCCGGGCGGCGGTGCCTCGGGGACGCACGGTGGGGGGAGTTCCTGCGGTCGGCCAACCGGCTGCTGCGCGTGCGGCACGACGGGGACCCCGCGCTCCCCGTCGAGGGGTTCTTCCGCACGGTGGACGACCTGCGGCGCACGCCCGTGCCCGCCGTTCCGGGGGCCGTCCTGGACGCGCTGGCGGCGGCCCGTCCCCGCGCGGAGGCGTACCGGGCCGCGCTTCTCGCCGGGCCGCCGCTGGTACCGGTGCTCAACCCGCTGCTGCCGGCCATCGTGCGGACCGCCGCGCACTGGAGCGCCGGCGAGCACCGGGTGCGGCTCGTGCACGACCGGCAGAACCTGCTGACGCCCGAACGCATCGCCTGGATCGAGGAGACGGCTCGGCGCTCCGGCATCCGGCTCGGCGGGCTGCGGCTCGTGGTCGCCGGCGAGGATCCTCGGGTGCAACTGGCCGACTTCCTCGCCGGGATCGCCCGCAAGCTCGCCTCGGACGAGCTGAACCGGCGGGCGGACCCGGCGCTGACCGCGCTGCTGCGGCCCTACGTCGATCCGCACTCCGTGTGGGGCGACGAGACGAGCCGGGCACCACTCATCGCGGAAGTCACCCCGTCCGC
The DNA here is from genome assembly GCF_044768275.1 of Streptomyces sp. NPDC101152. Taxonomy (NCBI): domain Bacteria; kingdom Bacillati; phylum Actinomycetota; class Actinomycetes; order Kitasatosporales; family Streptomycetaceae; genus Streptomyces; species Streptomyces sp. NPDC101152. Next base: position 9,425 of record NZ_JBIWPO010000030.1, on the reverse strand, counting down.
ACCCTCGGCAGACATCAACTCCGCCGTCTAGATTGGCCGGTTGTCGCCCCCCGCGCCCACCACCGGCCCTCCAGGAGCTGAGCAAGTGACGGACAACCCGGCAGCCACCGACGATCCGGCCGCTGCGCTGCGCAGACGCATCGACACCCTGCGCCCGCACACGGCCAGGATCTGGAACTACTGGCTCGGCGGCGGGGACTACTACGAGGTGGACCGCGTGGCCGGCGACCGGATCCGCGAACTCCACCCGTCCATCGGCGAGTACGCCCTCGCCGACCGCCAGTTCCTGGGCCGCGCGGTGCGTCACCTCGTCGCCGACGTGGGCATCCGCCAGTTCCTCGACATCGGCACCGGTCTGCCCACCGCCGACAACACGCACGAGGTCGCCCAGCGGCTCGCCCCCGAGTCACGGGTGGTGTACGTCGACAACGACCCGCTCGTCCTGGCCCACGCCCGCGCCCTGCTGACCAGTTCGCCGGAGGGCCGCACCGATCATCTGGACGAGGACCTGCGCAACGTGGAGGCCGTCCTGGAGCGCGCCGCCGACACCCTGGACCTCGACCGGCCGGTGGCCCTGATGCTGCTCGGGGTGGTCATCTTCGTGGGCGACGACGAGGACCCGTACGGGATCGTGCGGCGGTTCATGGACGCGCTGCCCGCCGGCAGCCATCTCGTCCTGTCCCACACCATCACGAGCCCGGCGCTGCCCGAGGTGGACGCGGCGGTCCGGTTCTGGAACGAGCACGGCACCCCGGCGCTCACCCAGCGCACCCCCCAGGCGGTGGCCAGGTTCTTCGACGGCCTGGAGCTGCTGGAGCCGGGTGTGGTGTCGTGCCCGCGCTGGCGCCCGCAGGAGGGTTCCGAGCCCCGGGAGGTGGCGATGTACGGCGGGGTGGGGCGCAAGCGGTAGAAGATCGTCGGCGTGCTGAACACGCCCGGCTCCCGGCACGTATGGAGAGAGGGCGCTCAACGACCCAAGGGCCCCGCGGTGTTGCACCGCGCGTACAGGTTCGGGAGCCATGCATGAGGCACGCACGACGACGGACGGTCCGGCGAGTGACACGACTGGCGGCCGTCGGCGGACTGCTCCTCGGGGGAGCCATGGTGACGCAGGCCGCCATGGCGAGCGAGCCCCCCGGCACCTCCGCCGTGCCGTTCAGCGCCACGGGCGGCGCGCCGGGCACGGGCGCCTCGCTGGTGTCCGAGCTGGGTACCGCCCGGACGGCGGGCACCTGGGTCGGCGCGGGCGGGCGCACGGTCGTCGCGGTGACCGACCGGAAGGCGGCGGCGCAGGTCGAGCGCTCAGGCGCGGTGGCGAAGATGGTCAGCCACAGCATGAACGAGCTCAAGGCGGCGACGGCGACGCTGCGTTCGGCCCCGCGGGTGCCGGGCACGGCGTGGGTGATGGACTACCGGACGAACCAGGTGGTCGTGCAGGCCGACAGCACGGTCTCGGCCTCCGACTGGTCGGACATGACCAAGGTGGCGTCCGGCATCGGCAGCTTCGTGCGCATGGAGCGCACCAAGGGCACCTTCACGACCCGGATCAACGGGGCGGTGCCGATCCTCTCGACCGGCGGGCGCTGCTCGGCGGGGTTCAACGTGACCAACGGGCAGACCGACTTCATCCTCACCGCCGGGCACTGCGGGCCCACCGGGTCCGTCTGGTTCACCAACAACCAGGGCACCCAGCAGCTCGGCACGACGGTCAGGCAGAACTTCCCGGGCAACGACTTCTCCCTGGTCCAGTACGCGAGCGGGACGGCCGGGCAGGGCGCCGACATCGTGGCCATCGGCAACGGCAACGGCGTACGGATCACCGGGGTGAGCGATCCGGTGGTCGGGGAGCGGGTGTTCCGCAGCGGCAGCACCAGCGGCCTGCACGACGGGGAGGTCAAGGGGCTCGACGCGACGGTGAACTACCCCGAGGGCACGGTGACCGGCCTCATCGAGACGAACGTGTGCGCCGAACCGGGCGACAGCGGTGGCCCGTTGTTCTCGGAGGGCATCGCGCTCGGTGTGACCTCGGGCGGCAGCGGTGACTGCACCGCGGGCGGTACGACGTTCTTCCAGCCGGTGACGAAGGCGATGCAGGCGCTCGGTGTGCAGCTGATCGTCTCCAAGCAGGCGGCCGCCCAGCAGGGCGCCTCACCGGCGCCGTCCGCCTCGGCCACGCACAGCGCGATCGCGCCCACGACGACCTCCCCCGGCTCCACCACTCCCGCGACGGGCACCGCGACCGGCACGACCCTGCTGGCCCGGCTCGGCGACCCCAGGAACATCGGCCCCGGCATGCTGGTGATCGGCGGCAGCCTGATCGCGCTGGTGGCCACCCGGTGGATCCGGTCGGAGCAGGACCGCAAGGAGTACCGGCGCTACTACTCGACGACCTGGGGCTGACGGTTCAGCCCACGGTGAGCAGCACGGTGGCCGCCGCCGCACCCAGCAGCCCGGCACCCTGGCGCGCGGTGATCCGCTCGTGCAGGAACACGAGGCCGAGGACGACGGGGAGAGCCGGGTAGAGGGAGGCGAGCACGACGGCCACCGTGAGCAGCTGCCGCTGGGCGGCGAGCAGGTAGAGGATCAGACCGAGCGCGGCCCCGGCCCCCACGAGGAGCGCCTGCGCCGCGAGCCGCGGGGGAAGGGTGGGCGACCTGTGCCGCAGGGTGGTCGGCACCAGCAGGAGTACGGCGGCGGCACGGCCGGCGACGACCGGCCACAGCCCGGCGGCCGGGCCCGCGAGGCCGAGGGCGACGTACTGCACGGCGACGCCCGCGCTGGCGAGCAGCCCGTCCCCGGCTCCCCGGGCGGCGCCGGCCATGCCGCCGGCCACGAACCAGAGGGCGGGCACTGCGAGGGCGATGCCCGCCCAGGCCGACGGGTCCGGCCGGTCACCGAGCAGGAGGACCCCGCACAGGACCGACAGGGCCACGCCGGTCACCGCGCTCAGCGGCACGACGACGGTCATGGCGCCGCGGCTCAGGCCGCGGTTGAGGAAGTACATGGCGGTGCCGCTGCCCAGGCCGGACAGGGCACCCCACAGCAGGTCGGCGGGGTGGACGGCACGGGCGGGCATGAGGAGGGCGGCGGCGAGGGCGAGCGCGAGGCCGCCGAGTTGGCCGCGGAAGGTGACGGTGGTGAAGGAGGCCCGGCGGGAGAGGATCCCGCCGGAGAAGTCGACGATGCCGTAGCAGACGGCCGAGGCCAGTGAGAGGAGGGGGCCCATTCGGTCAGGGGTGCCCCGGTCCGGCGCGGCGATGCGCGGCGGGCCTCAGGTGGTGCTCAGGCGGCCCGCGCGGGTTGCGGGGCCGCGGCGGCCCACTCCAGGACGAGCCGCTGGTACTCCTCGCGCTGCTCGACGCTCAGTGTCCCGCCCGACCGGCGCCACAGGGCCCGGATCTCCTCGTTGACCTCGGCCGCCGAGCGTTCGGAAGCCTGTTCAACAGTGGTGGACATGGCGTGAAGCATACGGCTCCGCAGGTGAAGGCGACGTGAGTAATCAGGAATGAACCGGACATAGCGGACCGTGTTACTGATCACGTCCATCTGTCAAGATCCTTACGGGAGTTCATGCCTCGCCCGCGCCCAGCACCAGGACCTGGATCGCCAGAACGGCGGCGCCACGGGCCCAGTCGTGAAAATCGGACACTTTGGTCTCCAGGTCCACGCGGGCGGCCATGGGGTGCCGCAGGGACCTGATCGTCTCCCGCACCGTGTTCTCCGCCACATCCATCAGCCCGACCCCCTCGCCGGCGAGCAGGATCTTCTGCGGCAGGACGAAGTTGGAGATCTGGGCGACCAGCGTGCCGAGGGCGCGCGCGGCCTCGTCGACGACCCGGGCGGGCATGGGGTCACCGGCGGCCGCCCTCTCCAGGATCTCCTCGTAGCTCCAGTCGCGGCCGGTGGCGGCCCTGACCTGGTAGCGGATGCTGGAGATGGTCAGCAGCGAGACGGCGCTGCCGCGCTCCCCGTCGGGCGTGAGCGGGCCGTTGGGGTTGACGATCCAGTGCCGGCCGAAGCCCCGGTCCTCCTCGGCGTTCGGCACCCGCTTGCCGCCCAGGACGAGCCCGTAGCCGATGCCGGCACCGATGGTCAGGACGACGAAGCGCTCCAGGCCACGGCCGGCACCGAACCAGGTCTCCGCCTCCACGAGAGCGGCGACGTCGTTCTCGACGACGGCGGGCAGCCCCGTACGCTCCTCGACGAGCCCGGCGAGCGGAACGCCCCGCCAACCCAGGAAGGCCGACTCCGCCACTACGGAGCGGTCCTCGACCCGGCCCCCCACGCCGATCCCGATCCCGGCGACGCGCGGGTACCTGCGGGTGAGCTCGCCGGTCATCTCCTCCAGCAGGTCGGCGACCTCGGCGGGGTCGTGCGTGGTGAGCGGGCGGTCGTGGCGGGCGACGATGTCGCTCCTGAGCGTGGTGACGACGCCGTAGACCATGTCCTCGGTGATCTTGAAGCCGATGAAGGAGCGGGACTCGGCGACCACGTCGAGCGGCTGCGACGGGCGTCCCTGGCGGACCTCCGGCAGGGCGCCCGCCTCGGTGACCTCGACCAGCAGGCCCGACTCGATGAGGGGCTTGGTGAGCCGGGTGAGGCTGCCGGCGGACAGGTCGAGCCGGCGGGCGAGCTCGGTGCGCGAGAGCGGCCCGTTCACGAGCACCTCGATCGCCACCGAGCGCTCACCGGCGCTCAGGGGAAGCCAGCTCGCGGCAACTGTGGTCATGGAGGTCAGACTCCCATACGATTTTTTCGTACTGAAAGCAATCAGCTCACTTTAGACCAGCCCATGGCATCCAAGAAACATCCAGCAGGCATCTTGACGTCAGGATTCTTTCGCAACAAAAGTAAATGGCCATCTACTGAGCGCAGTCAGATCAACCTGATCCTCTCCCAGTGAAGGACACGCCTTTCATGACGTTCTCCCTCGGCATCGTGGGCGCCGGCCAGTTCTCCGGCCAGTTCGCGACGCTGTTCCAGGCCCACCCCGGTGTCAGCGACGTCTACGTCACCGACCTGCTGCCCGAACGAGCCGAACAGCTCGTCGCCGCGCAGGGGTTGGCGGGCACCTTCCCCACCTACGAGGCGATGCTCGAGTCGCCGGCGGTCGACGCGGTCGCCGTCTTCACCCAGCGCTGGACGCACGGACCGCTGGTCCTGCAGGGCCTCAACGCGGGCAAGCACGTCTACTCGGCGGTCCCGATGGCGATCACCACCGAGGAGATCTCCGCCATCATCGACGCGGTCCGCACGACCGGGCTGACGTACATGATGGGCGAGACCAGCCAGTACAACCCGGCGACCGTGCACGCCCGCAACCAGATCGCCGAGGGCGCCTTCGGGCGGCTCTTCTACGCCGAGGGCGACTACGTCCACGACATGGACCTCGGCTTCTACGAGGCGTACCAGTACAGCGGCGGCGAGAACTGGAAGGCCACCGCCAGCTATCCCCCGCTGCTGTACCCCACGCACTCGGTGGGCGGTGTGCTCGGCGCCTGGCAGACGCACGCGGTGAGCGTGTCGGCGATCGGCGTGGTCGACGACCGCGGTGACGGCGTGTTCGACAAGGACGTCAGCCAGTTCGGCAACGACTTCTCCAACGCCACCGCGCTGTTCGAGGTGGCGGGCGGCGGATCGTTCCGCACCAACGAGTTCCGGCGGGTCGGCTATCCCTCGCACATCCGTGAGTCCCGTTTCCGCTTCTTCGGGACCGAGGCGAGCATGGAGCAGCTCGCCACGGTGGCGCTGTGGCAGGACAAGAAGGGGGTGAAGGACATCAGCGAACTGCTGGAGCCCAAGCCCACCATGTCCCCCGACGACCCGTCGCTGCAGCACATCGCGCCCGAACTGCGGGCCGCCTTCACCTCCGGTTCGGCGCCGGTGCACGACCGGGCGCGGTTGCCGCGGGCCTTCGACAACCTGCACAACGGGCACGAGGGCAGCCACCACTTCCTCGTCGACGACTTCGTGACCGCCGTCAACACGCGCTCGCTGCCGTCGGTGAACGCGTGGGTGGCCGCCCGCTACACCCTGCCGGGCATCGTCGCGCACGAGTCGGCGCGGCAGGGTGGGGTGCGGCTGGAGATCCCGGACTTCGGGGACGCACCGCAGTAGGCGGGACGCCGGGCCGGGTGCCTGCTCAGGTGCCCGGCTTGCGGCCGTAGACGAAGACGTCGTCGCCGGTCTTCAGCAGGTTCCAGTACTTCTGGGCGGTGGCGGGCGTCATGTTGACGCAGCCGTGCGAGCCCGGCGGGTTCCACATGCTGAGCTGGACCGAGTGGAAGGCCTGGCCGCCGTCGAAGAACTGGCTGTAGGGCATGGGCACCTTGTAGATGTCCGAGACGTGGTTCTTGTCGCGCCAGTAGATCTTCTTCAGGCCGGTGCGGGTGACGTACCCCTTGCGGCCGGTGCGGACCGGCACCGGGCCGTAGACGAGCCTGCTGCCGTCCTGGATCCAGCTGAGCTGAAGCGTGAGGTTCACGCAGGCTATGCGGCCCTTGTTCGTCGGGCACTTGCCGTCCTTGTTGGGGTTGTTCCCGACGGCCTTCTGCTTGTTCATGAGGTCCATCACGCCCCAGGTGACGGAACCCGCGTACCCGATGTTCGGGGTGATGCCGTGCTTGGTCTGGAATGCCTTGATGGCCTGGCAGTCGGCGACGGACTGCTTCCCGTCGACCGGCCGGCCGAGGAACTTCTCGACCTGCTTCTGGTACGGCCCGGCCTGTGTGGTGCAATCCGTGGCCGCCTGGGCGGAACCGCTGCCCAGTGCGATGGTGAGCGGTGCCACCAGTCCGGTGATCCCGAGTACGACGGCTCCCCGTCTGCGGATGTCCCCCATGGCGTGCCTCTGCCTTTCGCGCGGAATGGTCGTCCGATCTGCGATCTCTGCCAGCTAGACCCATGTCCGCCGCGATCGGTTGTAAGTCGCCGCACGTTACGACGAAACGGTGACAATCGCAGTGCCCCAGCTCACAGGGCCGCGCGCGGTCGCGCCGTGGCCTTGAACCCCGCGTGGACCGCGGTCAGGCCGCCGTCTACCGTGAGCACGGTGCCGGTGACCCAGGCCGCGTCACGCGAGGCGAGGAAGGCGACGGCGGCGGCGATGTCCTCCGGTTCGCCGACCCGGCCGAGCGGGTACAGCGGGCGCAGCGCCTCCAGCTCGTCCTCCCGCCCCTCCCACGCGGAGGTGCGCACCGTGCCCGGCTCGACGAGGTTGACGCGCACTCCCCGTGCGGCGGCATGACCGGCGAGGGTACGCGTGAGCGAGCCGAGGCCGGCCTTGGCGGCGCTGTAGGCCTGGTTGCCGAAGTCCAGGCGGCCGTTGACGGAGCCGATGGTGACGACGGCGCCGCGACCGGAGCGGGCGAGGTGCGGGAGGGCGGCCCGGCAGCAGCGATAGGTGCCGGTGAGGGTGATGTCGAGGTCGCGTGCCCACGCCTCGTCCGTGCCGTCCTCGAAGAGCGGCGTGTCGGAGGTGCAGCTCGCCGCGCTGTTGACGAGGACGTCCAGAGAACCGAAGGCGTCGACCGCGAACGCGACGGCCGCCTCCACTGCGGCGCGGTCGGCCACGTCACAGATCGACGCCTCGGCCGCCATCCCCTGTTCGCGCAGCTCGCTCGCCGTCCGCTCCACCTCGGCGCGGTCGGCGTCGGTCAGCAGGACCCGCGCCCCCTCCTCGGCCAGACGCCGGGCGACCGCGGCGCCGATGCCTCGGGCCGCGCCGGTGACGAGAACCCCGTACCCCTCGAAGCGCTTCGCGTCAGCCATGGACCGAAGCTACTCCCGGAAATGATCCACGGGCAGTGGGCGTCTCACCGGTAGCCGGTCACGTCCGCCGGCTTCCCCGCGTCCTGCACCTCGACGAGGTTCCGCCAGGCGTCCGGGCGGCTGCCGTCGAGGTCGGTGAAGCCGTAGGCCTGGGCGAGGCCGCCGCTGGAGAGGGAGCCGCCGTTCCAGCGGACCACCTCCGGGTCGGCGGCCAGGGCGGCGACGGCGCGGCCCACGTACCGCGGGGTCTCCGAGATGGCGAAGTGCGGGACGTCCGTGAGGACGTCGCGCCAGTCGTCCTCGCGCACACCGAACTGGTCGAGCATGATCTCCGAACGCATCCAGCCCGGCGTGAGGGCGACGGCGGTCGCGCCGCGCGGCCCGAGTTCCTGGCCGAGGGCGAAGGCCATGCGCAGGACGGAGGTCTTGGCGAGGTCGTGCTCCCAGCCGGCCCTGATCGTCGGCGACGCGGTCGACGAGGGCGCGCACCTGACCGGATTCGGGGTGCTCGGCGGGTACGGCGATGCCGTTGCCGCCGGCCCGGATGACCAGGTCGGCGGTGTCCTCGATCGTCTCGGGGCGGTCGTACTCGGAGCGCCGGGCGCGGGTGCTGCGTCGTCTCACCTCGAGGATGCCGGGAAAGCCGGACAACCTCTGTCGTGATTTCCGGTGGATCGGCCGAGTGCGGTGTCAGTGGCCGCGGGCGATCCACTCCTTAAGGTGCGGGGCCTCCGCGCCGATCGTCGTGGAGTCGCCGTGGCCGGTGAGGACCTTGGTCTCGGGCGGCAGGGTGAGCAGTCGGTCGCGGATGGAGTCGATGATCGTCGGGAAGTGGGAGTACGACCGTCCGGTGGCGCCGGGGCCGCCCTGGAAGAGGGTGTCCCCGGTGAAGACCGTGGCGAGGCCGGGATCGTGGAGGCAGACGGCGCCCGGCGCGTGGCCGGGGGTGTGCAGGACGGTGAGGTCGGCTCCGGCGGCCTCGATGACCTGGCCGTCGACCAGATGGGCGTCGGGGGCGCGGTGCGGGTGGGTCTGCTTCCACAGGGGCAGGTCGTCGGGGTGCAGCCAGATGGTGGCGCCGGTGCGGTCGGCGAGTTCGGGCGCGGCGTCGATGTGGTCGTTGTGTGCGTGGGTGCAGATGACGGCCTTCAGCCGCCGATCGCCCACTGCCTGCAGGATGGCCTCCGCGTCGTGGGCCGCGTCGATGACGACCACCTCGTGATCGTCGCCGACGAGCCACACGTTGTTCTCCACGTCCCAGGTGCCGCCGTCCAGGCTGAACTGCCCCGAGGTCACCAGGCGTTCGATGCGCACGGTCATCACAGCACCACCACCGAGCGCAGCACGTCGCCGTCGTGCATCCGCTCGAACGCCTTCTCCACCTCGCCGAGTTCGATCGTCTCGGTGACGAACTGCTCCAGCGGCAGGCGGCCTTGGAGATGCAGGTCGATGAGCATCGGGAAATCGCGGCTGGGCAGGCAGTCGCCGTACCAGGACGACTTCAGCGAACCGCCGCGACCGAAGACGTCGAGCAGGGGCAGTTCGAGTTTCATCTCCGGCGTGGGCACACCGACCAGGACCACCGTGCCCGCCAGGTCCCGGGCGTAGAAGGCCTGCTGGTACGTCTCCGGGCGGCCCACCGCCTCGATCACCAC
>NZ_JBIWPO010000029.1:0-106298 GCF_044768275.1 Streptomyces sp. NPDC101152 | reverse complement strand
AGGCCAGGAAGTCAAGGAAGGCGACCTCATCGTCGTCCTCGAGGCCATGAAGATGGAACAACCCCTCAACGCCCACAAATCCGGCACCATCAAGGGCCTGTCCGCCGACATCGGGGCGTCCGTCAGCTCGGGCGCGGCGATCTGCGAGATCAAGGACTGAGCAGCACAGCGCACGTACGAGGCGCCCGGCGGACTGGACGACCCAGCCCACCGGGCGCTTCGCCGTCTCACCCCGCGCGCCCTCAATGGCATCCTGGACCCACACGGGACCACGGGAGGGAGCAGTTGAGAGGCATGGCGAGCACGACCTCGGCGGAACCCCAGAAGACCCGGGAAGCCGCGATCCCGCGCGTGATGCGAGCCGACGCCCGCCGCAACCACGACCGCCTCCTCACGGAGGCCCGCGCGGCCTTCGCGGCCCACGGCACGGACGCGTCCCTGGAGGACGTGGCCCGCCGCGCCGGCGTGGGCATCGGCACCCTCTACCGCCACTTCCCCAACCGCCACGCCTTGCTGAGTGCGGTCTTCGAGGACGCACTGAACGACCTGCTGGCCCGGGCGAGGGAACTCCTCACCGCTCCCGAGCCCTGCACGGCCCTGGTGACGTGGCTGCGCGAGATGGTCACGCACGCGGGTGAGTACCGGGGCCTGTCACGAGCCCTGATGTCCGTCTCCTCGGACACCAGCTCGGCCCTGTCCCGCTGCAACGAGCCGATCCGCCAGGCGGGCGGTGCGCTCCTGACCCGCGCCCAGGAGGCAGGCAAGGTCCGCCCCGACGTGGAGATCGGCGACCTGCTCCAACTGACCCACGCGATCGCCCTGGCGGCGGAGGAGTCAGGAGAAGACCCGCAACTCGCCGACCGATTGCTCAATTTGACCTTGAGAGGCTTGAAAGACGCCTGAGGTTAAGCGCCCCCTAAGGGGCGCGGGGCTGTATCCGATATGCGGCTACCGCCGCGTGGGCGCGACCAGCCACGACGCACCCGCAGCCGCCTAACACCACGCACCCCCACGGCGAAAAGGCGCCTACCTCCGCCGCATATCCGCGACGCGCCCCCGCTCAACCCCGGCGTCCCCCAACACCGTCGCCGCCCTCAGGCCGGAGGCCTGGGCGCCGGGAACCTGCCGCCGCTGCCCTGGCAGGGCCCGCGCCTGACGCGGGGGGATGGCATCGCCCCCTGCGTTCCCGGAACCCGCGGAGCCCGACGCGCCGGCGACGGCGATCTGCACGCCCTGATCGGCCAGGGCCTGCAACTCCGTCGCCGCACGGTCATCATGCGCGGGCGGCTCGTCCGTCACCAGCCGGGTGATCACATCGGTCGGCACGGTCTGGAACATCGTGTCCGTCCCGAGCTTGGTGTGATCGGCGAGCACGACGACCTCCGCGGCCGCCTGCACCAGCGCGCGGTCGACCGAGGCCGACAGCATGTTGGACGTGGACAGCCCGCGCTCGGCCGTGAGCCCGCTCCCGGACAGGAAGGCCCGGGACACCCGCAACCCCTGCAAGGACTGCTCGGCCCCACTGCCGACGAGCGCGTAGTTGGAACCACGCAACGTTCCGCCGGTCATCACGACTTCCACCCGGTTGGCATGGGCCAACGCCTGGGCCACCAGCAGGGAGTTGGTGACGACGGTCAGCCCGGGCACCCGGGCGAGCCGACGCGCCAGCTCCTGCGTGGTCGTACCGGCCCCCACCACGATGGCCTCGCCCTCTTCGACGAAGCCCGCGGCGAGGTCGGCGATGGCCGTCTTCTCGGCGGTCGCGAGATGGGATTTCTGCGGAAAGCCGGACTCCCGCGTGAACCCGCCCGGCAGTACCGCACCGCCGTGCCGGCGGTCGAGGAGTCCTTCTGCCTCCAGTGCGCGCACGTCCCGCCGTACGGTCACTTCAGAGGTCTGGACGACGCGGGCGAGTTCACGGAGCGACACGGCCCCGTTCGCTCGCACCATTTCGAGGATCAATTGACGACGTTCTGCAGCGAACACGAAACTGACAGTAATGCCAACGACCGTCTGGTTTCAGCTGTTTGCGCCGAATAGCAGAAGTTGTTCGCACGCAAGCACGGAAAGTGGTATAGGGCCTACCCACCCCGCCTATGCCGTACGCATGCGCGACAACTCCCCGTGACCAGCGGCGCATCGCCTTCCTCCGTCAGACTTCCCCGCCGGTCTTCCGCGTGTGGAGCTGTCGGGCGACCTCCGCGATCGACCCCGAAAGGGAGGGGTACACGGTGAAGGCGTTCGCGATCTGTTCGACCGTCAGATTGTTGTCGACGGCGATCGAGATCGGATGGATCAGTTCCGAGGCGCGCGGCGCCACGACCACACCGCCGACGACGATGCCCGTGCCCGGCCGGCAGAACAGCTTCACGAAGCCGTCCCGGATGCCCTGCATCTTGGCGCGCGGATTGCGCAGCAGCGGCAGCTTCACCACCCGCGCGTCGATCTTCCCGGCGTCCACGTCGGCCTGGGAGTACCCCACGGTGGCGATCTCGGGATCGGTGAACACGTTCGACGAGACGGTCTTCAGATTCAGCGGAGCGACCGCGTCACCCAGGAAGTGGTACATCGCGATGCGCCCCTGCATGGCAGCCACAGACGCGAGGGCGAAGACACCGGTCACGTCACCGGCGGCGTACACACCGGGAGCCGTGGTCCGCGACACCTTGTCGGTCCAGATGTGCCCCGACTCCCGCAGCCTGACCCCGGCCTCCTCGAGCCCGAGCCCCGCGCTGTTGGGAATGGCGCCGACGGCCATCAGACAGTGCGACCCGCTGATCACCCGCCCGTCCGACAGCGTCACCTCCACCCGGTCACCGACCCGCTTGGCGGCGGCGGCCCTGGACCGCGCCATGACGTTCATGCCACGCCGCCGGAACACGTCCTCCAGCACCGCGGCGGCGTCCGGGTCCTCACCCGGCAGCACCCGGTCCCGCGAGGACACCAGGGTCACCTTGGACCCGAGCGCCTGGTAGGCGCCGGCGAACTCGGCACCGGTGACACCGGACCCCACCACGATGAGCTCCTCGGGCAGCTCGGTGAGGTCGTAGACCTGGGTCCAGTTGAGGATGCGCTCGCCGTCCGGCTGGGCGTCGGGCACCTCGCGGGGATGCCCGCCGGTCGCGATCAGCACCGCGTCGGCGGTGAGCGTCTCCTCGCTCCCGTCGGCGGCCGCGACCACGACCTTCCGCGACCCGTCCAGCGCCTGCATGCCCTCGAGCCGCCCACGCCCTCGCATGACCCGGGCACCCGCCCGCGTCACCGACGCCGTGATGTCGTGCGACTGGGCGAGCGCCAGCCGCTTCACCCGCCGGTTGACCTTCCCCAGATCCACCCCGACCACCCTGGCCGCCTGCTCCAGCGGCGGAGTGTCGTCGGCGACGATGATCCCCAGCTCCTCATACGAGGAATCGAAGGTGGTCATCACCTCGGCGGTGGCGATGAGAGTCTTCGACGGGACGCAGTCGGTCAGCACCGACGCCCCGCCCAGGCCGTCGCAGTCGACGACGGTCACCTCCGCGCCGAGCTGGGCGGCCACCAGGGCCGCCTCGTATCCGCCGGGTCCGCCACCGATGATCACGATCCGAGTCACGTACCCCATTGTCCCGCACGGTTCAAGGTGCCACTGCCCGGGGCCGGGGCAATGGGTTGGCAAGGGGCCCCTGATACGGCGGAGACCGCTGTTCCGCTGCCGTACCCTCTCCCCATGTCGCTCTACGCCGCGTACGCCGGCAACCTCGACGCGCGGCTGATGACCCGCCGCGCCCCGCACTCGCCGATGCGCGCCACGGGCTGGCTGAACGGCTGGCGGCTGACGTTCGGGGGCGAGCACATGGGCTGGGAGGGCGCCCTGGCGACGATCGTCGAGGACCCCTTCTCCCAGGTCTTCGTGGCCCTGTACGAGATCGCGCCTCCCGACGAGGACTCGATGGACCGCTGGGAGGGCGTGGGCCTCGGCATCTACCGCCGCCTGCGCGTACGCGTCCACACGCTGGAGGGCGAGGACTCGGCCTGGCTGTACGTCCTCAACGGCTACGAGGGCGGCCTCCCGTCGGCGCGCTACCTCGGCGAGATCGCCGACGCGGCGGAATCGGCGGGAGCCCCACACGATTACGTGATGGAACTCCGCAAGCGTCCCTGCTGACCCGACCGAGCCTCCAGATTGAGCGAACCGCCGCGCCCTCCGGAGAGCACATGCCCGTCGCACCGATGCGCCACGTCCAGTACACGGTGGAGGCCGCCACGGCCCGCGACAGCCTGACCGACCACCAGCGCACCGCCTTCGACAAGGGCATCGCCCTACTCGCCCGGGACCCGTTCCCCGACGCGTCCCGCCCTTTTGGCTCCCCCGCGAGGACCGAACGATCCACCTGACCCGCACCACACTCATCGAATACAGGGTCACCAGCGACCAACTTCTGATCCTCACCACCCACGTCTTCACCGACGAGGACATCCTCGTCACCGAACCCTGATGACGCCTTCGTCGGAAACGACAAGACAACGATCGTCAACCCGTTCGCCCTGTCATCTACGCGCGTAGGCAGGAACCGGCTACCCTCGACCGCGTGAACGCATCTCTTCTTCCGGCCGACATCCAGGGCGACCCGCACGCCGCCGCCGACGCAGCCGCCGCACGCCTGCGCGAACTGACCGGCGCCGAGACCCACGACGTCGCCCTCGTGATGGGCTCCGGCTGGGCGCCCGCGGTGGACGCCCTCGGCGCACCCGATGTCGAACTCCAGGTCACCGAGCTGCCCGGTTTCCCGCCGCCGGCGGTCGAGGGCCACGGCGGCAAGATCCGCTCGTACTCCATCGGCGCCAAGCGCGCCCTGGTCTTCCTGGGCCGCACGCACTACTACGAAGGCCGTGGGGTGGCCGCCGTGGCCCACGGCGTCCGCACCGCGGTCGCCGCCGGCAGCAAGACGATCGTCCTCACCAACGGCTGCGGAGGCCTCCGCGAAGGCATGCGCCCGGGCCAGCCGGTCCTGATCAACGACCACATCAACCTCACCGCCACCTCCCCCATCGTCGGCGCGAACTTCGTCGACCTCACCGACCTCTACTCCCCCCGCCTGCGTGCCCTGTGCAAGGAGATCGACCCCACCCTCGAGGAGGGCGTCTACGCCCAGTTCCCCGGCCCGCACTACGAGACGCCGGCCGAGATCCGCATGGCCCGCGTGATCGGGGCGGACCTGGTGGGCATGTCGACGGTCCTCGAGGCGATCGCGGCGCGCGAGGCGGGCGCGGAGGTCCTGGGCATCTCCCTGGTCACCAACCTCGCCGCGGGCATGACCGGCGAGCCGCTGAACCACGAGGAGGTCCTCCAGGCGGGCCGCGACTCGGCAACCCGCATGGGTTCGCTGCTGGCCCAGGTCCTGGGCCGCCTGTAACTGGCCGCCGAGGGGGTGCCACATGATGTCGCAGGGCGTCTGCGGGCCCGTCGTGGCTGGTCGCGCAGTTCCCCGCGCCCCGGAAGGCGTCGCAGTCGCCCACGGCGCCAAGGGCACGCCCCCGAGGGTGCCGCAGCCGCCCACGACGCGAAGGCGCGCCCCTGAGGGCGTCGCAGTCGCCCACCAGGCGAGGAGCCGCTGTCGCCCGCGGCGCGAAGGGGACGGGGCGGGGGGTGTCCGCCCGCAGTGTCGGGCGTCCGGCACCGGCCCCGTCCCAAACGAACCTCACCACCCGACCGAGGACGGACACCCCCCCCCCCCGCCCCGCCCCCCCAACGGACCCGAGGGGCGACCCGCCCCCCCCCCCACCCCCCCCCCCCCCCCCCCCGGCCCCCCCCCCCCCCCCCCCCCGGCCCCGACCCACAATCGAACCGTAGGCGCTACGCGCACCCCCACCGAACCCGCACAGGCGCCGCAGGCATCCGCACCCGCACCCCACCCGCACGAGACCGGAGACCGACCGTGCACGACGACCTCATCGCACAGGCCAAGACCTGGCTCGCCGAGGACCCCGACCCGGACACCCGGGACGAACTGGCCAAGCTCCTGGAGGCCGGCGACCTGACCGACCTCGCCGACCGCTTCGACGGCACCCTCCAGTTCGGCACCGCCGGCCTCCGCGGCGAACTCGGCGCCGGCCCCAACCGCATGAACCGCGCGGTCGTCATCCGCGCCGCCGCCGGCCTCGCCGCCTACCTCAAGAAGCACGGCCACCCCGACGGCCTGGTCGTCATCGGCTACGACGCCCGCCACAAGTCCGCGGACTTCGCCCGCGACACCGCCGCCGTCATGACCGGCGCCGGCCTCAGGGCGGCCGTACTCCCCCGCCCCCTCCCCACCCCCGTCCTGGCCTTCGCCATAAGGCACCTCGGCGCGGCGGCCGGCGTCGAGGTCACCGCCAGCCACAACCCGCCCCGCGACAACGGCTACAAGGTCTACCTCGGCGACGGCTCCCAGATCGTGCCCCCCGCCGACGCGGAGATCGCCGCCGAGATCCAGGCGATCACGTCCCTCCACAGCGTCCCCCGCCCGGACACCGGCTGGCAGACCCTCGACGACAGCGTCCTGAACGCCTACCTCACCCGCACGGACGCGGTCCTCGCCCCCGGCTCCCCCCGCACCGCCCACACGGTCTACACGGCGATGCACGGCGTCGGCAAGGACACCCTCCTCGCGGCGTTCGCCCGAGCCGGCTTCCCGGAGCCGACCCTGGTCGCCGAGCAGGCCGACCCCGACCCCGACTTCCCGACCGTCGCCTTCCCCAACCCGGAAGAGCCCGGCGCGATGGACCTCGCCTTCGCGAAGGCCCGCGAGACGACCCCCGACCTGGTCATCGCCAACGACCCCGACGCGGACCGCTGCGCGGTGGCCGTGAGAACCGACACCGACTGGCGCATGCTCCGCGGCGACGAGGTCGGCGCCCTCCTCGCCGCCCACCTGGTCCGCCGCGGAGCGCGCGGCACCTTCGCCGAGTCGATCGTCTCCTCCTCCCTCCTGGGCCGCATCGCCGAGAAGGCGAAGCTCCCCTACGAGGAGACCCTGACCGGCTTCAAGTGGATCGCTCGCGTCGAGGGCCTGCGCTACGGCTACGAGGAGGCCCTCGGCTACTGCGTGGACCCGGACGGCGTACGGGACAAGGACGGCATCACCGCGGCGCTCCTGGTCACTGAACTGGCGTCCCAGCTCAAGGAGGAGGGCCGTACCCTCCTCGACCTCCTCGACGACCTCGCCGTGGAACACGGCCTGCACGCGACGGACCAGCTCAGCGTCCGCGTCCAGGATCTCTCGGTCATCGCCACCGCGATGAGCCGCCTGCGCGAGCACCCGCCGACGCGCCTCGCGGGCCTGACCGTCACCAAGGCGGAGGACCTCACCCGGGGAACCGCCACGCTCCCCCCGACGGACGGCCTGCGCTACACCCTCACCGGCGCCCGCGTCGTCGTCCGCCCGAGCGGCACGGAGCCGAAGCTGAAGTGCTACCTGGAGGTGGTGATCCCGGTGGAAAACCACGCCGACCTCGACCCGGCCCGCACCAAGGCGTCCGAACTCCTGACGGCGCTCAAGCAGGACCTGTCCGAAGCAGCGGGCATCTGACAGAACCGAGGCTCGTCGGCACCGTGGAAACACAGCGCCGACGAGCCCCGAAAGCCCCACAAAGTCAGCCCACGCCGGCCCACGCCGGCCCAGGTCAGCCCATCGCCACCAGGATCGCCAACAACACCGCCCCGGCCACCACCGGCCCGGCAACCTCGTAGGCCCACCGCACAGACACCTCGCCCTGAGCCCCCTCCGCCTCTCCGCGGGCCTCCAGCAGCTCACGCAGGTCGTCCATGACCTTGTCCCCCTCGGCGCGCACGGGCCCCTCCGCCGCATCGCCACGCAGCCCCGCACCCCCGAAACCGCCAGCCCCACCGATACCACCGAAGCCACCGAACCCCCCGAGGCCCCCCACGCCACCCCGCCGCGGCCGCCCGCTCGCCTCGGCGGCCTGGTCCGCAGCGACGCGCGCTTCCCGCCGGGCCGCCCTCTTACGGGCCCGCAGGGAGACAGGAACGGCCCACAGCTGGTACTTCCTGCCGGACTTGACGACGACCTCGTTCGAGTAGCTCGACCTCAGGGAGACGACCTCGCCCCAGGGGACCACGATCACGCGGAAGGGGTTGCGGACGCGCAGCCGCTCCTCGTTGGCGTAGACGGCGGGGCGGATCGTGAAGGCGACGACCAGCGGCACGACGAGGATCACGGTGGCGAGGGCCAGCCACGGCGTACGGCCGTGTCCGGCGACGATCGCGTCGATGCCCAGCCAGCCGGTGATGCCGAGCAGGAGAACGCCTCCGGCGATGCCGGCGGGGGAACGGTAGATCCGGTCGGGGGTCGTCATGCCGCCGATTCTGCCTCAGCAGGCCCCCACCCTCCCTCCGCCCCTCCCCCTCTCCCTCGGAGAGCCCCGCGCCGGACATGACCATCCTTCCGGGGTGTACAGCCGCTACGCGCGTAGATATGCTCGTCTGGTGACCATGCCCACCACTGCACCCAACGCAGCTCACGCACTCGCCGACGTCACCGCGTCCGACGGCACGCTGCGCCGCTTCCTCCACGGGCTGCCCGGCGTCGACGCGGTCGGTCTGGAGGCGCGTGCCGCCTCGCTCGGCACCCGTTCCATCAAGACGACCGCGAAGGCGTACGCCATCGACCTCGCCATCTCGATGGTCGACCTGACGACGCTGGAAGGCGCGGACACCCCCGGCAAGGTCCGGGCGCTCGGCGCCAAGGCGGTCCACCCCGACCCGACCGACCCGGCGACCCCGTCGACCGCGGCCGTCTGCGTCTATCCCGACATGGTGGCCACCGCGAAGGCGGCCGTCGCCGGCTCCTCCGTGAAGGTCGCATCCGTGGCCACCGCGTTCCCGGCGGGCCGCGCGCCGCTCACCGTGAAGCTGGCGGACGTGCGCGAGGCGGTCGCCGCGGGCGCCGACGAGATCGACATGGTCATCGACCGCGGGGCGTTCCTCGCGGGGCACTTCATGAAGGTGTACGACGAGATCGTCGCCGTACGGGAGGCGTGCGGGACGGACGCCCGGCTCAAGGTCATCTTCGAGACCGGCGAGCTGTCGACGTACGACAACATCCGGCGCGCGAGCTGGCTCGGCATGCTGGCGGGCGCCGACTTCATCAAGACGTCCACCGGCAAGGTCGCGGTGAACGCCACCCCCGCCAACACGCTCCTCATGCTGGAGGCGGTGCGCGACTTCCGTGCGCAGACCGGCGTCCAGGTCGGCGTGAAGCCGGCCGGCGGCATCAGGACGTCCAAAGACGCGATCAAGTTCCTGGTTCTGGTCAACGAGACCGCCGGCGAGGACTGGCTGGACAACCACTGGTTCCGCTTCGGCGCCTCCTCGCTCCTGAACGACCTGCTGATGCAGCGTCAGAAGCTGGCCACCGGCCGCTACTCCGGCCCCGACTACGTGACGGTGGACTGATCACCATGGCATCCGCATCCGCATCCGCATTCGAGTACGCCCCGGCACCCGAGTCCCGCGCGATCGTCGACATCGCCCCCTCCTACGGCCTGTTCATCGACGGCGAGTTCACGGAGGCGGCCGACGGCAAGGTCTTCAAGACCGTCAGCCCCGCCACCGAGGAGGTCCTCTCCGAGGTCGCCCAGGCGGGCGAGGCGGACGTCGACCGTGCCGTCGTGGCCGCCCGCAAGGCCTTCGAGAAGTGGTCGGCACTCCCCGGCACCGAGCGCGCAAAGTACCTGTTCCGCATCGCCCGGATCATCCAGGAGCGCAGCCGCGAGCTGGCCGTCCTGGAAACCCTGGACAACGGCAAGCCGATCCGGGAGACCCGCGACGCGGACCTCCCCCTGGTCGCCGCGCACTTCTTCTACTACGCGGGCTGGGCCGACAAAGTCGACCACGCGGGCTACGGCGCGAACCCGAAGCCGCTCGGCGTGGCCGGCCAGGTCATCCCCTGGAACTTCCCCCTCCTGATGCTGGCCTGGAAGATCGCCCCGGCGCTCGCCACCGGCAACACGGTGGTCCTGAAGCCCGCCGAGACGACCCCCCTCTCCGCTCTCTTCTTCGCGGACATCTGCCGCCAGGCCGGCCTCCCCAGGGGCGTCGTCAACATCCTCCCCGGATACGGCGACACGGGCGCCGCGCTCGTCGCGCACCCGGACGTGAACAAGGTGGCGTTCACGGGTTCCACGGCCGTCGGCAAGGAGATCGCACGCACCGTCGCCGGCTCCCGCAAGAAGCTCACCCTCGAACTGGGCGGCAAGGGCGCCAACATCGTCTTCGACGACGCCCCGATCGACCAGGCCGTCGAGGGCATCGTCAACGGCATCTTCTTCAACCAGGGCCAGGTCTGCTGCGCGGGCTCCCGCCTCCTGGTCCAGGAGTCGATCCAGGACGAACTGCTCGACTCCCTCAAGCGCCGCCTGTCCACCCTCCGGCTCGGCGACCCGCTGGACAAGAACACGGACATCGGCGCGATCAACTCCGAGGAACAGCTCTCGCGCATCACCACCCTCGTCGAGCAGGGCGAGGCGGAGGGCGCCGAACGCTGGTCCCCGGCCTGCGAGATCCCGTCCTCCGGCTACTGGTTCGCCCCGACGCTCTTCACGAACGTCACCCAGGCGCACCGGATCGCCCGCGACGAGATCTTCGGCCCGGTGCTGTCGGTGCTGACCTTCCGCACGCCGGACGAGGCGGTGGCCAAGGCGAACAACACGCCGTACGGGCTGTCCGCGGGCATCTGGACGGAGAAGGGCTCCCGCATCCTCGCGGTGGCGAACAAGCTCCGGGCCGGCGTCGTCTGGTCCAACACGTTCAACAAGTTCGACCCGACCTCGCCCTTCGGCGGCTACAAGGAGTCGGGCTTCGGCCGCGAGGGCGGCCGCCACGGCCTGGAGGCATACCTCGATGTCTGATCGCCTGTCTGTCTTCAAGACCTACAAGCTGTACGTCGGCGGGAAGTTCCCGCGTTCCGAGAGCGGCCGGGTGTACGAGGTGACCGACGCAAAGGGCAAGTGGCTGGCGAACGCCCCCCTCTCCTCCCGCAAGGACGCCCGCGACGCGGTCGTCGCCGCGCGGAAGGCCTTCGGCGGCTGGTCCGGCGCGACGGCCTACAACCGCGGCCAGGTCCTCTACCGCGTCGCGGAGATGCTGGAGGGCCGCAAGGCACAGTTCGTCCACGAGGTGGCCGACGCGGAGGGCCTGTCGAAGTCCAGGGCGGCCGAGCAGGTCGAGGCGGCGATCGACCGCTGGGTCTGGTACGCGGGCTGGACGGACAAGATCGCCCAGGTGGTCGGCGGCGGAAACCCGGTCGCGGGCCCGTACTTCAACCTCTCCTCCCCCGAACCGACGGGCGTGGTGGCGGTCCTGGCCCCGCAGGAGTCGTCCTTCCTCGGTCTGGTCTCCGTGCTCGCCCCGGTGGTCGCCACCGGCAACACGGCGATCGTGGTGGCCTCCGAGAGGTCCCCCCTCCCCGCCCTCTCCCTCGCCGAGGTCCTGGCCACCTCGGACGTCCCCGGCGGCGTGGTCAACATCCTCTCGGGCCGTACGGCGGAGATCGCGACGCCCCTCGCCGCCCACCAGGACGTCAACGCGATCGACCTCGCGGGCGCGGACGAGGCCCTGGCGAAGGAACTGGAGATCGCGGCGGCGGACAACCTGAAGCGCGTCCTGCGTCCACAGCCTGTGGACAACTGGACCACCACCCCCGGCATCGACCGCCTGACGGCCTTCCTGGAAACGAAGACGGTCTGGCACCCCACGGGCTCCCTGGGCGCGTCAGGCTCGTCGTACTGACCCCTCCCCGACCGAGCCGCGCCTCCCCTCCGTCCGGGGGAGGCGCGGCTCTTCCCGGCACGGCGTCTCCCCGAGCGCCACGATGAGCACATGGTTCAGATCTCCATCACCGACGCCCGCTCCCAACTCGGCGACCTGGTCCGCCGCGCCGCCCACCACCGCGAAACCATCGCCCTCACCGACCACGGGCACGTGGCGGCCCTGCTCGTCTCGCCCCGGGTCATCGAGGACCTCGAAGGCGCCCTGGCCATCGCCGACCACCAGAGGCGCAAGGCAGAGGGCACGCTCGCTCCGGGCATCCCGCACGACGAGGTCCGCAGGATCCCGGGTCTGCGGTGAGCGCCACGCGCCGGCTCGACCGGCCATCGTCAGAACCCGCCCCGGCCGCAACGCCGCGCGGGAACAAGGGAGCCGCGCCCCCGTCCAGGAAGGCGCGGCACTCCGCTCGTCCGCGGGTCAGTGGTTCAGGAGCGTTGTGGCCTGGCCCAGCACGGGGATGCTGCCGATCGACCGGGCCTCGGCGATCGGGTGCGTCAGGGACCGGGAGGCGAGGGGCCGGAAGTCGGCGACTCGGGTGGCGACGCCGTTGTCGAGAGGGTCGACGCCGGTGCCCGCGAGGGGGTTGGGCTTGAGGCCGGCGACGGGGCCGGTGACGTGACCGACCGTGCCGGTGAGGGCCTTCAGGCCGGACTGCGGGTCGATCGTGCCCAGGCCGGTGGGCCGGGTGCGCATCACGTCCAGGACGGGCGCGCTGTCCGCGGAGGCCGTCGCGGCACCCGCGCCGAGCGCCACCCCTGCCGTGGCGAGGGCGACGAGGGCGCGCCGGGCGGTCGGGTTCGGGGAGGACGTGTCTCGTGCCATTGCTGCTGCCACCTTCTGCTGCGTTCTCATGCACAGGGTAATCAGGTCGATACGTAGGGTAGTTGAGGTGTGACGCGCGCTCCAAAGCCGACCCGCGGGGTCGTTGCGGCGTACGGAATACGTCAAACTGGTGTCCCGTGAGCATCCATCTCCCCTCCTCCGCCCGCGTCGTGCTGCTCTGCGGCCCCTCGGGCTCGGGCAAGTCCCTGGTCGCCGCCCGCTCCGGCCTTCCCGTGCTGCGCCTCGACGACTTCTACAAGGAGGGGAACGACCCGACGCTGCCACTGGTGGCGGGAAGCTCCGACATCGACTGGGACCATCCGGACTCCTGGGACACGGACGTCGCGGTCGCCGCGATAACGGAGCTGTGCCGCACGGGTCGTACACAGATCCCCGTCTACGACATCTCCCGCTCCGCCCGCACCGGCACCGAGACCGTCGACATCGGCCGCACCCCCCTCTTCATCGCGGAGGGCATCTTCGCGGCCGAGATCGTCGACCGCTGCCGGGAGTCGGGCCTCCTGGCCGACGCGCTGTGCCTGAACCGCGGCCCCGTGCGCACCTTCCGCCGGCGCTTCCTGCGCGACCTCAGGGAGGGCCGCAAGTCGGTCCCGTTCCTGCTGCGCCGCGGCTGGCGCCTGATGCGCCAGGAACGCGCGATCATCGCCCGCCAGACGTCCCTCGGCGCCCACCCCTGCGACAAGGACGAGGCCCTCGGCCGCCTGGCCGCCGCCGCGGTGGGCCGTCGCCCGGCGGCGACCCCGACGCCCTGAGCCACACCTGGCGCACACGAAAGCGGGACTGGACGGACCCCCCGGCCCTCCAGTCCCGCTCTCCCCCGTTCCCCCCGTGGTGGTGCTTCCCCCGTGTCCCCCGTGGGTCCCCCCGGTTACCGCTCCCCCGTACTTCCCCCGTTCCTTGCTTCCCCCCCCGACCCTCAGGCGACGAGCTCCCCGAAGGCGTCCTCCTCGTCACGGCCGAAGCTGAGGACCTCGTCCTCGCGCAGCCGGCGGAGCGACCGCCAGATGCTGGACTTCACCGTGCCGACACTGATGTCGAGGATCTCCGCGATCTCCGGGTCGGTGCGGCCCTCGTAGTAGCGCAGGACCAGCATCGTGCGCTGGAGTTCGGGGAGCCGGGCGAGCGCCTGCCACAGGACCGCGCGCAGTTCGGTGCCGCGCATCGCGTCCGTGTCGCCGGGCGTCTCCGGCAGTTCCTCGGTCGGGTACTCGTTCAGCTTGCGGCGGCGCCACGCGCTGATGTGCAGGTTCGTCATGGTGCGGCGGAGGTAGCCCCCGACCGCGGCCTTGTCGGTGATCCGGTCCCACGCCCGGTACGTCGAGAACAGCGCGCTCTGCAGCAGGTCCTCGGCCTCGAAGCGGTCACCGGTCAGGTGGTAGGCGGTGGCGTACAGGGAGGCGCGGCGCTCCTGGACGTAGGCGGTGAACTCCGCCTCCGACAGCGAACGACGCTCCCCCGTGTCCTCCCTGTACGCGCTTCCCCCGTGCGGTTCCCCCGTGGAACCGTCAACCACCGTCATGTACACGGTGTGCTGACGCCCGGCGCCGCGAGCGCACCCCCGCCCGCTCACGGCGCCGGACTCCTTGGAACCCCGGCCCCCGTTCACGTCGTGCAGGCGCGTGATCACTGCGCTATTGCTGGTGCTGTGCAGCGTGTTCATCTCGCGCCCCCCGTCGTGGACTTCCGGTGTTCGGCTTGCTCAGGCGGTGGATCTTCGCGGTGCTTCCTTGCCTGTGCCGAGAAGCTTGCCCGCGCAGCTTCATGGCCGTGTCCGCCGACTGTCACAGACCTGTCACAGGGGTCGGTCGCAGCGCGCTCACAGTCCGGTCACAGAGAACAGCGGTACGGGCACGTACCCGTACAGGTGTCGAAACCGACCCCGGCATGGGCCAGAATGACCCCCGTGCCTTCCCTGTTGCTGATCGAGGACGACGACGCCATCCGCACGGCCCTGGAGCTCTCACTGACGCGCCAGGGACACCGTGTGGCCACCGCTGCCACCGGCGAGGACGGGCTGAAGCTGCTGAAGGAGCAGCGGCCGGACCTGATCGTGCTGGACGTGATGCTGCCGGGCATCGACGGGTTCGAGGTGTGCCGCCGCATCCGGCGCACGGACCAGTTGCCGATCATCCTGCTGACCGCGCGCAGCGACGACATCGACGTGGTCGTGGGCCTGGAGTCCGGTGCCGACGACTACGTCGTCAAGCCCGTGCAGGGCCGGGTCCTCGACGCCCGGATCCGGGCCGTGCTGCGGCGCGGTGAGCGTGAGGCGAACGACGCGGCGACCTTCGGCAGCCTGGTCATCGACCGGGCCGCGATGACCGTCACGAAGAACGGCGAGGACCTGCAGCTGACGCCCACCGAGCTGAGGCTTCTGCTCGAGCTGAGCCGGCGGCCCGGGCAGGCGCTGTCCCGGCAGCAACTGCTGCGGCTGGTCTGGGAGCACGACTACCTGGGCGACTCCCGGCTGGTGGACGCCTGCGTGCAGCGGCTGCGTGCGAAGGTCGAGGACGTCCCGTCCTCGCCGACCCTGATCCGTACCGTGCGGGGTGTGGGCTACCGGCTGGACACTCCTCAGTGACCCCAGCGCAAGGGGGGGTGCGCGGCTGGGCCGCGGCCCGCAAGGGGCATCTGACCCGGCTGCGTTTCACGAGTCTGCGGCTCCGGCTGGTCGTCGTGTTCGGGCTGGTCGCGCTGACCGCCGCGGTGTCCGCGTCCGGGATCGCGTACTGGCTCAACCGCGAGGCCGTCCTCACCCGCACCCAGGACGCCGTGCTCGGTGACTTCCGCCAGGCCATGCAGACCCGCGCGGGCAGTCTGCCCCCGCACCCCACCCAGGACGAACTGCAGCACACCGCGGGCCAGATGGCGACCAGCAGCCAGCGCTTCAGCGTGCTGCTCGTCGCCCAGGACGAGAACGGCCGGACCGTGTACGGCAGTTCGGGCGCCCTGGACGGCTTCTCGCTGCGGGACGTGCCCGCGTCGCTGCGCTCGGCCGTGGACAAGCGGCAGCAGGTCGGCTCCGGCAACAAGTACGCGTACCACCTGTACTGGCAGCGGGTCGTCGACCACGGCACGCCCTATCTGGTGGCCGGCACCAAGGTGATCGGCGGCGGGGCGACCGGCTACATGCTCAAGTCGCTGGAGCCGGAGGCCAAGGACCTCAACTCGCTCGCCTGGTCGCTCGGTATCGCCACCGGGCTCGCGCTGGTCGGCTCCGCGCTGCTCGCGCAGGCCGCCGCCTCGACCGTGCTCAAGCCGGTGCAGCGGCTCGGGGTCGCCGCGCGCAGGCTCGGCGAGGGCAGGCTGGACACCCGGCTCAGGGTGTCAGGGACCGACGAACTCGCCGATCTGTCACGCACGTTCAACTACGCGGCCGAGGCGCTGGAGAAACGGGTCGACGACATGGCCGCGCGGGACGAGGCGTCCCGGCGCTTCGTCGCGGACATGAGCCACGAACTGCGAACTCCGCTCACCGCCATCACCGCCGTGACGGAGATCCTGGAGGAGGAGCTGGAGGCCGGGTCCGGGTCGGTGGACCCGATGATCGAGCCCGCCGTGCGGCTGGTCGTCAGCGAGACGCGGCGGCTCAACGACCTGGTCGAGAACCTGATGGAAGTCACCCGCTTCGACGCGGGGACGGCCCGGCTGGTGCTGGACGACGTCGACGTGGCCGACCAGATCACCGCGTGCATCGACGCCCGGGCGTGGCTGGACGCCGTCGAACTGGACGCGGAGCGCGGCATCCACGCCCGGCTCGACCCGCGCCGCCTGGACGTCATCCTCGCCAACCTCATCGGCAACGCCCTCAAGCACGGCGGCTCCCCGGTGCGGGTCTCGGTGCGGGCCCCGGCGGACGAGGTCGTCATCGCCGTACGGGACCACGGGCCCGGCATCCCCGAGGACGTGCTGCCGCACGTGTTCGACCGCTTCTACAAGGCGAGCGCCTCCCGCCCGCGCTCCGAGGGCAGCGGGCTCGGCCTGTCCATCGCCCTGGAGAACGCCCACATCCACGGCGGCGGGATCACCGCCGCCAACTCGCCCGGCGGCGGCGCGGTGTTCACCCTGCGGCTGCCGCGCGACGCCTCGGCGCTGACGGAGGAAGCGGCCGGCGGCGACCCGAAGAAGGGGGAGGCGTGAGGAACGTACGCCGTCTGACGGCGCTGTCCCTGCTGGGCGTGGTACTCACCGGGTGCGGCATACGGTCCACCCAGGTGCCCACCGACTTCGGCGTGGCCCCCTCGCGGGTGCTGTGCTCGCCGGCCCAGCCGGACGTCTCCACGCAGGTCCCGCGCGGGCTGCCGGTCCAGGTGTTCCTGCTGTGCGGCTCCTCGCTGGTGTCCGTCGACCGCACGGTGCGCGTCCCGGACGGTACGGCGGACGCGCGGCGGCGGCGGCTGGTGGCGCAGGGGCTGCTGGACCAGCTCGCTGCGACGCCGTCCCCGGCCGAGAAGGAGGCCGGGTACACCACCGACGTACGGGGCGGCATGACGGTCGGCGGGCCGCGGGCCGGCGACCCCGACGACGCGCTGCGGCTGAGCACCGCGCCCGGCGCCCTCACCTCGTACGCGCTGGCGCAGCTCGTGTGCACCTTCTCCGACTCGGCCGCCGCCGAGGGCGACGGTTCGGTCATCCTCGGCGGCCCGGGCAGGGAGCCGGCGCGCCGCTACACGTGCACGGGCGACGTCCGCTCCCGGCCGGGCAGCGAGGCGCCGCCGTCGAGCGCCGTCACCGGCGGCTGACGGGCGGCGCCCGCCTCGCGGGTGAACCGGGCGTGGCGCGCGGGTGTGGCGCAGGCCTCCCCCAGGTACGTCGGGGAAGGCGGAACCGTTCGTGCCGGAGGCCGCGTCTTGGGGTGCGTGCAGCGTGAAGGCTCCATCGGCGGCAGCGCCGCGATCCGCATCCGTGTGACAGGGGGTGTCCTCCTCGTCGCACACCTCGCGCTCGTCGCCTGGCTCACGCTGCGTCCGCTGGACGTGCCCTGGGTGCAGCCGCCCAACCTGCGCCCCTTGGCGGGCATCCGGGCCGACCTGGCGCTGGGGTGGCCGGAGGCGGCGCACCGGATCGCGGAAGGCGTCGCCCTGCTGGCCCCGCTCGGGGTCCTGCTGCCGATGGCGCACGGCAGGCTCACCGCCTCCCCCCTCGGCTCCCTGGTCCGTACGGTGGCCTCGGGCGCCCTGGTGTCGCTCGGGATCCTGATCGTGCAGACGGGCGTCCCGGGGCGGGTCCCGGACGTCGACTCGCTGCTCCTCAACACCCTGGGCGTGGCGTTCGCCCACCTCGCCGTCGTCCCGGCGTCCCGCGTCCGGCTCCGCCGCAGGTCCGAGCGGCGCGAACGCGCGGCCCTGCGCCAGGAGGAGGCGGCTCAGGGTCGGACCCCGACGTTTCCCAGGGTCGGGATGGCCCCTTAGTGTGACGCTTTGCGCGCTTCGTGTCCGTAGCGTTGGAGGCAGCTGAGGGAGCCGTCCGGGCGACCTCGCGACGACGTCCACGAAGGAGACGCACATGTCCGCCCTCGTCCGCCCCACCAACGGCCGCATGCTCGGCGGAGTGTGCGCCGGCCTGGCCCGGCGCTTCGGCACCTCCGCGACCACGATGCGGGTGATCTTCCTGCTGTCCTGCCTGCTGCCGGGCCCGCAGTTCCTGCTCTACATAGCGCTGTGGATCCTGCTGCCCTCGGAGGAGAAGGCGGCCCGCACCGCCTGGTAGCCCCGGCGGGCACGCCGGTGGGGCGCACCCCCGTGTCCAGGGAGTACGCCCCACCGGCGCGTTCGTGCGGGCGGTTCAGCCGAGCGGGAGGCCGTGCACCGGCAGGCCGTGCGTGGGCAGGCCGGTCCGCCCCACGGGGAGGCCGCCCAGCAGTCCGGCGACCGGCGCGGTCGGGCCGTCCGCGAGCACCCGCTGCGCGGCCGGCTGCACGGCGGCCAGACCCGACGCGAGCGTGGGCTGCGCCTGGGTCATCGCCTCACCGGCACCAGGCAGCGCCTTGGCGAGGTTCTCCGCCGGGAGCGTCTTGGTGACGGTGTCCAGCGCCCCGGAGGCGTCCGGGACCGCGGGGGCGGCGTTCGCGGCGCCGGCACCGACGGCGGCGAAGGCGGCACCGAGGGCGGCGACACCGAGGGTCTTGGCAGCAGACTGCTTCATGAAATGCGTCCTCGAAATGGGATGACGGTGATGTGAGCGGTCCACGACCGTAAACACGGGAACCCGCCCGCCGCAAACATCGAAATGCGGACGGCTTGTGAATGCCCGTCCGCACCCGATGCACCCCGCCGTCCTCCCGATCAGCCCTCCGAGTCCAGAGAACCGCTGGTGGAAGCCGTCTGCTGGAACAGCCATGCGGACTTCAGCTCGGCATACCCGGGCTTCACGACGTCATTGATCATCGCCAGTCGTTCATCGAAAGGAATGAATGCTGATTTCATCGCATTGACGGAGAACCACTGCATGTCGTCGAGCGAATAACCGAACGCGTCGACAAGGTGCTCGAATTCCCGGCTCATGCTGGTGCCGGACATCAGCCGGTTGTCGGTGTTCACGGTCGCCCGGAAGTGCAGCCGTCGCAGCAGCCCGATCGGGTGCTCGGCGTAGGAGGTCGCCGCGCCGGTCTGCAGGTTGGAGCTGGGGCACAGCTCGAGCGGGACGCGTTTGTCCCGTACGTACGACGCGAGCCGCCCGAGCTTGACCGTGCCGTCGGCCTGCACCTGGATGTCGTCGATGATGCGCACCCCGTGCCCGAGCCGGTCGGCGCCGCACCACTGGAGGGCCTGCCAGATGGACGGCAGCCCGAAGGCCTCGCCGGCGTGGATGGTGAAGTGGTTGTTCTCCCGCTTGAGGTACTCGAAGGCGTCGAGGTGGCGGGTGGGCGGGTAACCGGCCTCCGCGCCCGCGATGTCGAAGCCGACGACGCCCAGGTCCCGGTAGCGGTTGGCGAGTTCGGCGATCTCCAGGGAGCGGGCGGCGTGCCGCATGGCGGTCAGCAGGGCGCCGACGCGGATGCGGTGGCCGTTCGCCAGGGCCAGCCGCTCCCCTTCCCGGAAGCCCTCGTTGACGGCCTCGACGACCTCCTCGAGGCTCAGTCCGCCTTCGAGGTGCTGTTCGGGCGCGTACCGCACCTCGGCGTAGACGACCCCGTCCTCGGCGAGGTCCTCGGCGCACTCGCGCGCGACCCGGACCAGGGCGTCGCGGGTCTGCATCACGCCGACGGTGTGGGAGAAGGTCTCCAGGTACCGCTCCAGGGACCCGGAGTCGGCGGCCTCGCGGAACCAGGTGCCGAGTCGGCCGGGATCGGTCTCGGGCAGCCGTGAGTAGCCGGTTTCCCGGGCGAGTTCGACGATCGTCCCCGGGCGCAGACCGCCGTCGAGGTGGTCGTGAAGCAGAACCTTCGGCGCCCGGCGGATCTGGTCCGGCGTCGGGGTGTTCGAGATGGTCTGGCTCGTCATGTCCGCACTGTACCTCCTACGCGCGTAGACGGCTCGGTGTACAACATCGTCGATACGTAACGGTGACCGCGAGGACGGGTGGCGTACACCCGTCCTTCTGACACTGTTCTGTCATGGCACAGCAAGCGACGCCGGTTCGACGGGCCCGGCTGGGGAGGGCGCTCGGCCCGGAGCCGACAGCGGTGAGCGGAGTGGCACTGCTGCTCCCCGGAGGCCACGAGGAGTCCGACCGCAGACCCTCCCCCATGCTCGCGACCGCGTCCGTACGGGCGCTCGGCCGCCGACTGGCCCGCGCGGGCCGTGAGGAAGGGCTGGCGACGCATGTCGTCCACTACCGCTACCGCGGCTGGAACGGCAGCGCGGCGCACCTCGCCCAGGACGCGTCGTGGGCCGCCGACGAGGTCGTGCGCCGCTACGGCGACGTCTCCGTCTGCCTCGTCGGGGTCGACATGGGCGGGCGGGCGGCGCTGCGGGCGGGCGGCCACGAAGCGGTCAACTCCGTGGTTGCGGTCGCGCCTTGGCTGCCCGAGGACGACATGGCCGCTTCGCCCGAACCGGTGAAGCAGCTCGTGGGGCGGCAGGTGCTGATCGTGCACGGCACGAAGGACGAGGTCTGCGACCCCGAGCTGTCCTTCCGGCTGGCGGCCCGGGCGAAGAAGGCGAACCGGGAGGTGTGCCGGTTCGAAGTGCACTCCGACGGACACGGGTTGCACCAGTACCGGGCGGAAGTGCACGCGCTCGCCGAGGACTTCGTGATGGGGGCGCTGTTCGGGCGAGCGGTCTCCCGCCCCGTGCAGGACGCGCTCGCCGCTCCGCCGCCGCTGGGGCTGCGGATGCCGCTCGCGGTGGGCTTCGGCAAGTCGTTGCGGCGGTAGGGCGTGTCTGACAATTCCTGTCGTCCGCCCGCAGGGCGGGCTCCGCGGCGTCATGGGGGTGCCCCCGCGCGAGGTTGTTCGAGCGTGGGGGAGCGTGCGATCGCAAGGCGCCGGAGCGCCCTCGATGGGGGTCCCCCCGCGCGAGTCTGTTCGAGCGTGGGGGAGGAGCCACGTGGGCGATTCGGCAACGCGGCGAGCGTGCGTGCCAGACGCCGCGGAGCAGGCGGGAATTGTCAGACACGCCCTACTACCCTGGCCCGGGCCTTCAGGGCAACAGGGTTCCCCTTCTCGACAGGAGGAACTTCTTGAAGGCCGCCACCGGGGGTGTGTCCGGGTGGCCGTCGAGCCAGGCGACCCCGATCTCCCGTGCCGCCCTCGGCGAGGTGACCGTCAGTTCCACGACTCCGGGACGGGGAAAGGCCGGCGGCGGCAGCAGGGCGACGCCCAGGCCGGCCGCCACCAGGCCGCGCAGCGTCTCCGCCTCCTCGCCCTCGAAGGCGATCCTCGGGCGGAAGCCGGCCTGCGCGCACAGGTCGTCGGTGATCCGGCGCAGACCGTACCCCGGCTCCAGGGTCACGAAGGTCTCGTCGGCCGCTTCCGCGAGGCGGACGCGTCTACGGGCGGCCAGGCGGTGGTCGGCGGGGACGACGAGGCGGAGCTTCTGCTCGTCCAGACGGCGGGCGACGAGGTCGGGGGCGTCCGGCACGGGGGACGTCAGGCACAGGTCCAGCTCGCCCGCCCGCAGCTTCTCCAGCATGGCCTCGCCGTAGTTCTGGACGAGGCTGAAGCGGACGCGGGGGTGGTCGGCGCGGAAGGCGTGCAGGAGGCCGGGGACCGTCTCGGCGCCCATGGTGTGGAGGAAGCCGAAGGCGACCTTGCCGGTGGCGGGGTCGGCGTCCGCGCGGACCTCGTCGGCGGCGCGTTCGATCTCGCCGAGGGCGCGCTCGACGGAGGCGAGGAAGGTGCGGCCGGCCGGGGTGAGGGAGACGGTCCGGCCGTGGCGGGCGAACAGGTCGACGCCGAGGTCCTGTTCGAGGCGGACCATGGCGCGGGAGAGGGTCGACTGGGGGACCTGGAGCTCCTGCGCGGCGCGGGTGACGTGCTCGGTACGGGCGACGCCGGCGAAGTAGGCGAGGCGCGGGGCGAGCAGCATCGACATGTCGGTCGTGTCTTCTGTGTCACCGGACGGTGACAGTCGGGGCCGTGAGCTGGGTTGATGCACCATGGGAACGATTATGGGGATTCCGTGCATTGGACGGATGAACGGGGCCGTACGTAGCTTCGAGGCATGTCTCCCGCCAGTACCGGGGCGTCCACCGCCGTGGGCGCCCGCCCGTCCGTCCCTTCCGTCGACTCCCGTATGGCCCCCGGTGGGCCCGGCTACCGCCGGATGAGCTTCGCACTGTTCCTCGCGGGGGTCGCGACCTTCGCGCTGCTGTACTCCACGCAGGCCCTGCTGCCGCTCATCTCCGGCGAGTTCGGGGTGGCGGCGAGCGAGGCGAGCTGGACGGTGGCGGCGGCGACCGGCGGTCTCGCGCTGTTCGTGCTGCCGATGAGCGCCCTGTCGGAGCGGTTCGGGCGCCGTACGGTGATGACCGCCTCGCTCGCGGTGGCGGTGACCGTGGGACTGCTGGTGCCGTTCGCCCCCTCGCTGGGCGTCCTGGTGGTGCTCCGGGGCCTGCAGGGCGCCGCGCTGGCCGGGCTCCCGGCGTCCGCGACGGCGTACCTCGCCGAGGAGGTCCGGCCGAAGGCGCTGGTCACGGCGATCGGGCTGTTCGTGGCGGGCAACAGCGTCGGCGGCATGAGCGGCCGGGTCATCACCGGGTGGGTCGCCCAGGCGTGGGGCTGGCGGGCCGCGGTGGGCGTCATCGGCGTCATCGCCGTGCTCTGCGCGGTGGCCTTCCGGCTGCTGCTGCCCGCGCCGCGGCACTTCGTCGCCGGGTCGCTGCGGCCGCGGGTACTGGCCCGCACGGTCCGCGACCACCTCTCCGACCCGCTGCTGCGCCGCCTGTACGCGATCGGGGCGCTGTTCATGACGGTGTTCGGCGGCGTCTACACGGTGATCGGCTACCGCCTGACCGAGGCACCCTTCTCCCTTCCCCAGGGCTTCATCGGTTCGATCTTCCTGGTGTACCTGGTGGGCACGGTCTCCGCGTCCACCGCCGGCCGTCTGGTGGGCCGCGTCGGCCGCCGCGGCGCCCTGTACCTGGCGGGCGGTACGACGGCCACGGGCCTGCTCGTCTCCCTGACACCCTCGCTGCCGCTGGTCCTGCTGGGCCTGGTCCTGATCACCGCGGGCTTCTTCGCCGGGCACGCGGTCGCGTCGTCGGCGGTGAGCAAGACGGCGACCACCGGCCGCGCGCAGGCGTCGGCGCTGTACCAGTCGGCGTACTACATCGGCTCCAGCGCGGGCAGCACGGTGGGAGCGGTGGCCTTCCACGCGAGCGGCTGGGCCGGGACGGTCGGCGTGGGACTGCTGGCGATCCTGGGCGTCGTGACGATCACGGTGCTCGGGACGCGGGCGGCCCGGGTCGCAGCGCGGCGCAGTCCGGTACCGGTGCACTGAGGACGCCGGACCGGCTGAAAAGATCAAGCCCCCGCCGGCGAACGTCAGCCCCTCGGGGCGATACCCCCCTGGCCTGCACGTTCCTCCGCTCGGCACGCCATTGTCAGTGCCCTGCGCTAGCTTCGGACGTGCTGGGCGCAAAGGCGCGACACAGAACGGCCACAGGGGTGGGTGGACGATGAGTGACAGTACGACGGCGACCACGCCGGCGGACCTGGACATCAGGCTCGAGAAGCACCGCGTCGAGCTGACCGGGTACTGCTACCGCATGCTCGGCTCCTCCTTCGAGGCCGAGGACGCGGTGCAGGACACGATGGTCCGAGCCTGGCGCAGCTACGAGAGGTTCGAGGGCCGCTCCAGCCTGCGTTCCTGGCTCTACCGCATCGCGACCAACGTCTGCCTGGACATGCTGACCGCCGGCAACAAGCGCGCCCGCCCGATGGACCTCAGCGAGTCGACCCCGCTCGCCCAGGCCGCCCTCTCCCCCCGCCCGGACAACACCTGGCTCGAGCCGATGCCGGACAACCGCGTGCTGCCCACGACCGACGACCCGGCGGAGGCGGCGGTCGCCAAGGAGTCGGTGCGGCTGGCGTTCATGGCCGCGCTGCAGCAGCTGCCCGCCAAGCAGCGCGCGGTGCTGATCCTGCGCGAGGTGCTGGCCTGGAAGGCGAGCGAGGTCGCCGAGCTGCTCGACACCTCGGTCGCGTCGGTCAACAGCGCGCTGCAGCGGGCCCGGGCCACCCTCGCCGAGCGCGAGCAGGGCGACAAGGCGGCCTCGGCGGCCGTCTCCGACCCGCTGGACGAGCAGCAGCAGAAACTCCTCGAGCGCTACGTCGCCGCCTTCGAGGGCTACGACATGACCGCCCTGACGGCCCTGCTGCACGAGGACGCCGTCATGACGATGCCGCCGTTCGACCTGTGGCTGACCGGCCACGACGACATCACCGGCTTCATGACCACGCTCGGCTCCGCCTGCGA
This sequence comes from Streptomyces sp. NPDC101152, assembly GCF_044768275.1. NCBI lineage: Bacteria > Bacillati > Actinomycetota > Actinomycetes > Kitasatosporales > Streptomycetaceae > Streptomyces > Streptomyces sp. NPDC101152. The sequence continues at coordinate 81,788 of NZ_JBIWPO010000029.1, read as the reverse complement.
GGGCTCCCGGCTGGTGCCGGTCCAGGTCAACGGCCTGCCCGGCTTCGCCCAGTACAAGCCGGACCCGGAGCAGGGCGGCTACGCGCCCTGGGCGGTGCAGGTGCTGGAGATATCAGACGGCAGGCTCACCGGGTTCCACTTCTTCCTGGACACCAAGCGGTGGTTCCCGTTGTTCGACCTGCCCCTCCACCTCGAAGCGGAGCCCGACCAGGTCAAGGAGGGCGCGTAGGGAGGGCGCCGGGTCCCGCAGCCGGATCCGGCCGCCGGCCCGCCGGGCGGCCAGCTGCAGCCGCGCCAGCAGGTCCACGGCGGCCAGGCCCGGCGGCCCGATGCCGGCGACGTCGACCACGACCACCCCCGCTTCACCGGCCTCCAGCAGGCGCCGCACGTCCTCGCACAGGCCCGCCACCTCGTCACGGGTGACGGGTCCGGGCAGCACGAGTACGGCGGGTGTCATGGCGTCCACGAGCGGTAGACCGGACGGGCGGGCGGAACTCATCGCGTCGCACCGCGTACGAGGCGTGTCCGCGGACCGGGATCACATTGACCCACCGCCCTCCTCGCCCGGAGGGTTTGGTGTATGCCCCACAGATCAGCACCGCCCGGGACACCCGACGGCCTCCTCCCTGCCGAGGGGGCGCCGTGCAGGGCGTGTTGACGGGCTTCGCGGTCATCGCGGTCGTCATCGGGGTGGGTTACGTCATCGGCCGGCAGGGCCACCTCGGCGAACACGGCCGTGAGGTCCTGACCAAGCTCGCCTTCCACGTGGCCTCACCGGCCCTGCTCTTCACCACGCTCGCCCGGGCCGACCTGTCGGTGGTCTTCTCCAGCCGACTGCTGGTGACGGCGATGAGCACGGCCGCGGCGGCGGGTGTCTTCGTCGCGGTGGGTACCGTACGGAACTGGGGCGTGGGCCGCACCACCATCGGCGCCCTGTGCTCCAGTTACGTCAACTCGGGCAACCTCGGCATCCCGATCGCGGTGTACGTGCTCGGCGACGCCTCGCTGGTGGCTCCGGTGCTGCTCTTCCAGCTCATCGGGGTCACGCCCGTCGCCCTGACGATCCTCGACCTGTCCGGCAAGGGCGAGAAGGGCCCGCTGTGGCTGCGGCTGCTGACGCCGCTGCGCAATCCGATCGCGGTGGGCTCACTGGCGGGCGTCGCGGTGTCTGCACTCGGCGTGAGGGTCCCGGCCCCGGTGATGGACCCGCTCACCCTGATCGGCAACATGTCGGTCCCCGCGGTCCTGCTGGCCTTCGGCATCTCCCTGTGCGGCAGCACGATGCCGGGCCGGGGTGCGGAACGGGGGCCGGTGCTGCTGTCCGTCGCCCTGAAGGCCGTGGGGCAGCCGGCGGCGGCCTGGACGTTGGCGACAGCCGTCTTCGGACTCCGGGGCCACCAACTCCTGGACGTGGTGGTGACGTCGGCCCTCCCGGCGGCACAGAACCTGTACACGTACGCGAGCCGGTACCGGGTGGCGGAGGGCTTGGCGCGGGACTCGATCCTGCTGTCGACGGTGTTGTCGGTGCCGGTGCTGGTCGTTGTCGCCGCGTTGTTGGGGTGACTCAGGTCTCGGGGAACTCGCTGGTGTCGATGACGAGGTCGAAGGGCGCGGGGAGAGTGAGCAGTTCGCCGAACTTGGCGACGGCGAGCGGGCGGTGGACATCTCCGTGCGGCTCTCCGTAGAGCGTCGCGGCGGGGCCCTCGGGAGCCCAGCGGTCGACCAGGAGGTAGAGCGGGATGCCCGCGGAGGCGTAGGCGGCCGGCTTGCTCACACGGTCGTGGCGGGCGTTCTTCCTGGAGGTGACCTCCACGACGAGTTCGGCCACGGCGCCCGGCAGATAGGTGTCCGCCTCGGTGCACTCCTGGACCGGGGCGACCAGGATGTCCGGGATGAACATGCCCAGCCGCGAGGGGACAGCGATGGCCTGTGTCTGGAAGATCTCCCAGTCCTCGGGGATCACAGAGTACAGACGGCGCTGGATGCGGGCCGCGATCACGTTGCGACGGGGTGCGGGAGCAGGTGACACGGTGACGATCCCCTCGTGATCTCCACCTTGCTGCCCTCGGGCCAGTCCATCTCCTCCCAGAACCGGACGAGGTCGTCCCAGCTCTGCTCGGGGTCGTGGCCCACGGTGAGTGCGCTCATGGCGGTCTCCTTCGGCTGCGTCACCGATCCCAGCATGCCGAACGGGACCGGCGGGGGTCCACCGATCCCGTTCACCCGAAAGGGGCCGTACCCATCAGCGGCCTCCGGCCGCGGGCCTGGTCAGGCAATGCGTTCCAGCACCACCGGCGGCGCCGTGAACTCCGTGCCCGGCGCCCCGATGTCGTACGAGCCCTGCACCGCCTGGAGGGCGTACTCGAAGCGTTCGGGTGTGTCGGTGTGGAGGGTCAGGAGGGGCTGGCCCTCGGTGACCGGGTCGCCGGGCTTGGCGTGCAGTTCCACGCCCGCGCCCGCCTGGACCGGGTCCTCCTTGCGGGCGCGGCCCGCGCCGAGGCGCCAGGCGGCGACGCCGATGTCGTAGGCGTCGAGGCGGGTCAGGACGCCCGAGGACGGGGCCGTGACGACGTGCTGCTCGCGGGCCACCGGCAGCGGCGCGTCCGGGTCGCCGCCCTGCGCCGCGATCATGCGGCGCCAGACGTCCATCGCCGAGCCGTCGGCCAGGGCCTTCGCCGGGTCGGCGTCCTTGACGCCGGCCGCGTCGAGCATCTCGCGGGCCAGGGCGAGGGTCAGTTCCACGACGTCCGCGGGGCCGCCGCCGGCCAGGACCTCGACCGACTCGCGGACTTCGAGGGCGTTGCCCGCCGTCAGGCCGAGGGGGGTGGACATGTCCGTGAGGAGGGCGACCGTCTTCACGCCGTGGTCGGTGCCGAGGCCCACCATCGTGGACGCAAGCTCCCTCGCGTCCTCGATCGTCTTCATGAAGGCGCCCGTGCCCACCTTCACGTCCAGGACCAGGGAGCCGGTGCCCTCGGCGATCTTCTTGGACATGATGGAGGAGGCGATCAGCGGGATCGCCTCGACCGTGCCGGTGACGTCCCGGAGGGCGTAGAGCTTCTTGTCGGCGGGCGCGAGGCCGTCGCCCGCGGCGCAGATCACCGCGCCGGTGCCGTCGAGCACCGACAGCATCTCCTCGTTGGAGAGCAGGGCGCGCCAGCCGGGGATGGACTCCAGCTTGTCCAGGGTGCCGCCGGTGTGGCCGAGGCCCCGGCCCGAGAGCTGGGGGACGGCCGCGCCGCAGGCGGCGACCAGGGGGGCCAGCGGGAGGGTGATCTTGTCGCCGACGCCGCCCGTGGAGTGCTTGTCGGCCGTGGGGCGGGACAGGGACGAGAAGTCCATCCGCTCGCCGGAGTTGATCATCGCGGCCGTCCAGCGGGCGATCTCTCGGCGGTTCATGCCGTTGAGGAGGATCGCCATGGCGAGCGCGGACATCTGCTCGTCGGCCACCTCCCCGCGGGTGTACGCGTCGATGACCCAGTCGATCTGCTCGTCGCTGAGTTCGCCGCGGTCCCGCTTGGTGCGGATGACGGAGATGGCGTCCGCCAACAGGACAGTCATGGCGTGCGGTCCTTCCCGGGGTTCATGGAAGTGTGCGGCCCCTCCGCCCGAAGGGTTCACGTCGAAGGGGCCGTACAAGAGTCACTTGGTGAGGTGGTCCGGGCCGAAGGCCTGGGGCAGCATCGCGGAGAGCGGGAGGATGCCCGCCGGGGTCTCCAGGAGCAGGTCGGGGCCCCCGAACTCGTACAGCAGCTGGCGGCAGCGGCCGCACGGGACGAGGATCTCGCCCCGCCCGTCGACGCAGGTGAAGTGCGTCAGCCGGCCGCCGCCGGTGCGCTGCAGCTCCGAGACAAGACCGCACTCGGCGCACAGGCCGAGGCCGTAGCTGGCGTTCTCGACGTTGCAGCCGGAGACCGTGCGGCCGTCGTCGACCTGGGCGGCGACGCCGACCGGGTAGCCGGAGTAGGGGGCGTACGCGTGCGTCATGGCCTCGCGGGCCAGCTCGCGCAGCGCCTCCCAGTCGACGGCGGCCGGGCGGGTCACTTGCCCTGGCCCTTGCGGTAGCGCATGCCGTCGGCCTTGGGCATCCTCAGGCGCTGCGCGGACAGCGACAGGACGAGGAGGGTGACGACGTACGGGGTGGCGCCCACGAAGTCGCTGGGGACCGCGTTGGTGAACAGGTACCAGAGCAGCACGAGCGCGGCCACCATGAGGCTGATGCCGCCCTGCCAGTGCGCCTTCTTGTACATCTTCCAGCCGGCCATCGCCGCGAGCAGCACGACCAGCAGGAGCAGCAGGGCGTGCACGGTCTGGCCGCCGTTGCGCAGCTGCAGCGCGTCGGAGTAGCCGAACAGGCCTGCGCCCATGGCGAGGCCGCCGGGCCGCCAGTTGCCGAAGATCATGGCCGCGAGGCCGATGTAGCCGCGTCCGCCGGTCTGGCCCTCGAGGTAGATGTGCGAGGTGACCAGCGCGAGGAAGGCGCCGCCCAGGCCGGCCAGGCCGCCGGAGACGGCGACGGCGGCGTACTTGTACTTGTAGACGTTGACGCCGAGGGACTCCGCGGCGACCGGGTTCTCGCCGCAGGAGCGCAGGCGCAGTCCGAACGGGGTGCGCCACAGCAACCACCAGCTGCCGATGAACAGCACGAAGGCCAGGATCGTGATCACGGACAGGTTGGTGACCAGACCGCCGAGGATGCCGGCGATGTCGGAGATCAGGAACCAGTGGTGGTTCTCCAGGGACCTCAGACCGTCGGACAGTCCCGGGATGTCGAAGTTGGGCAGGGAGCTGACCGGCGGGGACTGCTTCGGGTTGCCGCCGGCGTTCGCGGCCTTGCCGTTGGTGAAGAACAGCTTGGCGAGGTACTGGGTGGTGCCGAGCGCGAGCAGGTTGATCGCGACACCGGAGACGATGTGGTCCACACCGAAGGTGACGGTGGCGACGGCGTGGAGCAGGCCGCCGAGGACGCCGAAGCCGACGCCGCACAGCAGGCCGAGCCAGGGGCTGGACTGCCAGCCGATCCAGCCGGCGCCGAAGGTGCCGAGGATCATCATGCCCTCGAGGCCGATGTTGACGACGCCGGAGCGCTCGGACCACAGGCCGGCGAGGCCGGCGAGGCCGATCGGCACGGCGAGGCTCAGCGCGGCGCTGACCTGTCCGTCGGAGGTGAGCTGGTTGGCGCCGGTGATGACGCGGACCGCGGCCACGAGCAGCAGCGCGCCGGCGACGATCATGAGGATCTGGCCGAGCGGACGGCCCGAGCGGGTGCGCTCGGTGTCGGCCTTGGGGGCCGCGGGCGGCGGCGTTTCGGTCGTCGTGGCAGTCATCACGCCACCTCCTGCTTCTCGGTCGGGGCGGCGGCCTGGGCGGCGAGTTCGGCGCCGACCCGCTGCTGCTGGCGCTTGAGGCCGTAGCGTCGTACGACCTCGTAGGCGATCACGACGCACAGGACGATCACGCCCTGGATGACGCCGAGGATCTCCTTGTCGTAGCCCTGGAACTCCAGGTGGTTGGTGGTGCGTTCCAGGAAGCCCCACAGCAGGGCGCCGAGCGCGATGCCGACGGGGTTGTTGCGGCCGAGCAGGGCGATGGCGATGCCGGTGAAGCCGATGCCGGTCGGGAAGTCGTTGCTGAACTGGTGGCTGTCGTTGAGCAGGGTCGGCATGCCGATCAGGCCGGCGATGGCGCCGGAGATGAGCATGCTGGTGGCGACCATCTTCTTGACGGACACACCGCTCGCGGCGGCGGCGCTCTCGGACTGGCCGACGGTGCGCAGGTCGAAGCCGAACCGAGTACGGCCGAGGACGAACCAGTAGGCGATGCCGACTGCCACGGCGATGAAGATGAAGCCCCACAGCTCGCCCGAGGGGCCGGTGTCGATCTGGAAGAAGTACGAGGACGAGGGCAGCGGCTTGGTGGAGACGACCGTGCCGCCGTTCTGGAGCTCGGCGAGCTTCCCGGGCTGGAGCAGGTAGGCGATGATCGCGGTGGCGATCGCGTTGAGCATGATCGTCGAGATGACCTCGCTGACGCCGCGGGTCACCTTCAGGACACCCGCGATGCCCGCCCACACGGCGCCGGTGCCCATGGCGCACAGGATGATCAGCGGGATGGAGATCCAGCCGGGCGTGGTCAGCGCGCCGCCGAGGACGGCCGCGAAGAACGCGGCGATCCGGTACTGGCCGTCGACGCCGATGTTGAACAGGTTCATGCGGAAGCCGATGGCCACCGCGACTCCGGCGAGGTAGTACGTCGTCGCCTTGTTCAGGATGTAGACCTGGCTGTCGCTGGCGGAGCCGTAGGTCACCATGTCGCTGAAGGCCGACCCGGGGTTCTTGCCGGTGGCGAGGATCACCAGGGTGGTGACGACGAGCGCGGCGACGATCGCGAGCAGCGGGGCCGCGATGGCGAGGAGCAGCCGCTCCTTGTCGATGCGTTGGGTCAGCTTGTTCATCGGGCGTCGTCCTCTGTGTGCTCCAGGTGGCCGGTGGCCGCACCCGTCATGGCGGAGCCCAGCTCCTCGGGGGTGATGGTGGCGGGGTCGGCGTCGGCGACCAGTCGGCCGCGGTACATCACCCGCAGGGTGTCGGACAGGCCGATGAGCTCGTCCAGGTCGGCGGAGATCAGCAGCACGGCCAGGCCCTCGCGGCGGGCCTCGCGGATGTGGTCCCAGATCGCGGCCTGCGCGCCGACGTCCACGCCTCGGGTGGGGTGGGCGGCGATGAGCAGCTTGGGCGCGTGGCTCATCTCGCGGCCGACGATCAGCTTCTGCTGGTTGCCGCCGGAGAGGGAGGCGGCGGTGACGTCGATGCCGGGGGTGCGGACGTCGTACGCCTCGATGATGCGCTCGGTGTCGCTGCGGGCGGCCTTGATGTCGAGGAGCTGGCCGCGGGAGTTGGGCTTCTCGGTGACGTGGCCGAGGATGCGGTTCTCCCACAGCGGTGCCTCGAGGAGCAGGCCGTGCCGGTGGCGGTCCTCGGGGATGTAGCCGACGCCGGCCTCGCGGCGGCGGCGGGTGGGGACGCGGGAGATGTCGGTGCCGTCGAGGGCGATGACGCCCGCGTCCAGGGCGCGGATGCCCATGATGGCCTCGACCAGTTCGGACTGGCCGTTGCCCTCGACGCCGGCGATGCCGAGGACCTCGCCCTTGTGGATGGTGAGGGAGATGTCGTCGAGGATGATCCGCTCGACGCCGTCGAGGTCGGTCTGGGCCAGGCGCAGGCCGTCCACCTTGAGCAGCGGCACGTCGGTGACCGTGGACTCCTCGGTCTCCGGGGTGGGCAGTTCGCTGCCGACCATCAGCTCGGCGAGCTGCTTGGGGGTGGTGCCGGCCGGTTTGACGGTGCCGACGGTGGTGCCGCGGCGGATGACGGTGATCTCGTCGGCGACGGAGAGCACCTCGCCCAGCTTGTGGGAGATGAAGATGACGGTGAGGCCCTCGGCCTTGAGTTCGCGCAGGTTGTCGAAGAGGGCGTCGACCTCCTGCGGCACGAGGACGGCGGTGGGCTCGTCGAGGATGAGGGTCTTGGCACCGCGGTAGAGGACCTTGAGGATCTCCACGCGCTGGCGGTCGGCGACGCCGAGCTCCTCCAGCAGGACGTCCGGGCGCACGTTCAGCCCGTACGCGTCGGAGAGTTCCCTGATCTTCGCGCGGGCCTTGGCACCGATGCCGTACAGCTTCTCCGCGCCCAGGACGACGTTCTCCAGGACGGTGAGGTTGTCGGCGAGCATGAAGTGCTGGTGCACCATGCCGATGCCGCGGGCGATGGCGTCGGCGGGGTTGTGCAGGACGACCGTCTCGCCGTTCACGGTGATGGTGCCCTCGTCCGGCTGCTGCATGCCGTAGAGGATCTTCATCAGGGTGGACTTGCCGGCGCCGTTCTCACCGCACAGGGCATGGACGGTGCCCGTGCGGACGGTGATGTCGATGTCCTTGTTGGCGACGACGCCGGGGAATCGCTTGGTGATGCCGCGCAGTTCGACGGCAGCGGGAGGGCTGGACGCGTTGATGGCGCACTCTCCTCGGGGACAAAGGGGGCTGAGGGGGAGGGCAGGCGTCGGCGACGCTAGCGCGGCAACTCCATGCTACACGCGTAGAGTTGACACATTGTTATGGCTCGGGGAGGGGCTTGACGAACGGCCCTTCCCCGAGCCCAGGTTCGGCGGGAACCGTCAGGTCACGGGGCGGTCTTGACCTTGACGGTGCCGTCGACGATCTTCTTCTTCGCGGCGTCCAGCTGGGCCTTGATGTCGTCGATGAAGCCACCGCTGGTGGCCAGCGAGACACCGCCCTTGGCGAGGGAGTAGACCTGGTTGCCGGTCAGCGGCTTGCCGTCGTGCGCGGACTTGATGAAGTCGTACACACCGACGTCCACGTTCTTGACCATCGAGGTCAGGATCGAGCTCTTGTACGTGGCCAGGCCCGGGATGTTGTACTGGTCCGAGTCCACGCCGATGGCCCAGGCGCCCTTGACGCCGTGGACCGCCTCGATCGAGCCGTTGCCGGAGGAGCCCGCCGCGGAGTAGATCACGTCGGCGCCGTTGTCGAGCATGCCCTGTGCGGCCGCCTTGCCCTTGTCGGGGCTGGAGAAGCCGGACAGGTCCGAGCCGTGGGTCAGGTACTGCACGTCGACCTTGACCTTGGCGTTGGTGTCGTGGACGCCCTGGACGTAACCCGCCTCGAACTTCTTGATCAGCGGGGTGTCGACACCGCCGATGAAGCCGACGTGGTTCTTCTTGGTCTTCAGCGCCGCGGCGACACCGGCCAGGTAGGAACCCTGCTCCTCGGTGAAGGTGATGCTGTCGACGTTCGGGGAGGTCGCGACCGAGTCGATGAGGCCGAAGTTGACCTTCGGGAACTGCTTGGCGACCTTGTCGACCGAAGTGGCGTAGGAGAAGCCGACGGCGACGATGGGGTTGTAGCCGGCGCTGGCCAGGTCGGTCAGGCGCTGCTCGCGGTCGGCCTCGGTGTCGGAGGTCTTCGCGGTCAGCTCCTTGATGGAACCGCCGAAGTCCTTCACGGCCTTGTCGGCGCCGCGCGCGGCGGAGTCGTTGAAGGAGCGGTCACCGCGGCCGCCGACGTCGTAGGCGAGGCCGATCTTGACGCCCTTGCCGCCACCGCCGCCCGAGGCGGAGGCGGAGGACGAGCTGCTGCTGTTGTCGGACGAGGTGCTGCCACAGGCTGTGGCAGTCAGTGCGAGAGCTGCGGTCGCGATACACGCAGCGGAAAGCTTGGCTACCCGGCGCACGGGAAGGCTCCTTCACCTGACCTGAGCGCCTTGTCGGCGCTTCATGTGAGCACCATGCCAGTGCTCGGGCCCGGACGCCCCTGCGGCGTCGGCTTCGCGGCATCGTAACGCGCGTAGATGTCAGAAAAAGACCTCTTCCGAAGCCGTTATCGATTCGAGGCAAACGGCGTCTGAACTCAGGGTCTTCGCGCGTCACACACGCTGATCTCGAAGAGTGCACGATTGGCTTACAACCATGTTGCGCCAGGCGGCGCAGCGGCCCCTGAGGGGGCCGCCGGTCCAGCCGGTGCTACTCCCCCGCGTCCAGCAGGGCCGCCGCCGTGAAGAGCTCCACACCGACGGTGATCGCCGACTCGTCGGCGTCGAAGTCGCCCTGGTGCAGGTCGCGCACCGTGCGCTCGCCGGGGGTGCGCACGCCCAGGCGGGCCATGGCGCCCGGCACCTGCTCCAGGTACCAGGAGAAGTCCTCGCCGCCCAGGCTCTGCTCGGTGCCCTCGACGGACAGCGCGCCGCGGCGGGCGGTCATGGCGCCGCGCAGCAGCTCCGTGACGTCCGGGTCGTTGACGACGGGCGGGACGCCGCGCACGTAGTTGATCTCCGACTTGGCCCCGTGCAGATTGGCGACCTCGTCGATGGCGGCGACGACCAGGTCCGGCGCCTCCCGCCAGGCACCGAGGTCGAGGCAGCGGACGGTGCCAGAGAGCTCGGCGTGCTGCGGGATCACGTTCGGGGCGTGGCCGGACTCGATGCGGCCCCAGGTGATGGCGAGGCCGGCCCGGGTGTCCACGCGGCGGCCCACCAGCGCGGGCACGTCGGTGACGACACGGGCGGCGGCGGTGACCAGGTCCGTGGTCAGGTGCGGGCGGGCGGTGTGGCCGCCGGGGCCGTCGAGCGAGACCTCGAGACGGTCGCAGGCGGAGGTGATGGCACCGTCGCTCAGGCCGATCCGGCCGGCGTCGACCCGCGGGTCGCAGTGCACGGCGATGATCCGGCCCACCCCGTCCAGCGCGCCGCCCTCGATCGCGTCGGCGGCGCCCCCGGGCAGGACCTCCTCGGCGGGCTGGAACAGCAGCCGCACGGGCCGCGGCAGCCGGCCCTCGCGGTGCAGCTGCGCCAGCACGAGGCCGGCGCCGAGCACGACGGCCGTGTGCACGTCGTGACCGCAGGCGTGCGCCCGGTCGGGGACGGTGGAGCGGTAGGAGCACTCCGTCTTCATGTCCGGGATCGGCAGACCGTCGATGTCCGCCCGCAGGGCGAGCATGGGGCGGCCGCCGTCCCACTCCCCGATGTCACAGATGAGCCCCGTGCCCACGGCGAGGACGCGCGGCTTCAGACCGGCCTTCTCCAGGCGCGCCTTGATCGCAGCGGTGGTACGGAACTCCTGGTTGCCGAGCTCCGGGTGCATGTGCAGGTCGCGCCGGAAGGCGACGAGCTCGGCGCGCAGCGACTCGGGCAGCGTGCCGGGCAGCTCGGCTTCCCCGGAAACGACGGCTTCGGACTCCAGTGACATCGGTTGCTTCACCCTCTAGAGGCTATGACGCCGGGTTGGCCGACCGGCCTTCGATCAACAAAATTCAACCCCTCGGGGGGAGAAAACCTGGCCGCTCGACGCATGGGTGTGAGTTGAGATGGGTAGACCTCTTCTTTCTCTACGGATACCACGCCTCGCACACTCAAGACGGTTCTGTTCACCTTTCGGACGCCGATGGCTAGTAGGGTGCGGGGCCGTGAGCTCCGTCATACCGGGTGACCCGGCTTTCCTGCATGCCACCAGGACGTCGTACGACGCGATCGCCCGCCCCTACACCGAGCAGTTCTCCGACTGGCTCGGGGACAGACCCCTCGACCTGGCCCTGGTCACCGCCTTCGCGGAGCTGGTCCGTGCCGCGGGTGCGGCGCCGGTGGCCGACGTCGGCAGCGGGCCCGGGCACGTCACGGCCCGGCTGGACGGGCTCGGGGTGCCGGTGTTCGGAGTGGACGTCTCGCCGGGGATGGTGGCGCTGGCGCGTCAGGCGTATCCGGGGCTGCGGTTCCACGTCGGGTCGATGACCGCGCTCGACCTGCCGGACGGGACGCTGGGCGGGATCCTCGCCCTGTACTCGATCATCCATGTGCCGGACGACCATCTCCCCACCGCCTTCGCCGAGTTCCACCGCGTGCTGGCCCCCGGCGGCCATGTCCTCCTCGGCTTCCAGAGCGGCGACGAGGAGGGTCATCTGCATCTCGCCGAACGCTTCGGGCGGGAGATCTCGCTCGACTACTACTGGCGGACCCCGGAGGCGGTGGCCGAGCAGTTGGTCAAGGCGGGGCTGCGGGTGCAGGCGCGTGTGCTGCGCGAACCGGCGGACGACGAGAAGCGGCCGCGGGCGTACGTGCTGGCGAAGAAGGTCAGCTGACGGCGCTGACCGCCTGCAGGCGCGTCACGTCCCGGGCCGTTCCCGTCACCCCCGACAGGAAGCCCTGGGCTCGCGGTGAGGCCTTCTCCGTCAGCCAGCTGGGGTCGATGTCGCAGACGGCGACCCGGACCGGGGTGCCGGCCAGGGCCAGCGGCAGGGTGTGCACGACCGTGGAGGGGAAGCTGAGGATCGTGCGGCCCACCGGGCCACGCCGGGCTATCAGCTCCAGCGGCAGGTCGGGCCGGACGATCTCCAGGCCCGTCTCCACGGCAAGGCGGTGCAGTTTCGCGGTGTTCTCACGCCGGTGGGCGAAGTAGCGGGTGGCGCCGTGGGTCTTGGCGAGGGTACGGACCGCCTCCAGGTAGTGCTCGCCGTCCACGACGCCGGTCTCCACCAGCGAGGTGCCCACCATGTCGGCGCCCTTGGTGATGCGGGGCGGCCCGAAGCGGAAGCGGGTCCAGGAGAAGTCGTTGGCGTGGACGGTGACGCCGGGCGGTGTCTCCTCCATCGGCATGGACGAGAAGATCGTCACCCGGCGCTTGGCGCCCGGGGTGAGCCGGCGGCGGGCCCTGGCGGACACCGGCGCGAAGACCAGGTCCCGGGCCCCCGGCCGGCCGCCCTTCCGGTGCCAGCGCACCAGGCGTTCGCCGCGGGCCAGCTGGGCGACGAACTCCATGGTCGCCGTGCCGTCGTCGACGACGACCAGGTCACGCGCCGTGGTGATGGTCAGCAGCAGCTGCACATAGCGGGAGAAGGGGTCGCCCAGCAGGATCCGTCGCGCCCGGCGGAGCCTCGAGGTGAGGCCGCCGATGGTCTGGAAGGGAGCAGCGGGGCCGCCCCGGGCCTCCTCCCAGCGGACCTCGTGCCCCTCCTCGCGGGCCAGTTCCGCCATCCGGCGCAGCTGGCCGCGGGTCATGGGGTCGGTCGGGGCGAGCACGACGAGGGTGAGCCCCTCGCCGGGGGCATGGGCGTGCGCCCACTCCAGCACGTTCAGGAGCTGTACCGGACTCTCGACGAAAGCGAGGGTGGGGGGGCCGGCGTTCCCGGCGCGGGGGCACATCGACGTACGACCGTCCCGTCGTAGGGCGCTGATGAGGCGCTCGTCAGCAAGAGGCGCGCTCAGGAGGCCCCGGGCCCGACGCGGTCGGGCCCGGTGCGTCCTGGTGGGGGCGCTCGGTCTCAGACCGCGATCGGCTCGCCCGCGGCGGCGGCGATCTCGGCCTCGGCGACGACGCCCGCGACCCGGCGCAGCTTCTTCATCGGGCCGAGCTCGGAGTCGTAGACCTTCTTGACGCCGTCGCCGAGGGAGGCCTCGATGGTGCGGATGTCGCGGACCAGGCGCGTGAGGCCCTGCGGCTCGACGGAGGCGGCCTGGTCGGAGCCCCACATGGCGCGGTCGAGGGTGATGTGACGCTCGACGAAGGTCGCCCCGAGCGCGACCGCGGCGAGGGTGGTCTGCAGGCCCGTCTCGTGGCCGGAGTAGCCGATCGGGACGTTCGGGTACTCCTCCTGCAGGGTGTTGATCACGCGCAGGTTGAGCTCCTCGGCCTTCGCCGGGTAGGTCGAAGTGGCGTGGCAGAGCAGGATGTTGTCGCTGCCGAGCACCTCGACCGCGTGGCGGATCTGCTTCGGCGTCGACATGCCGGAGGACAGGATGACCGTGCGGTTCGTCGCGCGCAGGGCGCGCAGCAGCTCGTCGTCCGTGAGGGAGGCGGAGGCCACCTTGTGGGCGGGGACGTCGAACTTCTCCAGGAAGGCGACGGCCTCGGTGTCCCACGGGGAGGCGAACCAGGCGATGCCCTTCTCCTTGCAGTAGGCGTCGATCTGGCGGTACTCGTCCTCGCCGAACTCCACGCGGTGGCGGTAGTCGATGTACGTCATCCGGCCCCAGGGGGTGTCGCGCTCGATGTCCCACTGGTCGCGCGGGGTGCAGATCTCCGGGGTGCGCTTCTGGAACTTCACGGCGTCACAGCCGGCCTCGGCGGCCACGTCGATGAGCTTGAAGGCGTTCTCCAGCTCGCCGTTGTGGTTGATGCCGATCTCGCCGCAGATGTAGACGGGCTGGCCGGGCCCGGCGAGGCGCTGGGGGCCGAACTTGCGCAGACGGGAGTTGATGCTGCTCATGACGGTGAACTGTCCTTACCTGTTGAGGGAGTCGAGAGAGGGGCCGAGGATCCAGCTGGCGATCTCTCGGATCGCGCCGTCGCCACCGGGGACGGTGGTGACCGCACGGGCGGCGCCGCGTACCACGTCGTGGGCGCTCGCGACCGCCACGGGCCAGCCCACGAGGGCGAAGCACGGGAGGTCGTTGACGTCGTTGCCGACGTAGAGCACGCGCTCGGGCGCGATGCCCTGCTCCTCGCACCACTGCTTGAGCGCGAGGTCCTTCCGGTCGATGCCGTGCAGGACCGGGATCTTGAGCTTCCGGGCCCGTGCGGCGACGACCGGGTTCTGCTCCGTGGAGAGGGTCAGCATCTTGAGCCCGCTGTTGCGCAGGGCCGCGATGCCGAGCCCGTCCCCGCGGTGCACGGAGACGAACTCCTTTCCATCGGCGTCGACCAGCACCCGGTCGTCCGTCTGGGTGCCGTCGAAGTCCAGTACGACCGCGTCGACGTCGTCGGCGGTCGGCAGGGCGCCGGGCCGGTCCGCGTCGAACAGCGGGGCCAGCGCGCGGGCCCGCGCGAGGTCGTGCGGGTCGTCGATCTCCAGCACGCGCGCGGGGTCGGTACGGACGAGCTCCGTACGGCCGAAGAAGCGGTGCTGGTGCTTGCGGAAGCCGGGGGCGTCCATCGCGTAGGCGGCGCCGGTCTCCAGGAGGTCCTGGGGGCGGTCCTGACGGCGCGGCCGGTACGCCTTGTCGTGGTTGACGCCGTAGCCGCCACCGACCCCGTCCTCGGCCTCCGCCTCGCGCCAGACGAACCCGTGGAAGGCGGCGACGGTCACGGCGGTGTCGGCACCGTTCTCGACGACCGCGCCGGCCACCCCGTCGATGTCCTGACGGACGACGAACGGGCTGGTGCACTGCACGAGCAGCACCACGTCGACGGCCGCCCCGTGCAACGCCTCGTGCGCGTCCATGGCGTGCAGCACGGCGGCCTCGGAGGTGGCGGTGTCACCCGCGATGGCAGCCGGCCGCAACACGACCTCGGCACCGGCCTCGCGCGCGGCGGCCGCGATGGCCTGGTCATCGGTGGAGACCACGACATCGGTCACCAGCCGCGAGGCCAGACACTCCCGCACGGCCCGCGAGACGAGGGGCACGCCCCCGACGGGCGCGAGATTCTTCGCGGGCACGCCCTTGGACCCACCGCGCGCGGGAATGACGGCAAGCACGCGGCGGACAGAGGCCCCGGGACGGGCCGGCAAGTCGGACATGAGTTGCACTCCTTGTGCGGGGTTCGCTGAGGTCTGGAGGGCGGCGGAGCCGCCCTGTAGGGGCGCGGGGCTGTATCGATCAGCGGCTCCGCCGCGGGGCGCGAACGACCCCCACGACGCCGCACCCGCCGGACGACCCGACTCGGCACCCCGGATGGCGCTCACAACTCCCCCATCCGCCGAATAACAGGCGCCACCCGCTGCACCCCGTGCCGATACGCCCCGCGGGCGGCCCGCCGCACGATCTGCCGAACGGCCCCCGGTTCCTTGTCGGCGGCCGGAGCACCGGGGAGCGGACTGCCGTCGGGGCCAAGGTGGTGGCGGGCCAGGATGCCGGGCAGGTAGCCGGGAGCAGTCACCTGTGTGTAGTACGGCGCCAGGGGCGCCAACCCCTCCCGCTTGGCAAGGAGTTCGGCGATCCGTTCGCGCGCCGCGTCAAAGGCACCGGCATACGACCCGTCCGCCGCCACCCCCTGCCGAGCCACCCACCCCTCGTCCGCCACCGGCAGGTACCCCGCGTCCAACTGGTCCCAGGAGGCGAGGCACCCGGAGCCGACGAAGTGGTGGTTGCCCAGCGTCTCGCGGACGCCGAGGTCGGTGAGGATCACCGTAGGGACGCGCCGGTGCAGGGACTCCAGCGCGGCCGTCGAACTGATGGTGACCAGCAGGTCGGTGCGGTCGAGGACCTCGCCCATGTTCCCGTACACCAGGCGGAAGTTGGCCGGCGGACCGAGCCGCTGGACCAGCTTCTGGTAGGGCAACTCCTCGATGTGCGTGGTGTGTTCACCGGGCCGGGAGCGCAGCTTCAGCAGCACCTCACGCTCGGGGTGCAGCCGGGCGTGCCGGATCAGCCGGTCGAGCAGGTAGACGCGGTCCCGGCGATTGTCCGGGACGGACGGCTGGACCGCGAACACCACCGTGTACGGGTCGTGTTCACCCGCGTAGGCCGCCCCGCCGAGGAACGGCAGCGCCACCTCCGTCACCGACGAGGCGTCGGCGCCCACTCCCTCGTACACCGCGCGGAAACGCTCCGCGTCCTGGCGGGAGTTGGCGAGGACGAGGTCCGCGCCGTGCCGCAGGAGCAGGCCGTCCGCGAGCTTCTCGTAGACGACGCCGACGTAGCCGGTGACGACGACGGGACGCGAACCACGGCCCTCCCACACCCGCGCCAGTCCGTGCAGCATCGCCTGCACCCCGCCGCCGACGAGCGCGAGCACGACCACGTCGTAGTCCCGCTCGCCCATGGCGCGCAGGAACTCGACGGCGGTGACCTCGGTGAGGGAGTCGGCGCGCACGCCCACCTCGGCCAGTTGGCGGGCGGTCGGGGTGGCGCGGCCACGCAGCAGGAATCCGCTCAGCTCGAGACCCGCTTGCGCGTCGTCGTGCGGTGCGGTTTCCATGGAAGGGCCCGGGGCGATCCGGGCCGCGGTCAACGCACCCCATTTCCATCGGGTGTCGGAGTCCGCGAGCACGGCGATTCGCGTGGGCTTCGGTGAACTTGGTGGCACGTGGAGGACGCTAGGAAGCAATTCCTAGGTATGGCCCAACCGCATCTGTCCAAAAAGTTAACAGCACCGCGCCGAGAGCGGAACTGGGCCGTCAATTCGCCGTGCGTAGAGCGGGTGCACCGTTCCGACACATGGAGTTCACCCCCTGTACGAGCACTGGAAAGTTACCCAGCTGGGCCGCCTCCTAGGCTCGCGGACGTGCCAAAGCTCTCCGTCATCGTGCCGTTCTACAACGTGCAGCAATATGCCCCGGACACCCTCAGAAGCCTTCGGTTGAACGCCCGTGAGGATTTCGAGTTCGTGCTGGTCGACGACCATTCGAAGGACGAAACTCCGGCGATTCTCGAACGCGCTGCCGAGGACCTTTCCGATGTCGCGCAGGTGCGTCATATCCGCCATGAGAAGAACGGCGGACTCGCCACCGCGCGCAACACCGGCCTGGACGCGGCGCGCGGCGAGTACCTCACCTTCCTGGACGGCGACGACTGGCTGGCCCCCGGCTACCTCGCCGATCTGGTGGCGGCCATCGAGGGGCTGGGCTGCGACTTCGTGCGGACCGACCACGTGCAGGCGACCGCCCGCGCGCGTACGGTGCAGCGGGTGCCGATCGGGCGGCGCTGGGAGGTGTTCGAGCCGCGTGCGGCGATCCTGCCCGCCGACCGCTCCACCTCCGTCGACTACGCGTTCGCGTGGGCCGGCTGCTATCACCGCCGGCTGCTCGACAAGGGCCTGCTGCACTTCACCGACGGGCTGCGCACGGCCGAGGACCGGCCGTGGATCTGGAAGCTGCACCGCGAGGCGGAGTCGTTCGCCGTGGTGAGTCTGCTCGGCGTGTTCTACCGGCGCGGGGTCGCCTCCTCGCTGACCCAGATCGGCGACGCCCGCCAGTTGGACTTCATCCGCGCCTTCGACCAGGTGGTCGAGGAGACGGCGCAGGACCCGGACGCCGACCAGCTGCTGCCGAAGGCGGTGCGCACGTACTGCGCGATCATCGCGCACCACCTGTCCGACGAGGAGAAGTGGGAGCCGTCCGTGCACCGGCAACTGCGGGCGATGAGCGCGGCGGCGATCAAGCGGCTGCCGCAGGACATGCTCGGTGACGTCCTGGAGACCATGGACTTCCACCGCTCCACCAGGCTGCGGCGGCTGCGCCGCCGGGCCACCACCCAGAAGGCGGCCGCCTGATGCCCCGTACCACGCGGATCTTCTGCGTCTCCACGCTGTACGGCGCCGCGACCCTGGCCGCCGCGCTCGAATCGGACTGCTTCCCGGAGGTGGAGGGGGACCGGCGGCTGCTGCTGGTGTTCAACAACTCCACGACGCCGGAGGTGTCCTCGCCGGTCGACGAGATGCCGGGCTTCGAGCCGTTGCGCGACCACTTCGACGGCATACTTTCCTGGAACGAGGCGATCCACCCCTTCCACCCCGGTGCCTGGACGCCGCGCCTCGACGACGTCCCGCTGTTCGAGCGTTATCTGCGGATGCTGTGGGAGCTGGGCGAGGACCGGCTGGAGCTGGTCCTGGAGTCCCTCCAGGTCGCCCCGGCGCTGAGCGTGGCCCAGCTGTTCACGGACGCCCCGATCCATGTCTACGCCGACGGCCTGATGAGCTACGGCCCCACCCGCAACAAGCTCGACCCGCTGGTCGGCACCCGGGTGCGGCGGCTGCTTCACCTGGACCTGGTGCCTGGCCTCACACCCCTGCTGCTGACCGAGTTCGACGTGCCCGCGCAGCTCCTGCCGACCGAGACCTTCCGCAAGGTCATGGCCGAACTCACCGCCGCCGTACCGGAGGTGCCGCCGCTGCCGGACAACGCGGCGCTGCTGCTCGGCCAGTACCTCTCCGCGCTGGACATCCTCTCCCCCGAGGAGGAGGAGAACCTGCATGTGCGGATGATGCGCGGGGCGGTCGAGCGCGGGCACCGGTCGATCGTGTTCAAGCCGCACCCCTCCGCGCCGGCCCGCTACAGCCGCGCCCTGGAGAACGAGGCCGCAGCGCTGGGCGTCGACCTCGCCGTTCTCGACCTGCCGGTCCTCGCCGAGGTGCTGTTCGAGAAGTCGCCGCCCGCTCTGGTCGTCGGCTGCTTCTCCACGGCGCTGTTCACGGCGTCGGCGTTCTACGGTCTGCCGGTCGCCCGCATCGGCACCGAGCCGCTGCTGGAGCGGCTGACGCCGTACCAGAACAGCAACCGGGTCCCGGCGGTGCTGGCCGACGCGCTGATCCCGGACCTGGAGGGCGGCAAGGGCGAGGCCACGATCCCCGCTCGGACGCTGGACGGCCTGGTCAAGGCGGTCGGCTTCGCCATGCAGCCGCAGATCTACCCGTCGCTGCGCCCGGAGGCGGAACGCTACCTCTCCCAGCACTTCGGCCGACGCACCAAGCGCTACTTCAGGCGCCGCCGCCTCACCGCGCTGGGCCTGCCGGGAGGCATCCCCGACCGCCTCGCCTTCCTCCCCCACAACGCCACCGCCCGCCGGGTGGTACGGCGGGCGCGGGCGCTGAAGAAGGCCGTCAAGGGCTGACCCCGGGCGGGCGGTGCCGGGCGGGTCTGGCGGGAGCGGCGCCGGGCAAGAGGATCCGGCGCCGCCTGCGGCTCAGGTCAGAACGCGTCGGAGGGCACGTACGTCCCCCAGATCTCCCGCAACGCGTTGCACACCTCGCCCACGGTGGCGCGGGCCCGCAGCGCGTCCTTCATCGGGTACAGGACGTTGTCCTCGCCCTCGGCCGCCTTCTTCAAAGCCACCAGTGCCGCGTCCACCGCCTGCTGGTCGCGCTCGGCGCGCAGCTTGGCGAGCCGCTCCGCCTGCTGGGCCTCGATCGCCGGGTCCACCCGGAGGGGCTCGTAGGGCTCCTCCTCGTCCAGCTGGAAGCGGTTGACGCCGACGACGACCCGCTCGCCGGAGTCGGTCTCCTGGGCGATGCGATAGGCGCTGCGCTCGATCTCGGACTTCTGGAAGCCATGCTCGATCGCGGCCACCGCGCCGCCCAACTCCTCGACCTTGGCCATGAGTTCGACGGCGGCGGCCTCCACGTCGTCGGTCATCTTCTCGATGACGTACGAGCCCGCGAACGGGTCGACCGTCGCGGTCACGTCCGTCTCGTAGGCGAGGACCTGCTGGGTGCGCAGGGCCAGCCGCGCGGACTTGTCCGTCGGCAGGGCGATGGCCTCGTCGAAGGAGTTGGTGTGCAGGGACTGCGTACCGCCGAGCACCGCGGCCAGGCCCTGAACGGCGACCCGGACCAGGTTCACCTCGGGCTGCTGGGCGGTCAGCTGCACGCCCGCCGTCTGGGTGTGGAAGCGCAGCATCAGCGACTTGGGGTTCTTCGCGCCGAACTCCTCACGCATCACCCGCGCCCAGATCCGGCGCGCGGCACGGAACTTGGCGACCTCCTCGAGGACCGTCGTACGGGCCACGAAGAAGAAGGACAGGCGGGGTGCGAAGTCGTCTACGTCCATGCCGGCCGCGACCGCCGTGCGGACGTACTCGATGCCGTCGGCCAGCGTGAACGCGATCTCCTGCGCGGGAGAGGCGCCCGCCTCCGCCATGTGGTAGCCGGAGATCGAGATGGTGTTCCACTTCGGGATCTCGGCCTTGCAGTACTTGAAGATGTCGGCGATCAGACGGAGGGAGGGCTTGGGCGGGAAGATGTACGTCCCGCGCGCGATGTACTCCTTGAGCACGTCGTTCTGGATCGTGCCGGTCAACTGGTCGGCGCTGACGCCCTGTTCCTCGGCGACCAGTTGGTACAGGAGCAGCAGCAGGGAGGCCGGGGCGTTGATCGTCATCGACGTGGAGACCTTGTCCAGCGGGATGCCGCCGAACAGGACCCGCATGTCGTCGATCGAGTCGATGGCGACGCCCACCTTGCCGACCTCGCCGTGCGCGATCGGCGCGTCCGAGTCGTGGCCCATCTGGGTGGGCAGGTCGAAGGCGACCGACAGACCCATCGTGCCGTTGGCGATCAGCTGCTTGTAGCGGGCGTTGGACTCGGTCGCCGTACCGAAGCCGGCGTACTGGCGCATGGTCCACGGGCGGCCCGTGTACATGGAGGGGTACACGCCCCGCGTGAACGGGAACCTGCCCGGCTCGCCCAGCTTCTCGGCCGGGTCCCAGCCCGCCAGGCTCTCAGGCCCGTAGACCGGCTCGATGGGCAGTCCGGACTCCGACTCGCGCGCCATGGTGTGATGCCTCCCGCTGAGCTACTGGCCAGTACAGACCAACCCTCCTGCGGACTGTAGCGGTGCCCGCGCGGCCCCGTGCAGGGGACCGGCCTGGGACCTTGCTCACAGGGGTTTTGCGGCCTCCGTCACAACCATGCACCGCCGTTCGCGAGCCGTCACCCGCGGGCAGCATGTCAGGTGACGGACGTGCTCATCGGGGAGACGGCGGGGGTCGCGGTGCGTACTACGGGCAAGGGCCGGACGGCCGCCGTCGGCGCGGTACTCGCCGCGCTGGTCGCCGTGTGCGGCTGCACCGTGCAGGGGCCGGGCGGCGGGTCCGTGCATGGCGAACGGCCCGGCAGCGCGTCAGCCACGCCCGGGTCGGACGACAAGCAGGGCGCGGTCCCGTCCGCGGGCGGCTCCCCCGTCCTGTGGTCCCGAGGCGACTCGGGGCCCGGCGTCCGTGAACTCCAGGCCCGGCTGCGGCAGGTCGACTGGCTCTTCGACGGTCCGACGGGGACGTACGACGACCTGACCGAGAACGCGGTCAGGGGATTCCAGGGCAAGCGCGGGCTGCCGAGGACCGGCGAGACCGACGGCGTGACCTGGCAGCGGCTGAAGAGGATGACCCACGAGCCGGGGAAGTGGGAGCTGTACCTGATGGGCGGGCAGCCCGCCGGCGCGCCGGATCCGCGCTGCATGACGGGGCGGGTGCTGTGCATCGACAAGACGACCCGCACCCTGCGCTGGATGGTCGACGGGCGGACGGTCTCGGAGATGTCCGTCCGCTTCGGCGCCGTCGGCACGCCCACCCGGGACGGGGTGTTCCACGTGTACTGGAAGTCCCGGAACCACTGGTCGACGCTGTACGACTCCCCGATGCCGTACGCGATGTTCTTCAGCGGTGGGCAGGCGGTGCACTACTCGTACGACTTCGCGGCGCGCGGCTACGAGGGCGGCTCGCACGGGTGTGTCAACGTCCGGGACGAGACGGCGATCGCGAGCCTGTACGCGCAGGTGCGGGACGGCGACAAGGTCGTCGTGTACTGGTGACGTGTGGGGCGCGGGCGGGACCGGGGGAACGTGTCCCGCCCGCGCCGATGTGCACGAGCCGTGGGTACGGGGGGAACCCCGGCTCTGTGCGACGGCCGATGACCAGTCGGCTCACTCAGTACTGCGCCGGGACGGCCGAAAACGTTACGGGCGGGGCCAAGAAAAATCAGTGGCGGGCATCGGCGCAGGTCAGAGGGTGCTGTACGTCGGGCTCGGAGTCGGGGCCGAGCTCGGGGCCGGGTTGCGGGTGGTCAGCAGCCGGCCCGGCAGTTGGGGGGCGAAGGAGGTCTGGGCGCCGCCGGGGCCTATGTGGTTGCCGTCGCCCTCACCACCGCCCCGGCCACCCTGGTCGCCCTGACCGTTCGCACCGTTGCCCTGGCCGTTCCCGCCGTTGCCCCCGCCGTCGCCCTCGTGGCCCCTGCCGTGGCCGTTGTCCTGGCCGTCGCGGGCGGTGCCCCTGTTGCCGAGGACGTTCGCGCAGTACCTGCGGACGCGGTCGGGCGTGGCACCGCCGGCCGCGTTCTCCAGGGCCTGTCGGCGGTGGGCGTCCAGGTCCTTTCCGCCGAGGACGTCGCGGCAGGCCGAGGGGGCCTGCCGCAGCCACCAGGCACCCGCCTCGGCGCCGGGTGTGGCGGACGGGGTGTCGCTGGGCGTGCCGCTCGGCGTGCCCGCCGCGGGGGAACCGCCGGTGGAGTCGTCGGGCGTGGGTGCGCCGAGCACGCCGTTCGGGGTGGGCGAGGTCAGTGGGCGGCCGGGGGACGCGGCCGAGACCGAGGCGGCCGGGCCGGGTCCGTGCCCGCCGAACGGCGTCGGCAGGATTCCGCTTGTCGCCGCGAACGCCACTCCGCCGACCATGCAGGCGGCGAGCGCGGAGACCAGCCCGTACCGCGCGGGCCGACCCCAGCGGGTCCGTCGGGCGCCGCCGTCGAGAACCCCGAGGGCGACGACCCCGGCGTCATGCCCCCGCACCGGGCGGTCGTCCCCGTCGAGATCGGAGGTCCGACCATCAAGGTGACGGTCCGCGCCCGCGCGGGCCGCACGGAAGGCGGCCAAGGCGGTGGCCTCACCGGGGAGTTCGGCGTCGGCCGGTTGCTCCGGGGTGAGCGATTCCAGGGTCTTCGCGAGCCGTTCGGCCTGGTCGCGGGCGGCGGCGTCGACGGCTTCCAGTGACTCACCGCGCAGCAAGAGCTCCGCTGTTTCGCGGTCCAGCCACCTGTACTGCTCGTCGGCCATCACATGTCCTTCTGCGTCCGCGCGCGCATATGCGTCACACTCGCGGACGTCACCGCACGGCCGTGCGGTTCTCGCTGGAGGGGCAGCGCGTCGAGGCCGCCGTTCGATTCCGGATCCTCGCCGAGAAGTTCGGCCAGGCGCTTGAGGCCACGGTGCGCGGCGGTCCGTACGGCACCCGGGCGCTTGCCGAGCGTCTCGGCCGCGGTCTTGGCGTCGAGGCCCACGACCACGCGCAGCACGACGGCCTCGGCCTGGTCCTGCGGCAGCCGGGCGATCAGGGAGAGGGTGTGGTCGGTGGCCAGGGCCTCCATGGCCTCGCCCGCCGTGTCGGACTCGGCGGGCTTGCCGGTCAGCTCCGTCTCGTCACCGCCGATCGCGGGGCGGCGGCCGCGCATCCGTATGTGGTCGAGGGCGCGGTTGCGGGCGATGCGGGCGGCCCAGCCGCGGAAGCGGTCCGCGTCGCCGCTGAACCGGTCCAGGTCGCGGGCGATCTGCAGCCAGGCCTCGGAGGCGACGTCCTCGGCGTCCGGGTCGCCGACCAGGGTGCGGACGTATCCGAGCAGCCGTGGGTGCACGGTCCGGTACACAGCACGGAACGCGGTCTCGTCGCCGTCCTGTGCCGCAAGCACCGCGGCGGTCAGCTCCGCGTCGTCCCCCAGCACCCGTAATTCCTCAGTCGAAGGTCGGCCGGTGGTCACGGCGAGGATGGGACAGCCGCGCCCGGCGCGAAAGGCACGTTACGACCTGAAACCGCTGCTCGTCCATGTCCTTACAATTCTCAACCACTCCGTTACGAGACCGGCCGCTCCCGGGGTGTGACAGAAACCGCACCCACGGCGCTGTAGGAAGTACGGGCCGCCGCGCGGCCCGACCGCGCGACGGCCGGGGCCTCTCCTGTGGGGGGTGGCGGCCCCGGCCGTTGCTTCGGTTGGCGGGCTGTGACCTGCGACGGGCGTGGAATGCGTGAGCAAGGCGCCGTCGGGGGAGGCCGACCCTAGCCGTTCTTCCCGTGGCCCTTGCCGGCGTTCTTGGCCTTGCCGGACTTGGCGGGACCGCCGGTTTCCTTGTCCTTGCCGTTGGGTGTGCCGGTGGTCGGTGTGGTCTGCCCGCCCAGTTGACCGGCGCAGTAAGCCGCGACCTTCGTCTCGCCGCCCGCGGCCGAGATCAGTCGCTGCCAGGCCGTCGACTCCAGTGCCTTGCCGTTGCCCTTGACCTTCTCGTACGCCCTGCAGTGGGCCTCGGTGTCCTTGGCCGTGGCGGGGCGGTCCTTGGCCGCGGAGGCGGTGACGGAGGGCCGGGTGGAGGGGGTCCGGGTGACGGACGCCGAGGGCCGGGTCCGGGGGCTGTCGGCGTGGTGGGAGGAGCCGACGGTGCCGATCGCCGCGAAGGCGACGCCCCCCAGGGTGAGGCCGGCCAGGGACAGGGTGAGCGTGGCCTTCAGGGAGCGGCGCACACGGGCGTGCGCGCGCGGGCGCCAGTCGTCACGGCGCCGGGTCCGCGCCCGGTACGTTCCGGCGTCCCGGGCGTCACGGAAGGCGGCCACGGCCCGCCGCTCGCCCTCGCTGTCGACGGCGCCGGGCCGCAGGGCATCGGCCAGCAAAACGTGCAGGTCCGGGCCGTCCGGCCGGGGTCCCGGCCCGGACACGGTGCCGCCATGGTGCACGCGCCGACGACCGGGGCCACCGCCCTCGCCCTGTCGTTCACCCATGTCCGCATCCATCCGTGTCCGACGGCCTTCCGCCGTCGCCCATGCCGTTGCCACCGCCGACCGCGTCCGCGCCGACGTCCACGCCGTGGTAGACGTCCGTTCGGTCGTCGGCGTTCATGTCGACTCCCCCAGCGTCCGGGGCTCCTCATTCGTCACACCGGGGCCGGCCAGCAGGGCCGCCAGGCGCTTGAGGCCCCGGTGGGCGGCCGTGCGGACCGCTCCGGGGCGTTTGCCGAGGACACGGGCCGCGGCGGGGCCGTCGAGGCCGACGACCACGCGCAGCAGCACGGCCTCGGCCTGGTCGCGGGGCAGGCTGCGCACCAGCTCCAGGGCGTGCTCGGTGGACAGCGCCTCCAGGGCCTGGTCGTGGGTGCTGTACGCCCCGGGCAGGTCCAGGACGTCCTGTTCGAGCGCCGCCGACCGGGGCCGTACCTTCTGGCGGCGCAGATGGTCCAGTGCGCGGTGCCGGGCTATGGTCGCCGTCCAGCCGCGGAAGCCGGCGCCGTCACCCCGGAACCGCCCGAGGTCGCGGGCTATCTCCAGCCAGGCGTCGGACGCCACGTCCTCGGCGTCGTCGCCGACGATCCCGCGCAGATAGCCGAGCAGCCCGGGCTGCACGATCCGGTAGGCCACCGCGAACGCGGCCTCGTCGCCCTCCTGGGCCCGCGCGACGGCCGCGCCCAGCTCCCCGTCGGATGCCTGCGCGCGGCGGGGTTCCCGTCCCTGGCCCAACGACTGTCCTCGTTCGTACGTGCGAAGGTGGCCCTGCCGGGCCCGCCCCGTGCGCCACCTCCGTCCGTGCGCACGCCTCCACGGTCCTCAGCGCCGCCCGTCACGGAAGTGTCACTGGGCGCGTACAGCCACTCCTGTGACGTTTGGCCATGGCTGGACGCTGTGTGTAGGTGCCGCCTGTGTGACAGGTGTGGCTGCCTTGGCTTTTTCTAGGGGTGGGACAAGTGAGTCCACGCGGGACGCGTGCATACAGACCAGTGGGTTTCAGGCGCCGGGCCTGGCTGACGCTCGGTGCGGTGGTGCTGGGCGGTGGAGGTGTGGCGACCTACGCCGCCGCCGGCCCGTCCGCCGACCACGGTCCCGGGCGCCGGGCCAAGCGGCCGGTGAAGGTCTACGACCTGGCGCTGAAGGGCACGGCGAGCGGCGAGCGGGAGCTGCCGCGCACCGCGACCAGACAGTTCTCGCTGCTGGGTGTCTCCTGGACGGGTCCGGCCAAGCGGCTGCACGGCACGGCCCAGGTGCGTACCCGCAGCCTGCGGACCGGCGCGTGGTCCGCCTGGCGCGACCTCGAGACGAACGTCGACCCGCTGGAGGACCCCGAGGCCGGGGCCCGTGCCCGCGGCGCGTCCGAGCCGCTGTGGGTCGGCCCCTCGGACGGCGTCCAGGTCCAGGTGGTCCGCAGGAGCGGATCCACCAGCGCGGGACTGCCCAAGGGCCTCCAGGTCGACCTCGTCGACCCCGGCGTGGCGACGGCCGCCGAGACGAAGGCCACCGAACCGGCCGCGTACGTGGCCGAGGCGAGCCCGACGGACAGCGCCTCCCCGACCGACAGCACGTCCCCGACGGACGGTGCGGCCCCCGGCGACTCCGCCGCCCCGCCCACGGACTCCGTCCCGCCGTCCGACACCGCCTCCCCCACCGACAGCACCTCCGCGTCGGCACCGGCGAGCGACTCGGCCTCCCCGTCCGCGAGTTCGTCCCCGTCGGCGAGCGCGTCCGTCAGCGTCCCGCCCGCGCCGCCGTCCACCGTCCCCGAGCCGCCGATCGTCTCCCGCGCCGGCTGGGGCGCCGACGAGTCGCTGAGCCCCGATCCCTCGGAGTACAACGCCGACGTGAAGGCCGTGTTCGTGCACCACACGGACGGCACGAACGACTACTCGTGCGCCGACTCCGCGGCGATCGTGCGCGGCATCTACGCGTACCACACGCAGACCAACGGCTGGAACGACATCGGCTACAACTTCCTGGTCGACAAGTGCGGCACGATCTTCGAGGGCCGCAAGGGCGGCGTCGACCTCCCGGTGCTCGGCGCACACACCTACGGCTGGAACCGTGAGGCGGCGGGCATCGCGGTGCTCGGCGAGTACACCGCCACCGGCGCATCGAACGCCGCGCTGGAGTCGGTCGCCCGGATCGCCGCCTGGAAGCTCGGCCAGTACGACGCCGACCCGGCGACGACCGTGCAGCTCAAGGCGGGCGCCACGCAGACCAACGCCTTCGGCACCAGCTTCACCGCGGGCAGCTCGTACGCCTTCAACCGGATCTCCGGTCACCGCGACGGCTACAACACCCAGTGCCCGGGCGACTCCCTGTACGCCCAGCTGCCGACCGTCCGGGCCTGGGCGTCCGGGCCGGTACAGGGCCTGAGGCTCACCTCGCTCTCCGGCGCGGCGCTGTCCGGCTCGACGTACTACACCAAGGGCGCGATCACGGCGAAGTGGTCGACGACCACGCCGGGTTCGCTGATCTCGCGGTTCGAGCTGCTGGTGGACGGCAAGGTCGCGGCCACCGCCTCCGGTACGGCCGCCTCGGTCGGCGCCGCGCTCGCCGCGGGCACCCACAGCGTCGCCGTACGGGCCGTGCACCAGTCCGGGAAGACCGCGACGAGCGCCGCGCTGACGGTCGTCGCCGACACCACGGCGCCCGCCTTCTCGACCGCGCCGAAGATCTCCCTGCGCACCGGCACCGTCAACACCACCGCCGTCCCGGTCACCCTCGCCTGGAAGGCGACCGACAACGCGGCCCTGAAGTCGGTGAGCCTGCTGTCCCCGACGACGGCCACGTTCGGCCCGACCACGACCAGTTCCAGCCGCACGGCCAACTCGGGCAGCGCGAGCACCTGGTCGATGACGGCGTACGACTACGCGGGCAACACCCGCACCGCGTCGGCGTCCTACACGCCGTTGATCCTGCAGGAGACCTCGGCCGTGAAGTCCGGCAGTTGGACGGCCCGTTCGTCCAGCGGCTACCTCGGTGGCACGTCGTACTCCAGCGGCTCCCAGGGCGCGAGCCTGACCTGGACCTTCACGGGCCGCTCGGCCGCCTGGGTGGTGTCGCGGGCGTCCACGTCGGGCCAGGCGTACGTGTACGTCGACGGCGTGCAGGTGGGAACGGTCGACCTGAGGTCCTCGACGACCCAGTACCGCCAGGCGATCTGGACCAGGACCTGGTCCGGCAGCGCCAAGCACACGGTGAAGATCGTGGTGGTGGGGACGAGCGGCCGTCCGACGGTCACGACGGACGGCCTCGTCTACATCAAGTGATCACGTACGTCAGGTGGCCGAGTCCACCGGTTCGGGCGTCCTCTCCCGCGCGGCCTGCGGGGTGGGCGCCCGGTCCGCGTTCACGACCACGCCGGCGATCAGGGCGGCCAGCAGCAGCGCCCCCATCGCCCACCAGGTGGCGATGTTGAAGCCGTGCACGGTGGCCCGCGCCGCGAGCAGCCGCCGGTTCACGCCGGGTGCCGCGTGCGCGGTCAGATAGCGGGCGGTCACGGTCGCGGCGATGGTGTTCAGCAGGGCCGTACCGATCGAACCGCCCACCTGCTGCGCGGTGTTGAAGGTGGCGGAGGCCGCGCCGGAGTCGCGCGGCGCAACGCCCCCGGTGGCCAGCGACACGGACGTCATCATCGCCGTGCCCATGCCGAGGCCGAGCATCAGCATGGCGGGCAGGATGTGCGAGGCGTACGCGGGCTCCACGCCCACCTGCGCGATGATCGCCAGCGCGCCCGCCGCGAGCAGCAGCCCGGGCACCAGCAGGGCCCGCGGCGGCACCCGGTTCAGCAGCCGGGCGGCGACCTGGGTGGAGCCGGTGATCATGCCGACGGTGATGGGGAGGTAGGCGACGCCCGTCTTGACCGGCGAGTACCCGAGGACGCCTTGCATGTAGTAGGTGAGGAAGAGGAAGACGCCGAACATGCCGATGGTGGTCAGCAGCACGGTCAGGAACGCCCCGACCCGCTGGCGGTCCTTCACCACCGACATCGGCAGCAACGGCACCCGCGCCCGCGTCTGCCACAGCCCGAACAGAGCGAGCAGGACGACCCCGGCGCCGAGCAGCGTCAGCACCAGGCCGTCGCCCCAACTCCGCGACTCCGCCTCGGAGAAGCCGTACACCAGCGAGAGCATCCCGGCCGAGCCGAGCAGCGCGCCCGGCACGTCCAGGCGGGCGTCGGGGTGGCGCTCCCCGGGCGCGAGCAGGGCGAGGGCGCCGAAGAAGGCGACCAGGGCGATGGGGACGTTGACGTAGAGGCACCAGCGCCAGTTCAGGTACTGCGTCAGGAACCCGCCCGCGAGCAGGCCGACGGCGGCACCGGCCCCGATGATCGCGCCGAAGATGCCGAACGCCTTGCCCCGGTCCTTCGGGTCGGTGAAGGTCGTGGCCAGCAGCGACAGCGCGGAGGGGGCGAGCAGCGCGGCGAAGACGCCCTGCAGGGCGCGTGCCCCGAACAGCATCGCGGAGTTGGCCGCGGCACCGCCGAGCGCGGAGGCGGCGGCGAAGCCGAGCAGCCCGATGACGAACGTGGTCTTCCGGCCGACCAGGTCGGAGACCCGGCCGCCGAGCAGCAGCAGCCCGCCGAAGGCCAGCGTGTAGGCGGTGATGACCCACTGCCGGTTCCCGTCCGACATGTGCAGGGCGGTCTGCGCGGAAGGCAGGGCGATGTTGACGATGGTCATGTCGAGGACGACCATCAACTGGGCGAGCGCGATGACGACGAGGGCCCACCAACGACGGTTGTCAGCCATACCCCCATCGTGCTCCGCGTCCCACCATTTGGGAACGCTCGCGTCTCTTATTGCGTCGATTTTGCCGCCGCAGCCATGGCCTCCCGGCACAGCAACCGCAGCGACCCGTCCCCGAGGAAGCAGCGCCGGGCCTCGTCCACCGGGTCCCACAGCCGGCCGTCCGGGGTGCGCAGCCAGTGCTCGCCCCCACTGGCCCACCACTCGCCTCCGGCCTGACGGACGATCACCTCGCCCGCGTAGGCCCCGAACCCGCGCAGCGCCTTCTCCACGGCGGCGTACGGCACCTCGTCCCGGCGCATCTCGTCGATCACCCGGTCGACGCGCCACAGGCTCTGCGCCGAGTAGTCGAGGCGCAGCCGCGCGCCCTCCCGCATCACCGCCACCGCGTCCGCCGCCCACCGCACGGGCTTCGCCGCCGCGCTCGGCCTGGTCTCCTGGAAGGTAGTCACATACACAGGAGCGGGGCCGGCGTGTCCTGTGTCACGCGAAATCCCGGGCTTCCCCGGGACCGGCGCAGGACCGCCCCAGCTCCACCCCGGCACGCTCACAGGAAGCCCTCAGCTGGGACGTTTGCCCGAGAGTGACGCTTCGCCCGTTCCGTGCGCTCCTCTCACTGATGAGCGTGTACTTCCATCTCCGCGCGGTGCCGCCCCCGGCCCTGCGCAACAGCGCGAACTGGTTGCAACGGCTGTTCGAGGACGACTGGGACACCGTGCGCGTCCGCATGGACCGGCACCGCGAGGAGGTCCTGGACGCCACCTACCGGGACCAGCAGGCCCTCTACGGCCCGTCGGCCGACGTGGTCCTCGGCGGCACCGCCGTACCCCCGTTCCTGCTGCTCACGGCGGCGCAGGTGGCCCGGGTCCACGCCTTCCTGGCGTCGGCGGACTTCGAGACGCTGTGGCAGCAGGCGAGAGCCCGACTGCTGAGCGACTACGGCGGCCCCGAAGTGGAACCGGAACTACGGGCCCTCTTCGCGGCGACCCACAAGGATCTCACCGCCTTCTACGCCCGTACGACGGAGTACGGCGACGCGGTCGTCAAGTGCCTGCTGCACTGAGGCGCCCGGGCCGGCCCTACCTTTGCCGCGTCCGCGCCCTGCGCGAGACGACGGCCCGCAGCACGCGCCGCCCCTCGACCGACACGTCCAGCGCGCGCCGCAGCCCGGCCGGACCGTGCCCGGCCAGCAGTTCCAGAACGGTCACCTGCCGCCGCAGCTCCGCCGCCACCAACGGCGACATCCCCTCCGTCAGCCCCTCGCGCCGGGAGTCGACCGAGGAGTCCCGGTCGGCGAGCGGGTCGAGCAGCCGGTGTATCCGCAGCGCGGCCACCGAACACCCGTCGGCCCACACCCGCAGCGCCGCGCCCGACCGCTCCACCGGCGCGGCACTCAGCATCCGCCGCGCCAGCAGCGCCGCCTCGTCCTCGGCGGAGGCGTCACACTCGTCCGCCCCGGTCAGTTTGCCCCGTACCTGCTCCAGCAGCTCGCCCCACTCGCGGGCGTCCCCGGCGTCCGAGAGGCTCCCCCACAGGGGCCGCAGCGCCTCGTCGTCACCGCCGAGCAACGGCAGGCACCGATCCAAACAAGCCAACCCACTGGCGGCCAGTCCGCGTTCGTCGGCCTGAGCGATCAGCTCCACCAGGCTCATCCACGCCTCCCTCTGCACGCCTCCACGGGCGCCGACCTTAACGGAGCCCACACTTCCCCTTACTGCGTGCGACGCCCCGGGAGTGTCACAGGGCCAGGTTTTCGGCCAACGAGCGTCACCCCAACCGGTCGGCCAGGGCCTTGAACTGCGCCCACGACAATGCCGGCCGCCCCGGATCCCACAGCTTCTGGACCGTGGCCCTCAGCGGCATCCGGATGCCGGCCGCGACCTGGTCCTGCGTCTGGGAGTTCGAGAGGTCGCACCACACGGCGAAGCTGCCGCCGAGGATCTGCCCGTCGTAGCGCGCCGGGACCGCCGTGGTGCCGCGCACGACGAGCGGGGTCCACTGCTCGTAGATGCGCTGCCCGGTCGGATAGACGAAGTTGTTGGGCTCCCCGAGCACGTAGTACAGGTACTCGTCGTTGTAGTTGATCAGCTTCCGGCCCGCGCTCAGATAGTCCACCGGCTGCCGCGCCCCGAACTCCTTGCCGGTCCAGTACCCGACCTGGAGGTCCTTGGCGGGCTGCACGGACGTGCCCCGGAAGAAGCCGTCGTTCCAGACGCGCATCGTCCGGTTGTGGGCGCGGACGGTGTTGGCGCGGTCGTTCAGCCAGCCGGTGGTCAGGTCGGCGACCGTGGCGCCGGAGCCGTACTTCTGCCGCGCGGCGGCGGCCAGTTGTGGGAAGGACGTCTGCGGGTCGGACACGGTGAGCGCCTGGTACTCGTCACCACCGAGGTTCCACTGGCCGCCGGGGAAGAGACCGGCGTACTCGTTGAGCAGATCGTCGACGAGCTTCCCGGCGGCGGGCTTGGAGATGTCGACGGCACCGCGCGTGGCGCTTCCCTGCGCGTTGCGCAGCTGGAGATCGGGGTGGGCTGCGATGACGGCTCCCAGGTGCCCCGGCGAGTCGATCTCGGGCACGACGGTGATGTGCCGGCTGGCGGCGAGCGCGACGATCTGCCGCACCTCGGCCTTCGTCAGGTGCTGTGCCGAGACGATCTCGGGATGGGTGCTCGACTCGATCCGGAACCCCTGGTCGTCCGAGAAGTGCAGCCCCAGCTCGTTGAACTTGAGGTCCCCGAGCTCCTTCACCCGGTCCTCGATCCACCGCGCCGTGAAGTTCTTGCGCGCGATGTCCAGCATGAATCCGCGCACGGGCTTGGCCGGCTCGTCCCGTACGACCCCTTCGGGCGCCGTGCCCCCGCCGTGCACCTCCTGCTTCAGCGTGCGCGTGCCGTAGAACACCCCGGAGTCGGCGGGCCCGCTGATGCTCACCCGTCCACCGCTCACGGTCATGGTGTACGACTCCGGGTTCGCGCCCGCGCCGCCCCCCAACGTCAGCCGCAGGTCCCCGGCCCGCACGTCGTTCTTCTGGCCGGCGTACGTCAGCCCCAGCTCCGAGGCGATCAGCTTCCCGTCGTCGGCCAGCCGCGGATCGCCCACGACCACCCGCTCGCCGCGCGCCGGACGCCAGCCGGGCCCGTGCGCCGCGGTGTGCGACCGCACGGCGGGGATCGTCCGCGGGGCCTGCGAGAGGGGGTACGAGCGGGTGGGACTCGGCGCGGGGGCGCCCGGTGCCGTGGACGAGTCGCCCGAGCCGCCGGACGCCTGCGCCTGCGCGGAGCCGGCGGCGCCGCCGTCGCCCCCGGAGGCCCACAGCCCGAGGCCCACTCCGGCCCCGACCGTCACGGCGACCGCCGCCGCGATCACGACCCCTGGCTTCACGTTCCGCGCCGGCCGCCGACGCCGCCTGTGCTGACTCACTCCGCCAACCTACGATCCTCGGGCGGGCGAACGGGTCCACCACGCGTTCCGAAACTCTCCCCTGAGGGTGAAAGTCGGGCATCCGTCGGACACGTCACGCCCACTATCGATAACGTGACGTCACACCTCTCACAGCTTCCCCTGCCGAAACCCACGTGACGCCCACACACCTTCCCGGCCGCACGGCCATACCCAAGCCGCCCACCGTCCTGGACGCCTTCAACACCGCGCCCGCCGACGAGGCCCGCAAGCTCCTCCTGGACTGCCTCCGCTGCCTCCGCTGGGCCCACCGGGTGGCGGACCACCGCCCCTACCCGGACCTCGCCGCGCTCCTGGCGGCCTCCGACGAGGCGGCCTACGACCTCGGCCCCGCGGACCTCACGGAGGCCCTGGCCGCCGAGGCTCTCCCCACGCTACCCGACGGTACGTACACCGCAGCCCATACCGCCATGAGAGCCGCACAAGCCGCATACGAGACAAAATTCGGCCACGCCTTCGTGATCTGCGTCGACGGAGTCCCCCCGGTCGAGGTCCTGGACCACGTCTTGGCAGCCATCCGGTCACGTTTGACAAACGATCCGGAAGAGGAACGCCTGGTGGCCGCAGAGGAACTCCGCCGCCTCGCAAAGGAACGGCTCGTGGACCTACTGAGGGGCGCGGGGCTGTGACGATGTGCGGCTACCGCCGCGCGAGCGCGACCAGCCACAACGAACCGGCACCCGGCCGATAACAGGACCCCCCACCCATAAGCCGCAAACGCTCACCCAAACGCGTGCCACATTGATCACACCGGTAGGCCCCCCGTAAGCATCAAGCCAGCGGCTGGCTACCATGCTGGGGGCCGGTGGACCGTACCCGGCCGGGCCCGACCGACAGGCAAAGCCGGCGCGGCCCCAATCCCCGCTCCCGGAGGGACTTCCGTGCCGGCTGGAACGCTGTACCGCGGCCGGGAAGGAATGTGGTCCTGGGTGGCTCACCGAGTCACCGGCGTCCTCATCTTCTTCTTCCTGTTCGTTCACGTGCTGGACACCGCTCTCGTCCGTGTCTCCCCCGAGGACTACGACAAGGTCGTAGCCACCTACAAGACGCCGGTCGTCGCCGTGCTGGAGTACGGCCTCGTCGCCGCGATCCTCTTCCACGCACTGAACGGCCTGCGCGTCATCGCCGTCGACTTCTGGTCGAAGGGCCCGCGCTACCAGAAGCAGATGCTCTGGTCCGTCGTGGGCCTGTGGGTCGTGCTGATGCTCGGGGCGATCTACCCCGTCCTCGGCCACGCCGCTCGTGAACTGTTCGGGAGCTGACACCGATGGCCACCACCGAATCCACCGCTTCCGGCGTCGGCCCCGTCGAGGGCGGGTCCCTCTACAACGTCGACAACCCGGCACCCCTCATCGAGGCCCCGCGCAAGCGCACCAAGAAGTCCCCGAAGTCCACCCGGGGCAACTTCGAGATGTACGGCTGGCTGTTCATGCGCCTGTCCGGCATCGTGCTGGTCGTCCTGGTCCTCGGCCACCTGCTGATCCAGCTCGTGCTGGACGGCGGCGTGTCGAAGATCGGCTTCGCCTTCGTGGCCGGCCGCTGGGCGAGCCCGTTCTGGCAGGTCTGGGACCTGCTCATGCTGTGGCTCGCGATGCTGCACGGCGCCAACGGCCTGCGCACGGTCATCAACGACTACGCGGAGCGCGCGAACACCCGGCTGTGGCTCAAGGGCCTGCTCTACACCGCCACGGTGTTCACCATCCTGCTGGGCACGCTGGTGATCTTCACCTTCGACCCGAACATCCGCTAGGCACGGGGCTGCGAGAATCATGAAGATCCACAAGTACGACACCGTCATCGTCGGCGCCGGTGGCGCCGGTATGCGCGCCGCCATCGAGTCGACGAAGCGCAGCCGCACCGCCGTGCTGACCAAGCTCTACCCCACCCGCTCCCACACGGGCGCCGCGCAGGGCGGCATGGCCGCCGCGCTGGCCAACGTGGAAGAGGACAACTGGGAGTGGCACACCTTCGACACGGTCAAGGGCGGTGACTACCTGGTCGACCAGGACGCCGCCGAGATCCTGGCGAAGGAGGCCATCGACTCGGTCCTCGACCTGGAGAAGATGGGCCTGCCGTTCAACCGCACCCCGAACGGCACGATCGACCAGAGGCGCTTCGGCGGTCACTCCCGCAACCACGGCGAGGCCCCGGTCCGCCGCTCCTGCTACGCGGCCGACCGCACCGGCCACATGATCCTCCAGACGCTCTACCAGAACTGTGTGAAGGAGGGCGTGGAGTTCTTCAACGAGTTCTACGTCCTGGACCAGTTGATCACCGAGGTCGACGGTGTGAAGCGGTCGGCCGGTGTGGTGGCGTACGAGCTGGCGACGGGTGAGATCCACATCTTCCAGGCGAAGGCCGTGATCTACGCGTCCGGTGGCTGCGGCAAGTTCTTCAAGGTGACGTCCAACGCGCACACCCTGACCGGTGACGGCCAGGCCGCCGTCTACCGGCGCGGGCTGCCGCTGGAGGACATGGAGTTCTTCCAGTTCCACCCGACCGGCATCTGGCGCATGGGCATCCTGCTGACGGAGGGCGCCCGCGGTGAGGGCGGCATCCTGCGCAACAAGGACGGCGAGCGCTTCATGGAGAAGTACGCGCCGGTCATGAAGGACCTCGCGTCCCGTGACGTCGTCTCCCGCTCCATCTACACGGAGATCCGTGAGGGCCGCGGCTGCGGTCCCGAGGGCGACCACGTCTACCTGGACCTCACGCACCTCCCGCCGGAGCAGCTGGACGCCAAGCTGCCCGACATCACCGAGTTCGCCCGCACCTACCTGGGCATCGAGCCGTACACGGACCCGATCCCGATCCAGCCCACCGCGCACTACGCGATGGGCGGCATCCCGACGAACGTCGAGGGCGAGGTGCTCTCCGACAACACGACCGTGGTCCCGGGTCTGTACGCCGCCGGTGAGGTCGCCTGCGTGTCGGTGCACGGCGCCAACCGTCTGGGCACGAACTCCCTCCTGGACATCAACGTGTTCGGCCGCAGGGCCGGCATCGCGGCGGCGGAGTACAGCCAGAAGGCCGACTTCGTCGAGCTGCCGGAGAACCCCGCCGAGTTCGTCGTCTCGCAGATCGAGCGGCTGCGGTCGTCGACGGGCACCGAGCGCGTGTCCGTGCTGCGCCGCGAGCTGCAGGAGACCATGGACGCCAACGTCATGGTGTTCCGCACCGAGCAGACGATCAAGACGGCCGTCGAGAAGATCGCCGAGCTGCGCGAGCGCTACAAGAACGTCGCGATCCAGGACAAGGGCAAGCGGTTCAACACGGACCTGCTGGAGGCCGTCGAGCTGGGTAACCTGCTGGAGCTGGCCGAGGTCATGGCGGTCTCCGCGCTGGCCCGCAAGGAGTCCCGCGGCGGTCACTACCGCGAGGACTACCCGAACCGCGACGACGTCAACTTCATGCGCCACACCATGGCGTACCGCGAGGTGGGCGACGACGGCACCGAGACCGTGCGCCTGGACTACAAGCCGGTCGTCCAGACCCGCTACCAGCCGATGGAGCGTAAGTACTGATGGCAACTCCGACCCTGGAGAAGGCGGACGCGGCCCCCGAGCCCGGCTTCGCCGACTCCCCGTACATCACCGTCACGCTGCGCGTCCGCCGGTTCAACCCGGAGGTCTCGGCCGAGGCGACCTGGGAAGACTTCCAGCTGGAGATCGACCCGAAGGAGCGCGTCCTCGACGCCCTCCACAAGATCAAGTGGGACCTCGACGGCACGCTGACCTTCCGTCGCTCGTGCGCCCACGGCATCTGCGGCTCGGACGCGATGCGGATCAACGGCAAGAACCGTCTCGCCTGCAAGACGCTGATCAAGGACATCAACCCCGAGAAGCCGATCACGGTCGAGGCCATCAAGGGCCTGACGGTGCTCAAGGACCTCGTGGTCGACATGGAGCCGTTCTTCCAGGCGTACCGGGACGTCATGCCCTTCCTCATCACGAAGGACACGAACGAGCCCACGCGCGAGCGGCTGCAGTCGGCTCAGGACCGCGAGCGCTTCGACGACACCACGAAGTGCATCCTGTGCGCCGCGTGCACGTCGTCGTGCCCGGTCTTCTGGAACGACGGCCAGTACTTCGGTCCGGCCGCCATCGTCAACGCGCACCGCTTCATCTTCGACTCGCGTGACGAGGCGGGCGAGCAGCGCCTGGAGATCCTCAACGACCGCGACGGCGTCTGGCGCTGCCGCACCACCTTCAACTGCACGGACGCCTGCCCCCGTGGCATCGAGGTCACCAAGGCGATCCAGGAAGTCAAGCGGGCGCTCATCACGCGCCGTTTCTGACCTTCCGCCGTCATCCGGGGCCCTGTTTCCGCCACTTCGGAAACAGGGCCCCGCGGTGTGTGTGACCAGGTGGCGGCGGGAGAGGCCCGGCTGGCAATATGAGGCGCTGATCCGGCAGTCCGATCGGAGCGGGCCGGGAAACGGGGGACGAGAGCATGAGCGAGCCGAATCCGTACCAGAGCGGAGCGGGCGAGTGGGGCCCGCAGCAGCCGCCCGCCCAGCCGGCCGGACCGCCGCCCGCCATGCCGCCCACGACACCGCCGCCCGGGTACGGCTACCCCGGCCCGGAGCAGCCGGCGTACGGCTACCCGCAGCAGCCCGCCACGCCGGCCTACGGCTTCCCCCCGCCGGGCGCTCCTGGCCCCGTGGGCGGGGCCCCGCTGCTGGCCATCGGGGACATCACGGTGATGGGCGACCAGATCATCACGCCCGCCGGCACCCTCCCGCTGCGCGGCGCGGTGTGGAACGCCACCGACATGTCGCACACCGAGGAGAAGATCCCGACGGTCGCGATCGTGCTCGCGATCATCTTCTTCATCTTCTGCCTCCTCGGGTTGTTCTTCCTCCTGATGAAGGAGAAGCGGACCACCGGCTTCATCCAGGTCACGGTGACCAGCGCGGGCCGGCACCACTCGACGATGATCCCGGCCCTCGGTCCGCACACCTTCCCGGCGGTCATGGGCCAGATCAACTACGCCCGCTCGCTCAGCAGCATGTGAAGCCCACGGCCGGCCAATCACGGGTCCCGGCCGCCTTCCCACCTATTCTGACGGTATGTCAGATGACCAGTCGTACGAACTGCTCGGATTCGACAACGTCCTGCTGCCCGTCGGCGACCTCGGCGCGGCGGTCGACTTCTACGAGCGCGCCGGGTTCGCCGTGGGCTTCCGCCTCGACGAGGCCGGGATCGCGCTGCTGAAGGTCGGGGCGGAGACGCCCGGGATCCTGCTGCGGCAGGAGGACGAGCTGGGGCACCGGCCGCCGCCGTGGCCCGCGCCCCGCGTGTGGATCGAGGTGGCCGACGCCCGGAAGGCGGCCGACGCCCTCTCCGCGGCGGGCATCGTCCCCCTCGACGCCCCCTTCCCGGTGGCCACCGGCTGGACCGTGGAGATCGCCGACCCGTGGGGCAACGTCATCGGCTTCACGGACTACACCAAGCGCCCGGAACTGGGCCGCCGCCCCTGAGCGGGCCTCAAGGCCTGAGGGGTCCGGCGGGTCACCCCGTAGGCTCTCGTGCGTGTCAGCGAAGAACGACAGCCCGCCGCACGACGAGGGCGCGCCCAGCAAGTCCGAGCAGACCCGTGCGCTGATCCTCGAGACCGCGATGCGGCTGTTCCAGGAGCGGGGCTACGACCGGACGACCATGCGGGCCATCGCCCAGGAGGCCGGGGTCTCGGTCGGCAACGCGTACTACTACTTCGCCGGCAAGGAACACCTGATCCAGGGCTTCTACGACCGCATCGCCGCCGAGCACCAGGTGGCGGTCCGGGAGGTGCTGGGCCGGGAGACCGAACTGGAGGCGCGGCTCGCGGGCGTGCTGAAGGCGTGGCTGGACATCGCGGCGCCGTACCACGAGTTCGCGATCCAGTTCTTCAAGAACGCCGCCGACCCGGACAGTCCGCTCAGCCCCTTCTCCGAGGAGTCGGAGCACGCGCGCGGGGAGGCGATCTCCGTCCACCGCGAGGTGCTGGCGGGCGCGACGGGGACCAAGGTGCCGGACGAACTCCGGGACGTCCTGCCCGAGTTGATGTGGCTCGCCCAGATGGGCCTGGTCCTGTACTGGATCTTCGACCGCACTCAGGGGCGGGAGCGCAGCTACCGGCTTGCCGAGAGGGGGGCCCGGTTGACGGCTCGTGGCGTGTCGCTGGCCCGCTTCCGGGTGCTCCGGCCGCTGGTGCGGGAGGTGCACGAGCTGTTCACGGACTTCCTGCCGGGGATGACGAAGGTGCTGCCGGAGCCGGGGGGCAAGGGGCACGCGAGGTGATCCACTTTCGGGTGAAGCGGATCGAACGGGACACCTGCCGTCCCGCGGGCCTACGATGATGCTCGGGACACCAGCCCATGGGAGGCACCTGATGTCCGCAGCAGCTGTCGAGCGGCCGCACGAGGAATGGTCGCAGATCGCCGAGGCGAACCACATCATGGAGAGCGTTCCGGGCCTCCGCGTCGAGATCATCGGAGACCAGATCCTCGTCAGCCCACCGCCGGACGGCCCTCACTCCGAAGCACTGATGCTGTTCGCAACCCCGTTCCTGGGCCTGGGTCTCGTGCGTGCGCTCCCGGGCATCGGTCTCTGACTGCCCAGCGGTGCGGAGGACTACGCGATCCCAGATCTGTCGGTGATCGACGACGACTACCGTGATCACTTGGTCGAGAACAGCTGTTACGACCCGACGTGCTTCCGCCTGGTCATGGAGGTCACCTCCAGCAACTGGAAAACAGACCTGCAGACCAAGGTCAACTACTACGCCGAGGCCCGGATCCCTGTCTACGTGATCGTCGACCGCAAGCACCAGCGCCTCCACGTGCTGGCCGAGCCGACGGCCCGCGGCTACGTCAAACACGGGATCCACATTCCCGGGGAGCTGGTCACGCTCCCCGAGTCCGTGGGTGGCAAGGTCGTGCTGGACGTCGAGCGCCTCCTCAAAGCCGGACTGGCCTGAACTAGTTGACCGCGTCCACCTGCCCCTCCGCCAGCTCCACGTCGTACAGCAGCGGCCCCTCCGTCACCACGACGTGCGCCGCCCGTGACCCGTACGACGGAGCCGTCGTCGCCAGCAGATAGGCGCCCGGCGCCGGTACCGACACGATGTACGAGCCGTCCGCCAGGGACGTCACCCGGTCCAGTTGACGACCGCCCTTCGACAGCAGCGTCACCGAGGCGCCCTCCACGGGGTCGCCGTCGGCCGTGCGGATGAAGCCGTGGATCACCGAGGCGGGGCCCTCCCCGGTCGCCGGTGACTCCGGCGCCTCCTCCTTCGGCTCGACCGCGAGATGCGGCAGCCGCTTCTCCAGCCAGCCCGGGAGCCACCAGTTGGACTTCCCGAGCAGATGCATCGCCGCCGGCACCAGTGCCGTCCGCAGGATGAACGCGTCCAGCGCCACGGCGGCGGCCAGGCCCACGCCCGCCATCGCCGCGCCCGAGTCGCCGCTCAGGACGAACGCCATGAAGACGCAGACCATGATGAGCGCGGCCGAGTTGATCACCCGGCTGGTCTCCGCCAGGCCGACCCGCACGGCGCGCGCGTTGTCGCGGGTGTGGACCCACTCCTCGTGCATGCGGCTCACCAGGAACACCTGGTAGTCCATCGAGAGCCCGAAGAGCAGCGACAGCATGATGACCGGCAGGAACGCGTTGATCGGGCCCTCCTTGCCGAGGCCGAGCAGGCTCAGGCCCCAGCCCCACTGGAAGATCGCGACCAGCACGCCGAAGGAGGCCGCCGCGGCGATCAGGTTCATCAGGGCCGCCGTCAGCGGGACGACCAGGGAGCGGAAGGCCACCAGGAGCAGCAGGAAACCGAGGCCGATGATCGTCGCGATGAAGAGGGGCAGGCGGTTGCCGGTCACCGAGGCGAAGTCCTTGGACACCGCCGTCACCCCGCCCACGTGTGCCGTGGCGCCCGCGCGCGGGATCACCTTGTCGCGCAGGGTGTCGATGAGGTCGTCGGTCTGCTTCGACTGCGGCGACGTCGTCGGTACGACCTGGATGACCGTCACGCCCTTCGCGGGCGGGAGGGCGGCCACGCGGGCGACACCGGGCGTCGACTCGATGCCCTTGACCAGGGTGGCGGTGTCGCCGCTCTGGGTGACCACCTGGAGGGGGCCGTTGAAGCCGGGGCCGAAGCCCTCGGCGAGCAGGTCGTACGCCTTGCGGGTGGTCGTGGACGCGTCGTCGTTGCCCTGGTCGGTGGCGCCGAGACGCAGCGACAGCACCGGGACGGCGAGGACGGCCATGACGACCAGGGCGAGTGCGGCGATCCGCCGGGGACGCCGCTGCACGTTCGCCGACCAGCGCGCGGCGAGACCGCTCGCCCGCTCCGGCTCGGGTCCCTCGGCGGCG
This sequence comes from Streptomyces sp. NPDC101152, assembly GCF_044768275.1. NCBI lineage: Bacteria > Bacillati > Actinomycetota > Actinomycetes > Kitasatosporales > Streptomycetaceae > Streptomyces > Streptomyces sp. NPDC101152. Next base: position 40,538 of record NZ_JBIWPO010000029.1, on the reverse strand, counting down.
AGCCTGCGGCGCTGGCGCCGGCTGAGTACCCGCGGGCCCAGGAAGCCGAGCAGGGCCGGCAGGAGGGTCGTGGCGGCCAGCACGCTGAGCACCACCGTCAGGGACGTGCCGACGACCACGCCGTCCAGGAAGCGCAGCCGGGTCACGAGCATGCCGGCGAGCGCGATGCAGACCGTGCCGCCCGCGAACAGCACCGCCCGGCCGGAGGTGTTGAGGGCGGTGACCGCCGACTCCTCGGGCGCCATGCCCCGCAGGATGCCGCGTCGGTGCCGGGTGACGATGAACAGGGCGTAGTCGATGCCCACGCCGAGGCCGATCAGGGAGGCGAGCAGCGGGGCGATGTCGGGGATGTCGGTGGCGTGGCTCAGCAACTGGGTGGAGAACAGGCCCATGCCGACGCCGAAGACCGCGATGGCGATCGGCAGCATCATCGCGAAGAACGAGCCGAAGGCCAGGAAGAGCACCACGGCCGCGGCGACGATGCCGACCATCTCCGACAGACCCTGCGGCGGCGACTGGATGCGCTGGATGGCCTGGCCGCCCAACTCGACGTGCACTCCCGCCCCGCGTGCGCCCTGCGCGGTGTCGACGACGTTCTGGACGAGGTTCTTGGGCACCTCGTTGGCCCGCTTGGTGAAGGTCAGCTGGGCGTACGCGACGGTGCCGTCGCGGCTGATCTGGGCCGCCCCGCGCGGGCCGGCGTAGGGGCTGGTGACCGCGCCCACGCCGTCCATGGCGGCGATCCTGTCGAGGGCGGGCCGGATCCGGTCCTGGACCGCCTGGTCCCGCACCGAGCCGCCGTCGACCTTCCACACGACGGTGTCCGTGTCGCCCGAGGTGGCCGGGAAGGCCTTCTGCATGAGGTCGTACGCGCTCTTGGAGTCCGTGTCGGGGAGGGAGAAGACGTTCGCGTAGTTCGTCCCCGCCGCCGAGGCCGAGAAGCCCAGGCCGAACAGTGCCCCCACCCACAGCAACAGGACCACCAGCCGGTGCCGGTAGCACCAGCGTGCCAATGCCGCCACGATCAACGCTCCTTAGTCGGTCGTCGGTTGGTCCCCCCAGGTCCTGGGAACAGGATTGGCGCCACCACGCGCGCGTGGTGCGAACGCGCCATGACTCTCAAGGAACTCCAAGGACAGGATCCGGCCCGACTGTCGGTGGCCCGCCCGATACTGGGGGCATGACGACGGCTGAAGGCACCGTGCTGGTGGTGGAGGACGAGCCGAGCATCGCGGACGTTCTCGCCATCGCCCTGCGTTACCACCGCTTCGAGGTGATGACCGCGGGCACCGTCCGCGAGGCCCGTGCGCTCGTCCAGCGCACCCGGCCGGACGCGGCGCTGCTCGACGTGATGCTCCCGGACGGGGACGGCCGTGTGCTGGGCCGCGAACTGCGCGCCGAGCGGCCCGACCTGGCGCTCGTCTTCCTCACCGCGCGGGACTCGCCCGCCGAGATCGTCGGCGCGCTGGGCTTCGGCGACGACTACATCACCAAGCCGTTCAACATCGACGAGGTCATCGCCCGGGTCACGGCGGTCCTGCGCCGCACCCGCCCGGCGGACGTCCTGCCGCAGCGCCCGCCGCTGCGCTACGGCGACCTGGAACTGGACGAGGCGACCTACAGCGTCCACCGCGCGGGCCGCACGGTCGAGCTCACCCCCACCGAGTACGCGCTGCTGCGCTTCCTGGTGCGCAACGGCGGCCGGATCGTGCCCAAGGAGCAACTGCTGCGCCACGTCTGGCAGTACGAGCACGCCCCCGCCGAGTCGACCGTGGTGGAGACCTACATCAGCTATCTGCGGCGCAAACTGGACGCGTTGGGACCGCCGGTGATCACCACCCGGCGTGGCGTCGGATACGGGCTGGCATGAAGGTCAAAAGGCCCCTGCGCCACCATCACGGCATCCACTCGCTGCGCGGCAAGCTGACGCTGGCCAACGTCGCGCTGCTGGCGATCGGGATCGTCGCGGCGACCGCGGTCAGCCTGGTGGGCATGCGGCACTATCTGATCGGCCAGATCGACACCGGGCTGACCAAGATGCGCGACTCGCTGGGCAGTTCGCAGCTCACCATGCGGCAGGTGGACTCGCTGGGCGCCCTCGCCTTCGCCCGGGACCGGCTCGTCGGCACCGACGAGCAGCCGCGACCGGACTCCATCTACACCGCGGTCGACGCCCGCTCCCGGCCCCTGAGCGTCTTCGGCGTCCACCCCACCACCGCCCAGCGCGCCCTGGCCGCCGCCGTACCCGATCCGCGGGCCCTGGTGAAGGACTCCGCACCGCACCAGATCACCGTGAACGGCGCCACCTACCGGGCCACGGCCACCCGTCTCGCCGACGGCACCTACGTACTGCTCGCCACCTCGACGGAGGCCCTGCACCGGGGCATCGGCAAGGCCCTCAAGCTCGACCTGGCGGTCGGGACACTGCTGCTGGCGCTGCTGTGCTGTCTGACGATGTTCAGCGTCCGGCGCCGGATGCGGCCGCTGGAGGACATGGTGGAGACGTCGTCGGCGATCGCCGAGGGCGACCTGACCCGGCGCGTGCCCTCCAGCGAACATCCGACGCAGGAGGTCGAGCAGCTGCGCCTCGCCCTCAACTCCATGCTGCACCAGGTCGAGTCGGCGCACCGCACGCGCGAGCACAGCTCGGCCCAGCTGCGCCGGTTCGTCGCCGACGCCTCGCACGAGCTGCGCACCCCGCTGTCCGCGATACGCGGCTATCTCCAGCTGTACGACAAGGGCATGCTGAGCGATCCGGACGAGCGCAAGCGGGCCTGGGAGCGGGTGCTGGCGGAGACCGACCGCATGGGGCGCCTGGTCGACGAGCTGCTCATGCTGGCCCGCCTGGACCAGCAGCCCGAGCTGCGCCTGCGCAACGTCGACGTGAGCCGTCTGGTGCGGGACGCGGCCGAGGACCTGCGGGTGCAGCAGCCGGACCGGCCCATCGAGGTGGTGGCTCAGGGCTCGCTGCTGGTGCGCGCGGACGAGTCGGGCCTGAGACAGGTGCTGGGCAACCTGCTGGGCAACGTCCGCACCCACACGCCGGCCGAGGTGCCGGTGCGGCTCGGGGTGGAGCGGGCGGACGGGGTCGTACGGCTGTGTGTCGCGGACGAGGGGCCGGGGCTCGGTGAGGAGGACGCGGCGCGGGTCTTCGACCGGTTCTTCCGGGCCGGCGGGGGCGCGGGCAGCGGGCTGGGGCTGGCGATCGTGCAGGGTGTCGTACGGGCGCACGGCGGGGAGGTGGCGGTGTGTACGGCGCCGGGCGAGGGGCTCGCGGTGACGGTCACGCTGCCGGCCCGGGCGCCGGCCGGGGCGTCCTGAGCGGCCGCAGGTGCCGGCGCCGTACCGTCGTCAGGTGCTGGCCAGGACCAGCGCCCACACCGTCTTGCCGTGCCGTCCTCCGCTCCACACGCCCCAGGCCGCCGCGACGTGTTCGACCAGGTGCAGTCCGCGGCCGGTCTCCGCGCCCTGCCCCACGACCCGTAGCCGGGGCTCGAGTTGGCCCTCGTCGGACACCTCGATGAGGCAGGACCCGTCGGCGAGCGCGGTCACCGCGACCTCGAACTCACGCTCCAGCAGCGGCCCGTGGCGTACGACGTTGGTGGCCAGCTCGGACACCAGCAGCATCGCGTCGGCCAGCGCCGGATCGTCCGGTCCGTGTCCCCAGTCGGCGAGATGGTCCCGCACCCGGCGCCGGGCCAGGCCGACGGAGGCCGGGTGCCGGGGCAGCCGGAAGGAGTTGCGTCTCAACACGGTTGCTCCTCACCCCGCGCACACCTCCGCCACATCGTCCTGCGTCGGTAGGATGCCCTGCTTCCCGGGGGCGAATGTCACCAGCGCGAGATCGCGTCAGATCCAGTTGAGGCTCCACAGCCGGAACACGCCCGTTCCGTCGTCCACGTACTGGCTGCCGCCGACGTCCTCGCTGCTGAGCACGTACTCCTTGCCCTGCCACAGCGGGATCACCGGCACGTCCCGGGCGACGTCCTGCTGCAGCGCGCTGAAGTCGGAGGTGGCGTCGCCGCGGTCGGCGTACTGCTGGCTGCTCTGGATCAACTGGTCGACGGCCCGGCTGCTGTAGCCGGTGTTCATGGTGCCCTGGCTGCCGACGAGCGGGGCGCCGAAGGTGTCCGGGTCGGGGTAGTCGGCCACCCAGCCGACGGCGTACGCGTCGAGCTTGCCGGTCGCCCAGTGCTGCTGGAAGGAGGTCCACTCGTAGCCCTTGAGGGTGACCTTGAACAGGCCGCTCCCCTCGAGCTGCTGCTTGATCGCCTCGGCCTCCTGCTGGGAGGAGCCGCGGTTGAGGGCGTAGCCGTAGGTGAAACGTACGGGCACCTTCACGCCGGCCGAGCTGAGCAGGGCCTGCGCCGCCTTGGCGTCCGGCTTGGGGTAGGCGTCGAAGAAGGACGTGGTGTGGCCGGTGATGCCGGTCGGGATCAGCGAGTACAGCGGGTCGACGGTGCCCTGGTACACGGTCGCGGCCAGTCGCTCGCGGTTGATCAGCCAGGCCATGGCGCGGCGGACCAGGACGTTGTGCAGGGGCGAGCTCGCGCGGATGTTGAGGTAGAGGTTGCGGGTCTCGGAGCTGTCGGACTCGGAGACCCGCTGCTTCGGGTCGCTCGGCGACAGCCCGGACAGCACCTTGGGGGGCAGCTGGCGGGTGGCGACGTCGACGTCCTTCCCCTGCCAGGCCTTCTCCAGGGCGTCCGCGTTGGTGTAGTAGACGAGGTCGACGGGCCGGCCGGTGTTCTTCAGGGCCCCCTTGTAGTGGCCGTTGGGGGTGAGGACCGCCTTCTTGCCCTTGGTGTACGAGGTCAGCTCGTACGGTCCGGTGCCGTCGGCGCCGCTGTCCGTGCGCAGGCCGTTCCTCGGGTACTTCTGGCTGTCGACGATCGAGCCGGCCCCGGTGGCCACCTTGAACGGGAAGGTGGCGTCCGGCGAGGACAGGTGGAAGGTGACCGTCAGGCCGTTCGCGTCCACCGAACGCAGCGTGCTCAGCAGGGAGGCCGGACCGACGTCGGACTTGATCGCCTTGACCCGGTCGAAGGAGTACTTGACGTCGTCGGCGGTCATGCCGCGACCGCTCGGGAACGTGAGGCCCGCGCGCAACGTGCAGCGGTACGTGGTCAGTTGGCCGCCCACGAAGTCGCAGCTCTGGGCCGCGTCCGGGACCGGCACCGTGCCGCCCGGCTCGAAGGTCAGCAGCGACTGGAAGACGTTGCTGAACAGCGCCCAGGACCCCGCGTCGTAGGCTCCGGCCGGGTCGAGCGCCGTGACGGCGTCCGTGCTTCCGACCCTGATGGTCTTGTCCGTGCTCTGTTGCGACGGCATCAGCTGCCAGCCGCCGACTCCCACACCCGCCAGTACGAGCAGCGTCGCGAGAATCCGCATGCGCACCGAACGCATCGGTTTGCCTCTCTCCGGGCCTCAGCGGGCCCCACCCCACACATGCCACTCCCCTGGTGGCGCGGCTCACCTAATCACAGAGGTTTCAACCGGGGGAAGAGGGATTTGTCGAGTTGAGAAAGAAGTTACCGCAAGGGGTTTCAGCCATGTTTCACAGCGCGTCCACAAGGTCTGCGGCAAACGGTTCCTCGTGCCCGGCAGGCGTGCGGGTCGTGTCGCGGAACGCTGGTGTCGGTTTGGTGGCTTTCTTCCGGTTATGAAGTGCGGCGCAAAGCGCGCAGTCCACGCAACCCGATGCCGCCGATGACCGTCCCCAATACGAAGGAGACGACGGCGAGCGTCAGGTGCACCCAGAAGTACGCCGTCGGGTGCCCGTTGTCGAACGCGAGCCCGCTGCTGTCCTTGACAAGGTTCTTGACGAAAGTGACCCAGATGACCCAGCTCCACACTCCGAAGACGAGCAGGAACCAGGAGACCGGGCGGCTGAGCTTCATGGGTCCAGTATCTCCGGCGCCCCGGTGGTCCCGTGCCCGGGGTGGGGTGGGAGGTGGGACTTCGCGTCCCGTGCCCTGTACGTTCTCGTCCGTGCCCGCACCCAAGAAGACCGCCAGGCGATCCCTGCTGGTCACCTCCGCCGCCCTGTCGTCGCTCGCGCTGACCGCGCCCGTCGCCCTCGCGGCCCCGAGTCCGTCCCCCAGCCCGTCGGCCAGTCCCCCGGCGAACATGTCGCGCGTGGGCGGCGCCCGCCTCGGGCAGCCGGGGACGCAGGTCGACCTGGGCAGCGGCGCCCCGGTGCTGCCGAAGGGCATCACCGCGCGCTCCTGGATCGTCGCCGACGCCGAGTCCGGTGAGGTGCTCGCCGCGCACAACGCGCACTGGCGGCTGCCTCCGGCGAGCACCATGAAGATGCTGTTCGCGGACACCGTGCTGCCGAAGTTCCCGAGCAGCCAGACGCACAAGGTGGTGCCCGCCGACCTGGCCGGGATGGGCGCCGGCTCCAGCATGGTCGGCATAAAGGAGGGCGAGACGTACACCGTCCACGACCTGTGGCTCGGCGTCTTCCTGCGCTCCGGCAACGACGCCGTGCACGTGCTGTCGGCGATGAACGGCGGCGTGGACAACACCGTCAAGGAGATGAACCAGCACGCCGAGGAGCTCCAGGCCCTCGACACGCATGTGGTGACGCCCGACGGCTACGACGCCCCGGAGCAGGTCTCCTCGGCGTACGACCTGACGCTGTTCGCGCGCTCCGGTCTGCAGAAGAAGGACTTCCGCGAGTACTGCTCGACGGTGCGCACCCAGTTCCCCGGCGAGACGAAGAAGGAGAAGGGCAAGACGGTCCGCAAGTCCTTCGAGATCCAGAACACCAACCGTCTGCTGGCCGGCGACTTCGACGTCTCCGTCTACCAGGGCATCGCGGGCGTCAAGAACGGCAACACGACGAACGCGGGCGCGACCTTCACCGGAGTCGCCGAGCGCAACGGCCGGGTGCTGCTGGTGACGGTGATGCACCCGGAGAAGAACGAGCACAACGAGGTCTACAAGGAGACCGCCAAGCTCTTCGACTGGGGCTTCCAGGCGGCCGGAAAGGCCCGCTCGGTGGGCGAGCTGGTGCCGCCCAGGAGCGCCCAGGCCAGCGCACAGCAAGGGGCGGGCACCTCGGAGGGACAGGCCGGCGGCGCGGGCGCCCCCTCGGGCACGCCCGTGGCGAAGGCCTCGGCCGCGCGCCGCTCGGGTGGCATGGGGGTCGCGTTCGCGATCACCGGTGGGGTGCTGGTGCTGCTCGCGGGCGGCGCGTTCCTGGTCAACCGCCGCTGGCCGCTGCCCGACCTGGTACGTCGTCGTCCTCGTCCCTGACCTTGCGCACCACGCCCGCCCGTTCCTCGCGCTCCTCCTCGCGCAGTTCCTGCTGCTTGCTCTGCGTCGCCGTCCAGGCGGCGCAGAACAGGACGAGCTTCGAGGTGAAGTTGATCCACAGCAGCAGGGCGACGGGGACCCCGAAGGCGCCGTACATGCTCTTCGCGGCGACCCCCTGCATATAGCCGCTGAGCAGCGTCTTCAACAGCTCGAAGCCGACCGCGCCGGTCAGCGCCGCGACGACCAGACGGCGGCGCGGCGGCTCGACCCCGGGCAGCAGGGTGAGGACGTACAGGAGCAGCAGGAAGTCGGCCAGGACGGCGACGGCGAACGCGGCGACGTACAGCAGGAGCCCGCCCCAGCCGCCCTTCTCGATGCCGACCCGCTGGGTGATCCAGCCGACCATCGCGGAGGCGACGGTGGAGACGGCGATCGTGACGAGGACGGCGCCGCCGAGGCCGACGAGGATGCCGAGGTCCTTGGCCTTGCGCAGGAGGGGGTTCTCCTCCTCGTCGGGCAGCTCCCACACCGCGCGCAGGCACTCGCGCGTCGAGCCCGCCCAGCCCACGCCGGTGAAGACCAGCGCGGCGCCGGCGATGAGGCCCACGGTGCCCGCGTTCTGCACCAGGGTGTTGATGTCGAGCTGGTTGGAGATGCCGGGGACCTGCTGGGCGATCTTGTGCTGCAGATCGGCCTGCTGCTGCTTGCTGAGCAGCGCGGCGGCGATCGAGGCGGCCACGGTGAGCAGCGGGAACAGCGCGACGAAGCTGGTGAACGTCATCGCCGCGGCCAGCCTGGCCCACTTCACCCGGTCCAGGCGCTCGAACGACCGCCACGCGTGCGTGGCCATCAGCCGCACCACGAGCGGCCCGACGACGGGAAGCCTTTTCAGCCAGTCCATGATCCGACTCTCCCCCAGGTGACAAGCCCCATGTGCGAGTACCCCGAAAGGGCGGGTTCGTGGCGTGTCACCCGTTCCAGGGATGCGGGCTGACGTTTAGTAACGAATCGCCCATATAAGCGCGATACGGTCACCGGCATGCCTCACCTAGGAGCTGCTGTCGTGAAGGACACCCCCGGCCTGCCCCAGTCCCTGCTCGTCCTCGGCGGTACGTCCGAGATCGCCCTCGCCACCGCCCGCCGGCTGATCGCCCGCCGCACGCGCACGGTGTGGCTCGCGGGACGCCCCTCGCCCGCCCTGGAGCGGGCCGCGGAGGACCTGCGGGGGCTCGGCGCGGACGTGCACACCGTCGCCTTCGACGCGCTGGACACCGACTCCCACGAGGCGGCCCTGGGCAAGGTGTTCGCCGAGAGCGACGTCGACATGGTGCTGCTCGCCTTCGGCCTCCACGGTGACCAGGCGCGCGACGAGCGCGACCCGGCGGCCGCGGTGCGAATCGCGCAGACCAACTACACGGGCGCGGTGTCGGCGGGTCTGGTCACCGCCCGCGCGTTGCAGGCGCAGGGCCACGGCTCGCTGGTCGTGCTGTCCTCCGTCGCCGGGGAACGGGCGCGCCGCCGCGACTTCATCTACGGCTCCAGCAAGGCCGGCCTGGACGCCTTCGCCCAGGGCCTGGGCGACGCACTGCACGGCACGGGCGTGCACGTGATGGTCGTACGCCCCGGGGCGACGACCCCTCAGGCGGTCGCGACGGCCGTGGAACTGGGCCTGCGCCGCCGCTCGGAGACGGTCTGGGTGCCCGGCACCCTGCGGGTGGTGATGGCGGCACTGCGGCACGTCCCGCGCGCGGTGTTCCGCCGACTGCCGGTGTGACGCCTGGGCGACCTGGGGCCCTAGCGGCTGCTGATGGTGCCCCGCTCCATGTGTCCCGCCTGCGGGGGCACCACGGATCCGCCGAAGGCGAACTCGCGGATCTTGCGCCATATGCCGTCCGCGCCCTGCTCGTAGAGGGCGAAGCCGGTGCAGGGCCAGTCGGCGTCGTAGTCGGCGAGTTCCTCGAAGGCGCGGTCCATGGCCGCCTCGTCGATGCCGTGCGCGACGGTGACGTGCGGGTGGTAGGGGAACTGCAGTTCGCGCGGGACGGGGCCGGAGGCGTCGCGGACCTGCTTCTGCAGCCAGGTGCACGCCTCGGCGCCCTCGGCCACGCGCACGTACACGACCGGCGACAGGGGCCGGAAGGTCCCGGTGCCGGACAGCCGCATCGGGAACGGCCGGCCGGCCGCGGCGACCTGGGTCAGATGCGCCTCGACGGCCGGCAGCGCGTCGCCGTCGATCTCGGTCGGCGGCAGCAGGGTGACGTGCGTGGGGATGCCGTGAGCAGCGGCGTCGCCGAAGCCCGCGCGCAGCTGCTGGAGCTGGCTGCCGTGTGGCTCCGGGACCGCGATCGACACGCCGATCGTTACGGTCCCCACGTCGTCTCCTGTCGTCGTGACGGATTTGTTCTCAGCCGTCCGGCTATCGACTGTACGGCCACGGCTGAGTTGTGGGCAGGCGCAAGGGTAGTGATGTGCGGCGCTCTGCCCGGTGGTCTGTCGGTGCGGCGGTGCCCGTCAGTGCTTGGCGGGCAGGAAGCCCACCTTGTCGTACGTCTGCGCAAGGGTCTCCGCGGCGACGGCGCGCGCCTTCTCGGCGCCCTTGGCGAGGATCGCGTCCAGGGTCTCCGGATCGTCCAGGTACTGCTGGGTGCGCTCCTTGAAGGGCGTCACGAACTCGACCATGACCTCGGCGAGGTCCGTCTTGAGCGCGCCGTACATCTTGCCCTCGTACGCCTGCTCCAGCTCGGCGATCGGCTGGCCGGTGAGGGTGGAGTAGATGGTGAGCAGGTTGCTGACGCCCGGCTTCTTCTCGGCGTCGTAGCGGATGACGGTGTCGGTGTCGGTGACCGCGCTCTTGACCTTCTTGGCGGTGGCCTTGGGGTCGTCGAGGAGGTTGATGAGGCCCTTCGGCGTGGACGCCGACTTGCTCATCTTGACCGTCGGGTCCTGCAGGTCGTAGATCTTCGCCGTCTCCTTGAGGATGTACGGCTTCGGGACCGTGAAGGTCTCGCCGAAGCGGCCGTTGAACCGCGTGGCGAGGTCACGGGTCAGCTCGACGTGCTGACGCTGGTCCTCGCCGACCGGCACCTCGTGCGCCTGGTACAGCAGGATGTCGGCGACCTGCAGGATGGGGTAGGTGAACAGGCCGACGGAGGCGCGGTCGGCGCCCTGCTTGGCGGACTTGTCCTTGAACTGGGTCATGCGGCTCGCCTCGCCGAAGCCGGTGAGGCAGTTCATGACCCAGGCCAGCTGGGCGTGCTCGGGGACGTGGCTCTGGACGAAGAGCGTGCAGCGATCGGGGTCGAGGCCGGCCGCGAGGAGCTGGGCGGCGGCGAGCCGGGTGTTGGCCCGCAGGTCGGCGGGGTCCTGCGGGATCGTGATCGCGTGCAGGTCGACGACCGTGTAGAACGCGTCGTGGGTCTCCTGCAGCGCCACCCACTGACGGACGGCGCCGAGGTAGTTGCCGAGGTGGAACGAGCCTGCGGTGGGCTGGATTCCGGAGAGCACGCGGGGTCGATCAGAGGCCATGTCCACCATTCTCTCAGGTCTGTCGAGCCGATCCGGAACCGGCGGGAAACAGGTGGGAACCGATCCGTCCTTGGCGGTGTGACAAGGGTGTGAGAACGCGGGAGGGTGGGGCCGCATCGTCGATGAGGCCGCGATGATCGCGCGGGTGCGCGCCGGAGAGCCGGAGGCGTACGCGGAGCTGGTGCGGGCCCACGGCGGAGGGCAACCGCTTCACCCGCGAGGTGCGACCGTCGGGGAAGTCGATCGAGGGGCGGTCGTCACAGGTGTCCGGTGCGTCGGGGCAGGCCGGGCTGTCCGGGCCGCACGGGCCCTCCGCCACGTAGTTCGCGAAGGGTGGGAGTGGCTCGGGCGGTGTACCAGAAGTGACGGGCGGCTCGGGTCGGGCCGCGGAGGATCCGACGGTGGGAGGACGGATGCGCGGGTGGACCGGCGGGGCTCGTGAACTGGCGGTTCTGGCAGGGGCGTTGGCGGTAGCGGTGTCGCTCACCGTGGTGGAGGCGGAGCCGGCGGCAGCCGTGCAGGCTCCGGACGTGGCGATGATCGTCGCGGGTGGCACAGGACGGACGACGGTGCTGCGGTCCGGTCAGCCGTCCTTCGCCCGCCTCTCGGCATTGCTGCAGCCGACCTACCAGAGGAGCGAGCGTGTACCGGAGGCCTGGGCCGAGGGGCGGTATCCGCCGGTGGTCTTCACGGTGGTCTGGGGGCTCTCGGGGGTGGGGGGCTGGCCGCAGACCGACCGGGCGCCAGGGGCGGACGTGGCCGTGGAGCGACAGGACCAACTGCTCGTCGGACCGGACGGCACCCCCTGGATACGCAGCGATCCCGCACCGGCCGTGCTGGACGACGACATCCGCTGGCACCGGGCGCCACGCTCCGTGTTCACGCAGCTTGAGCAGGCGAAGGTGCTGAGCGGACGGGGTGACGGGATGGCCGGCGCCGATCAGGGGAGAGGCGGCCGGGACGGCGTCTGGTGGGCGGTGCCGGGGATGGCCCTGGGGTGCGCGATCGGGGCAGGCGGGACGCTGCTGATACGCCGCGCGGCGGGCCGGCACGGAGCCGGACCGCCGCGGGAGGGGCCACGACAGGAGCTCATCGACCTCTGAGAGCCGATCTTCGGGAGCCGTGGATCCTTGACGACTCAAGAGTGGGCAGCGGTCAGCCCAGGTCGATCTCCGGGTACAGCGGGAAGCCGGCCACGAGGTCGGTGGCGCGGCGGGAGATCTCGTCCGCGATCTTCGGGTCGAGCACGTGCTGGGCCTTGGAGGGGGCGCCCGACTTGGTCGTGCCGGACTCCGTGGTGGTCAGGACCCGATCGATGAGGCCCGCGACCTCGTCCATCTCGGCGGTGCCCAGACCGCGCGTGGTCAGCGCCGGCGTACCGATGCGGATACCGGAGGTGTACCAGGCACCGTTCGGGTCGGCGGGGATGGCGTTGCGGTTGGTGACGATGCCGGACTCGAGGAGCGCGGCCTCGGCCTGGCGGCCGGTGAGGCCGTAGGAGGAGGCGACGTCGATCAGGTTGAGGTGGTTGTCGGTGCCCCCGGTGACGAGGGTGGCGCCGCGCCGCATCAGGCCTTCCGCCAGCGCCCGGGAGTTGTCGACGATGCGCTGGGCGTAGTCCTGGAAGGCGGGCTGCCGTGCCTCGGCGAGGGCGACGGCCTTGGCGGCCATGACGTGCGGGAGCGGGCCGCCGAGGACCATCGGGCAGCCGCGGTCGACCTGGTCCTTGAGGGAGTCGTCGCACAGGACCATGCCGCCGCGCGGACCGCGCAGCGACTTGTGGGTGGTGGTGGTGACGATCTGGGCGTGCGGGACCGGGTCGAAGTCGCCGGTCAGCACCTTGCCCGCGACCAGGCCGGCGAAGTGCGCCATGTCGACCATGAGGGTCGCCCCGACCTCGTCGGCGATCTCCCGCATGATCCGGAAGTTCACCAGCCGGGGGTAGGCGGAGTAGCCGGCGACGATGATGAGCGGCTTGAACTCGCGGGCGGACACCCGCAGCGCCTCGTAGTCGATCAGGCCGGTCGCCGGGTCGGTGCCGTAGGAACGCTGGTCGAACATCTTGCCGGAGATGTTCGGGCGGAAGCCGTGGGTGAGGTGGCCGCCGGCGTCCAGGGACATGCCGAGCATCCGCTGGTTGCCGAAGGCGCTGCGCAGTTCGGCCCAGTCCGCCTCGGTGAGGTCGTTGACCTGGCGCACGCCGGCCTTCTCCAGGGCGGGCGCCTCGACGCGCTGGGCGAGGACGGACCAGAAGGCGACGAGGTTGGCGTCGATGCCGGAGTGTGGCTGGACGTAGGCGTGGCGGGCGCCGAAGAGTTCCCTGGCGTGCTCGGCGGCGAGGGACTCGACGGTGTCGACGTTGCGACAGCCGGCGTAGAAGCGGCGGCCGACGGTGCCCTCGGCGTACTTGTCGCTGAACCAGTTGCCCATCGCGAGGAGCGTGGCCGGCGAGGCGTAGTTCTCGGAGGCGATCAGCTTGAGCATCTCGCGCTGGTCGGCGACCTCCTGGCCGATGGCGTCGGCCACCCGCGGCTCCACGGCGCGGATCACGTCGAGGGCGGCGCGGAAGGCGGTGGACTCGGTGGAGAGGGGCTGCTGCTCGGGCATGAGGACCTCCGGACGTTGCGTTCAGCGTTCACGGTTCGGCCCAGGCGCACGGCACTCCATCGCTCACTGCGGGCCGCTCCCCGATGGTCGGTCCCATCCCAGCGCGCCAGTCACGGCCCGCCGGTCAGCCTACCGGGCGCGCCGCGGACCCGAGATCCCGCGTCCACCATGCGAGCGACGATCAGCGGACCGCGTGGGGCAGGAAGCGGGCGTACAGCGGTGAGAGTGGGGACCCGGGCGGTCCGTTGTCAGCCCCCTCCCCTACAGTCCCTTTGTGATCTTTGGCATGGTGTGCGCGCTCGGCGCGGCGGTCTGTTTCGGTACGGGGACGGTGTTGCAGGCGGTCGCCGCGCGGGCGGCCACCACCGGCGGCGGTGGGGAGGCCGCACTGCTGCTGCGGGCGCTGCGGCAGTGGCGGTATCTGGCCGGCCTCGCGCTGGACGGGTTGGGATTCCTGCTGCAGATCGTGGCACTGCGCTCGATCCCCATCTACGCGGTCGCGGCGGCCCTGGCGTCCAGCCTGGCGGTGACGGGGGTGGTCGCGGCGCGGCTGCTGCAGGTACGGCTGAGCCGGGTGGAGTGGGCCGCGGTCGGCGTGGTGTGCGCCGGGCTCGCGATGCTGGGGCTCGCGTCCGGAGCGGAGGGCAACCGCCAGGGCCCCACGGCCCTGAAGTGGACGATGCTCGCGATCGCGCTCGCCGTGCTGGCCCTCGGGCTGTTGGGCGGGCGGTGGTCCGGGCGAGGGCGGGCGCTGGCGCTCGGGCTGGGGGCCGGGTTCGGGTTCGGGGTCGTCGAGGTGGCGGTACGGCTGATCGATTCGCTCGCACCGGTGAGGCTCCTGGGCAATCCGGCGACGTACGCCCTGGTGCTCGGCGGGGGCGCCGCGTTCCTGCTGCTCACCTCGGCGTTGCAGCGCGGCTCGGTGACCACGGCCACGGCCGGGATGGTGATCGGCGAGACGATCGGTCCTGCGCTGGTGGGGGTGGTCTGGCTCGGCGACCGCACCCGCGACGGGCTCGCCTGGCTCGCGGTCCTGGGATTCCTCGTCGCAGTGGCGGGCGCACTGGCCCTGGCACGGTTCGGAGAGGCCCCGGAGGCGGCAGCGGACACGTCACCGTCGAACGACACACTGAAGAAGCCCACGGGGGCGTGACGGGCCAAGGGCCGCCGCTCACGCCAGTGCTTCGGCGACCATCTGCAGGGACATGAGGTCCCACACCGCGAAGACATGGTGCGCCATGAAAGTGGTGAGGTCCTCGCAGCTTTTCATTCGCTGGTAAATCGGGTGCGTGGTGACTTCCTTTCCGCGGACTCGATCACGGAATGGGCAAGCGCTTCACGGAATTCCGGAGAAGTTACTCCAAGTACGGTTCCCCACCACACCCAAGGCGCCCGAAAGACTGATAAAGAGTCACGTTCCGGACACTCGAAAAACCGTCATTGAAAATTGAACGCCGTGTGGAGATCCTGCGTACCATGTGGCGTGAGCAGCAATCCCGTCACCGTGGCCTATCACGTGGTGCCGGGCCGTGAGGCCGACTTCCACTCGTGGGGGTGGGCGCTGCCGGCCGTCGGCGCCCAGCAGTCGGGCTTCCTGGGGGTGGCGTTCTTGTCGACCGAGAGGCGGAGTGGCATGTGGTCTATCGCTTCGCCAGCGAGGTGTGGTTCGACTCTCAGACCGCCGCGCCGAAGGCACCTGCCGCGCCACCGAAAGGGAAACTCTGGTTCATCAACATGAGTGCCGTTTTTCCACTGTTCCCCTGTTCAATTTGCTCGTCATTCCCTATCTCGGCGGACTCGATCCGCTCGTCCGCACACTGCTGTTGTGCCTGTGTGTGACGGCCCTCGTCACCTGGATTCTCATGCAACGGCTCCAGCGTTTCTCCAAGAGATGGCTGTATCCGGCGCTCCAGGCGTTGCGCGGACGGAACAAAAGACGGACCGCGTAGGTCCGGCACGGAAAAAGGGAGGTGGGCGGGTGAAGACCCTGCTCATCGACAATTACGACTCGTACACCTACAACCTGTTCCAGCTGATCGCCGAGGTCAACGGCGAGGAACCGGTCGTGGCCGTGAACGACGTCGCGAACAGAATTCCCGATCTTGTGGGGTACCTCGCGGAATTCGACAATGTGGTGGTGTCACCGGGGCCCTGGCACCCGGCCGAGCCCCGGGACTTCGGGCTCAGTGCCACCGTGCTCGCCGAGTCCACGATCCCCGTGCTGGGCGTCTGTCTGGGCCACCAGGGCGTCGCGCTCGGGGAGCAGGGCCGCGTGGCGCCCGCCCCGCAGCCCCGGCACGGGCATCTGTCCCAGGTCCGGCACGACGGACGGGAGCTGTTCCGCGGGCTGCCGCAGGGGTTCACCGCCGTGCGCTACCACTCGCTGGCGGTTCACGAGCCGCTCCCGGAGACGCTGGAGGCCACCGCCTGGGCCGAGGACGGCGTGCTGATGGGGCTCAGGCACCGCAGCCGGCCCCTGTGGGGGGTGCAGTTCCACCCGGAGTCCGTGCTGACCGAGTACGGCTACCGCATGCTCGTCAACTTCCGTAATCTCACGGCGCAGCGGGCCCGCAAGCCGCGGACGAAGAACACCGCCGTCACGCCGGACGCGGCGGCGATCCCCCGGCCCATGACCGCCATCCCCCGCCCGCGCCGCGCCACGCCGGCCTACCGGCTGCACACCCGGCGCATCTCCGGCGCGGTCGACGCGGAGGCGGCGTTCACGCGGCTGTACGGCGCGTCGCCGCGGGCCTTCTGGCTGGACAGTTCCCTGGTCGAGGAGGGTCTGTCGCGGTTCTCGTTCTTCGGGGACGACAGCGGGCCGCTGGCGGAGTTCGTCCGGTACGACGTCGGCAGCGGCCGCTGTGAGATCGAGCGGGCCGGGCGGCCGACGCGCAAGGTCACCGCGAGCGTCTTCGACTACCTCAGGCGGCAGTTGACCAGCCGCCGGGTGGACGGGACGGGGCTGCCGTTCGACTTCACCGGCGGCTATGTCGGCTACTTCGGCTACGAGACGAAGGCCGACTGCGGGTCGCCGAACCGGCACGCCTCCGACGTGCCGGACGCCTGCTGGCTGTTCGCGGACCGGATCGTCGCCGTGGACCATCTCAAGCGGTTCACCTACGCGGTCTGTCTGGCCGAGGACACCCCGCAAGCCGCCCGGGAGGCGGAGGACTGGCTGGGGAGCGCGCTGGCGCAGCTGAGCTGCGTCGCCGCCGACCCCGGCCCGGCACCGCTGCCCGCGCCCACCGAGCCCGATCTCGGGGCCGCCGAGCCCTGGCTGGTGCGGGACCGGGCGACCTACCTCGCGGACGTCGAGGCCTGCCTGCGGGAGCTGCGCAAGGGCACCAGCTACGAGATATGCCTGACGAACGCGGCGCGGTTACCCGCTCCGCCGGACGCGTTCGACTTCTACCGGGTGCTGCGGCGGGTGAACCCGGCGCCGTACGCGGCGTTCCTGCGGTTCGGGGACGTCGACGTGGCCGGTTCCTCCCCGGAGCGGTTCCTGCGGATCACCCGGGACGGTGTCGCCGAGGCCCGGCCCGTCAAGGGCACCGCGCCCCGGGGCGAGGGGCCGGAGGACGACGCCCGGCTGCGGGACGCGCCGGCGGCTGACGCCAAGACCCGCGCCGAGAACCTGATGATCGTCGACCTGCTCCGCAACGACCTCGGCCGGGTGTGCCGGACCGGCTCGGTACGGGTGACGCGGCTGATGGCCACGGAGACGTACGCGACCGTGCACCAGCTGGTGTCCACCGTCGAGGGACGACTGCGGGAGGGCACGGACGCGGTGGACTGCGTGCGGGCCTGCTTCCCCGGCGGCTCGATGACCGGCGCGCCCAAGCTGCGCACGCTGGAGATCACCGACTCCCTGGAGACGGAGGCCCGGGGCGTGTACTCCGGTGCCCTCGGCTATCTGGGGTGCAGCGGGGGCGCCGATCTCAGCATCGTCATCCGGACGGCCGTGCTCGCCGACGGAATGATGCGACTGGGCGCCGGGGGCGCGATCGTGCTGGACTCCGATCCGGTCGCCGAGTACGACGAGATGCTGCTGAAGACCGCGGCCCCGATGCGGGCCCTGCACCTGCACACCGCGGACCGGATCCGTGAGCAGCGGCAGCACACCACGGCCCGTGCCGACGCCCGCCAGGAGCGCACGGCGAGCGAGGAGCCGGTGCGATGACGACTCCGCAGAGCACGCTGACGCCCGCCGACTTCGACGCACCCGGCAACCTTGCCGCACCGCTCGCCGGGCTCGCCGACTGGCGCGACTGGACCGACCGGCCGGCCTTCCACCAGGGGCACCGCTCCTGGACCCATGGCCAGGTGCACGCGCTGGCGGCGAAGGCGGCGACGGTGCTCGCCGGGCACGGGGTGCGGCCCGGGGACCGGGTGGTGCTGGCGCTGCCCGACGGGATCGCGTGGGTGACGGCGTTCCTCGCCACCGCCCGCCTCGGCGCCGTCGCCGTCCTGGTCAACCCCGAACTCCCCGCCGCCGACCACGCGTTCATGACCGCGGACACCGAGGCCGTGCTGTGTGTGACGGGACCGGGTCTGGAGGACCGCTTCACCGGCCGGGCACGGCTCGACGCCGACCAGCTCCTCGCGCTCGCCGCCACCGCCGGCCCGGCCCCCGCCCACCCGGTCGACGCGCACGCGCCGCTGTACGTGCAGTACACCTCCGGCACCACGGGCCGTCCCAAGGGCGTGGTGCACACGCACGGCGACCCGAAGACGTATCACGACCTCGTGGGGCGGCGCTTGCTGCGGATCACCCGGGACGACGTCACCCTGTCGGTGTCGAAGCTGTACTTCGCCTACGGCTTCGGCAACGCCTTCGTCTTCCCCCTCTTCTCCGGCTCCTCCGCGGTGCTGGTGGACCGGCGTCCGACTCCGGCCGCCGTCGACGAACTGGTCGCCCGGCACCGGGTGACAGTGCTGTACTCGGGGCCCTCCGCCTTCGCCGCGCTGGTGTCCGACCGCGGCAGCGGGCACGGGGCCTGCTTCGCGTCCGTACGGGCCGCGGTGTCGGCCGGCGAGGGGCTGCCGGAGGAACTCGGCAGGCAGGTCACCGAGCTGCTCGGGGCGCCGGTGCTTGAGCAGATCGGCTCCACCGAGGCCGGTCACGCCTTCTGCGGCAACGGCTTCGAGCACAACCACCCGGGCACCGCCGGGCGGCCCGTGCCCGGCTTCGAGGTGGAGCTGCGCGACCGCGCGGGCCGGCCGGTCCCGGACGGCACCGAGGGCGAACTGTGGGTGCGCGGACCGACGGTCACCCCCGGCTACCTCAACCGGCCCGAGGAGACGGCCCGCACCCTGGTGGGCGGCTGGCTCGCCACGCACGACCGGGCCGTACGCGAACCGGACGGCGCCTACCGGCACCTGGGCCGCGCCGACGACATGGAGATGGTCGGCGGGATCACCGTCTCCCCGCCGGAGGTGGAAGCGGTGCTGCGCACCCACCCGGCGGTGCAGGAGGTCGCCGTCGTGGCCGTCACCGACGGCACCGGCGTCGGCCGGCTGCGCGCCTTCGGGGAGATCAGCCGGATGCTGACCGAGGGCGCACGCGCGTGAATCCGGTCGTGGTGGTCGGTGCCGGACCGGTGGGGCTGTCGGCGGCGCTCGGACTGCGGGCGCGCGGGCTGCCGGTCGTGCTGCTGGAGGCGGACGCCGAGGACCGTGAACGGCCGGGCAGCCGGGCCCTGTTCGTGCACCGGGAGACGCTCGCGCTGCTCGACGGAATGCTGCCGGGACTGGCCGGGGAGATCACGGCGTACGGCCGCACCTGGGAGACGAAGCGGACCCTGTACCGGGGGCGCGAGGTGTACTCCCGCACCTTTCCGCCCCCGTCCGGTCCGCCGCCCTTCACCAGCCTGCGCCAGGTGGACACCGAGCGCTTCCTGCGTGCGGCGTGCGAGCGGGCCGGTGTGCGGTTCGTGTGGGGGGCGCGGGTGATCGGCGTCGCCACGACGCCCGCCGACGCGCGGCTGACCTGCGCGGACGGGCGGGAGTGGGACTGCGGGTACGTCGTCGCCGCCGACGGGGCCCGCTCGGCGGTACGGCGCGGGCTGGGCATCCCGATGGAGGGCGAGCGGGGCCAGGGTTTCCATGTGGTCGTCGACGTGGCGGACGCCGAGGCCGCTGAGGCCGCGCGGGTCTTCCACTACGAGCATCCGGGCGTCGGCGGGCGCAGTGTGATGCGGGTGCCGTTCGCCGGGGGCTTCCAGGTGGACCTGCAGTGCCGGGACGACGACGCCCAGGAGGACTTCGGGACCCGGGAGGCGGTACGGCGGTGGCTGCCGGCGGTCGTGGGCGCGGGGTACGCCGAGCGGATCCTGTGGGTTGCGACGTACCGCTTCCTGCGGATGGTGGCGGCCTCCTTCACCGACGCGCACCGGCGGGTGCTGCTCGTCGGGGAGGCGGCGCACCTCTTCCCGCCGTTCGGGGCGCGCGGGATGAACAGCGGTATCGCGGACGCGGCGGCGGCAGCGGAGGCGGTCGCCGCGGGTACGGCGGACGCGGTCGCCGCCTTCGCCGAGGTGCGGCGGGCCGCCGGGCTGTTCAACAGCGCCGCCGCCCAGCGGGCCCTGGACCATCTGCGGCCCCGGCGCCGGATCGTGCGCGCCAGGCAGCGCGCGGCGGCGGCCCTCGCGCCGGTGCTGCCGTGGTGCGGGGCATGGCTGGAACACGCGCCGTACGGGCCGCGGAACGAAGCGCCGGCGATCGCCGGCGGGAAGTACTGAGGAAGGGGTGACTGTGACCCAACCGGTCATCGCCGAGGGACTGTTGGCGTGGACGCCGGCGGGTGGGCTGACGCCGGCCGGCGAGCCCGGCGGACGGTTGCTCGTCGCCGACTCCTGGCTGGTGCGGGACGGCAGGGTGCGCGGCTTCGACCGGCACCGGGAGCGGTTCCTGCGGGCCTGCGGAGAGGTCGGCGGGCCACCGCTCAGACGGCTGCTGGAGTTCTGGCGGGACGTGACCGACGCGCTGCCGCGTACGGGCGAGTGGTTTCCGCGGGTCGAACTCGCCCCCGGCGGAAGGGAGTTGCGGCTGCTCCTGCGGCACGCGCCGGCCCTGGGGAGCGGTGTACGGGTCTGGGCCACGGGCCAGTCCGATCCGCGGATCGTGCCCCGCCGCAAGGGACCGGACCTGGACACCCTGGCCCGGGTGCGCCGACGCGCCGCCGGGGCGGGCGCCGACGAGACGGTGCTGGTCGCACCGTCCGGTGTGGTGCTGGAGGCGGCCACCGCGAGCGTGCTGTGGTGGGAGGACGACACCCTGTGCCTGCCCCCGCCCCAACTGCCCGTGCTGCCCGGCGTCACCGTCGCCCTGCTCCAGGAACGGGCCCGGCGCGAAGGCGTCCGCGTCGCCCACCGCAGCCGGACCGTGGCGGAACTGGACGGCCGCGAGGTGTGGCTCGTCAACGCGCTGCACGGAATCCGCCCGGTGACGGGCTGGACCGGCGGCCCGATCCACGCGGCCCCCGCGACCCACGCCCCTGAATGGCGGAAGTGGCTGGACGACATCATGGAGCCGCTGCCGGAAAATTCAGCCGCATAAGAGCCACAGGGATACGGGCATCGACGCCCATCGCCGATGCCCGTATTCGGTGTTGTTCTTGTGCGGATATTCTCGCTGCTATTTCTGCGCCGATGCGGTTGCAGGCGTTGTGACCGTGGCCGCCCAGATGAGGGCCGCGATCTGGTTCTCGTCGAAGACCTCCGCGGCCTCCGCGTAGACGGCGTCCGGCACCCGGCCGTCGTGGACCAGGGTCACGGCCTCGGTCAACGCCAGGGCCGCGCGCTCGTGTGCCGTGAAGAAGGGGGTCTCCCGCCAGGCGTTCAGGGCGTAGATCCGCTGCTCGGTCCCGCCGTCGGCGCGCGCGTCGTTGGTGTGCATGTCGAGGCAGAACGCGCAACCGTTGATCTGCGAGGCGCGGATCCGGATCAGTTCCAGTAGTTCCGGTTCCACCTAGGCCTCCCGGGCCGCGAAAACGGCGGCGGCGTGTCCGCGCCTCCGTATTCATGAACGGGAAACACGTCAATGACGACGGCGTTATTCGGGCAGTGCCGCGCACAGGGCGTCCAGCGCGCCCGACCAGGCGTGGTCCGGCGGTGTCCCGTACCCGACGACCAGCGCGTCGCGCCGTTCGACGGTCGCGTCCGGGTGCTGGAAGCGCTGCAGCCCGTGCACCGCGAGGCCCTGCCAGGCCGCGGCCCGCAGGACCGCCTGCTCGGTGCCCGGCGGCAGCCGCAGCACGACGTGCAGGCCGGCCGCGATGCCCGTGGCGCGGACCTGCGGGGCGCTGCGTGCGACCTGGGCCACCAGCGCGTCGCGGCGGCGCCGGTAGCGCAGCCGGACGGCGCGCACATGGCGGTCGTAGGCACCGGAGGTGATGAACTCGGCGAGGGTCAACTGGTCCAGCGCCCCGCAGGTGTCCACCCCGCCCTTCGCGCGCGCCGCCTCCCGCAGCAGCCCGGGCGGCAGCACCAGCCAGGCCAGCCGGAGGCCGGGGGCGAGGGACTTGCTGGCGGTGCCCATGTACACCACGTGGTCGGGGTCGAGGCCCTGGAGCGCGCCGACGGGCTGGCGGTCGTAGCGGAACTCGCCGTCGTAGTCGTCCTCGATCACCACGCCGCCGGTGCGGCGGGCCCAGTCGACGACCGCGGCCCGGCGGTCGCGGTGCAGGGTGCCGCCCATCGGGAACTGGTGGGCGGGGGTGAGCAGGACGGCGTCCTGGTCCCGCAACTCCCCCGGGTCCGTGCCGCGTTCGTCGAACGGCAGCGGCACGGTGCGCAGACCGGCGTCGGCCAGCAGGTCCCAGTGGACGAAGAGGCCGTACGACTCCACGGCCACCGTGGTGCCGCCGCGGGCCCGCAGTACGGCGGCGAGGAGGCGCAGGCCGTGCGAGATGCCGGCGCAGATCAGGATGCGGTCGGGGTCGGCGCGGACGCCCCGGGCCCGGGAGAGGTAGCCGGCCAGGGCGGTGCGCAGTTCGGTGCGGCCGCGCGGGTCGCCGTAGTCGAGAGCCCGGTTAGGGGCGGCGGCGAGGGCGCGGCGGGCGGCCCTCAGCCACTCGGCGCGCGGGAACGAGGCGAGGTCGGGCAGGCCCGGGACCAGGTCGTAGGAGGGGCTGCTCGGGACGCGGGGCCGGGGCGGGGACGCGGACGGCGGGCTGACCGTGCGGTCGGCCACGCGGGTGCCGGAACCCTGGCGTGCGGTGAGCCAGCCCTCCGCGACCAGGTCGGCGTAGGCCTCGGCGACCGTGTTGCGGGCGATGCCGAGGTCGGCGGCGAGGCTGCGGGAGGAGGGCAGGCGGGTGCCGGGGGCGAGGCGGCCGGTGCGGACGGCCTCGCGCAGGGCGTCGGTCAGTCCGCGCCGCACGCCCGGCCCCGACGGCTCCAGGTGCAGGTCGACTCCCAGAGTGGCCCAGGTTTTCGCCATGGAAATGGACCATACTCCTGGGCTGCCTCGCTTCTAGGCTCGAGGACATGACCACGGAACCGAGCACTGACACCACGGAGTACGCCCCCGAGCGACCCGCCCGCCTGCGCTGGGCGGAGCACGCGCCCGAGGTCTACAGGGCGATGCTCCGCCTGGAGACCGCCGCCAGGAAGGGCCTGGACCCCCGGCTGTACGAGCTGGTGAAGATCCGGGCCTCGCAGATCAACCACTGCGCGTTCTGCCTGGACATGCACACCAAGGACGCGCTCGCGGCGGGTGAGAGCGTCGAGCGGATCGTCCAGCTGAGCGCCTGGGAGGAGTCGAAGCACTTCTACACGGAGAAGGAGCTCGCGGCGATCGAGCTGACCGAGGCGGTCACCGTCCTGACCGACGGCTTCGTGCCCGACGAGGTGTACGACCACGCCGCCAAGCACTTCGAGGAGGCGGAGCTCGCGCAGCTGATCGCCGCGATCACGGCGATCAACGCGTGGAACCGGTTCGGCGTGAGCACCCGGATGGCGCCCGGCCACTACACGCCCGGGCAGCACGGGTGAGCCGGACGCAGGTCCTGGACCGCGCCGTCGGACAGGCCATGTCGGCGCTCAGCGCGGCCGCCAAGAAGGGGATCGGCGACCCCGCCCTCGCCGAACTGGTCGTCATCCGGGCCTCGCAGCTCAACCACTGCGCGTTCTGCCTCGACATGCACCTCGCGATCGCCCGCGAGCACGGGGTGGGCGAGCAGCAGCTGGACCTGCTGGCCACCTGGGAGGAGGCCGGGGACGAGGTCTTCGACCAGCGGGAGCGAGCCGCGCTGGCGCTGACGGAGGCGATCACGGTGTTGACTGGGGGCTTCGTACCGGACGCGGTGTACGACAGGGCTGCCGAGCACTTCGACGAGGGCCGGCTCGCCCATCTCATCGGTCTGGTCGTCGCCATCAACAACTGGAACCGGGTGATGGGTCAGCCGCCGGATCCCGCCGGGAGGGTACACACCATGAGCAAGGTCGAGGTCTTCCGCGCCCTGCACCGGGGCCGCCTCCCGGACGATCCCCTGGTGCTGCCGGGCCCGTGGGACGCGGTCAGCGCGCGGACACTCGAGGAGGCAGGGTTCCCGGCGCTCGCCACGCCCAGCGCGGGCATCGCGGCCTCCCTCGGGTACGAGGACGGGGCGACCCCGGCCGACGAGATGTTCGCCGCGGTGGCGCGCGTCTGCCGGGCCGTGGAGGTACCCGTGTCGGCCGACGTCGAGGACGGGTACGGGCTGGCACCGAAGGAGTTGGTGGAGCGGCTGCTGGAGGCCGGGGCGGTGGGGTGCAACCTGGAGGACTCGCAGGACGGCGTCCTCAAGGACGCGCGCCGGCACGCGGACTGGCTGGCCGAGGTGCGGTACGCGGCCGGCGACCAGCTGTTCGTCAACGCCCGCGTCGACACGTTCTCCCACGGCGACGGCGATCCCGAACGGGCCATCGAGCGGGCCGCGTTGTACGTCGCTGCGGGCGCCGACTGCGTCTATCCGATCGGCGCCCCGCCGGACGTCCTGCCGCTGCTGCGGTCCGCGATCCAGGGCCCGATCAACGTGTACGCCAAGCTGGGCGAGGGCGGCCCCTCGCCCACCGAACTCGGTGAACTCGGGGCCACCCGCGTCACGTTCGGGCCGACCCTGCAGCGCTGGGCGGCGCTGGCGTTCCAGGGGATGACCGCGGAGCTGAGGAAACACCGGTGATCAGGACAGCCACGCGTGCCACGTGGACGCGTGGCCGTCCACCCACTTCTTCGCCGCCTGCTCGGGCGACAGCTTCTGGTCGGCGATCATCAGGGAGACCTCGTTCTGGTCCTCGGTCGTCCACCTGAACTTCTTCAGGAAGGCGGCCGCCTGGCCGCCCTTCTTCGCGAAGTCGGCGTTGAGGTACTTCTGCAGCGGGGTGTGCGGGTAGGCGCAGGCGACCTTCGCCGGGTCCGTGTCGCAGCCCTCCTTGTACGGCGGCAGCTTCACCTCGGTCATGGGGACCTTCTTGAACAGCCACTGCGGCGCGTACCAGTACGTCAGGAAGGGCTTCTTCTCCTTGGCGAACTGTTTCATCTGCGTGATCTGCGCGGCCTCGGAACCGGCGAAGACCACCTGGTAGTCCAGCTTCAGGTTGCTCACCAGCGCCTTGTCGTTGGTGACGTACGACGGTGAGCCGTCCATCAGCTGGCCCTTGCCGCCGCTCTCCGCGGTGCGGAAGAGGGACGCGTACTTGTTGAGGTTCTTCCAGTCGGTGATGTCCGGGTGCTGCCTGGCCAGGTACGTCGGCACGAACCAGCCGATGTGGCCGGTGACCCCGAGGCCGCCGGCGCGGGCGATCGTCTTCTTGTCGTCGACGTACCGCTTCTCCTGGTCGGGGTGGCCCCAGTCCTCCAGGATGGCGTCGACCCGGCCCTGGCTGAGCGCGTCCCAGGCGGGGACCTCGTCGACCTGCACGGTGTCGACGCGGTAGCCGAGCTTGTGCTCCAGCAGGTACTGGGCGACGGCGACGTTGGCCTGCGCGCCGACCCAGGACTGCACGGAGAGCGTCACGCTCTTGGTGCCGCCGGCGTTGGCGAAGGGGGACGCCTGCTTGGTCATGTCGGCGGCGCCGCAGCCGGTGAGGAGGGCCAGGGAGGCGGCTGAAGAAACGATCAGCGCTGTGCGTCTGCTCAGTACCATGTCACCTACCACCCTTCGCGCGGCGCTGCGTCGGCTGCGTCACCCGGTCGAGCATCAGCCCCAGGCACACGATCGCCGCCCCCGCCACCAGCCCCGTCGCCAGATCGCCCTGCGCCAGCCCGAACACGACGTCGTAGCCGAGCGCGCCCCCGCCGACCAGGCCGCCGATGATGACGACGGCGAGGACGAGGACCACGCCCTGGTTGACGGCCAGCAGCAACGCGGGGCGCGCGAGCGGGAGTTGGACCTGCCGCAGCTGCTGGGCCGGGGTCGCGCCGAGCGAGCGGGCCGACTCCAGGGCGGCCGGGTCGACCTGGCGCAGCCCCTGCGTGGTGATGCGGACGACGGCGGGCAGCGCGTAGACCACGGCCGCGGCGACGGCGGGTGCGCGGCCGACGCCGAACAGGGCCACCACCGGGATCAGGTACACGAACTGCGGCATCGTCTGGAAGACGTCCAGGACGGGACGCAGCAGCCGCTCGAAGCGGTCGCTGCGGGCCGCCGCGACACCGGTCGCGAAGCCGAGGACGAGGGTGACGGCGACGGCCGCCAGGACCTGGGAGAGCGTGTCGAGGGACGGCTTCCACACGCCGAGCACGCCGATCGCGGCCATGGCGAGGACCGCGGTGAGCGCGGTGCGCCAGGTGCCGATCAGCCAGGCCAGGGCAGCCACCAGGAGCAGCACCGACCACCAGGGCAGCCACTGCAGGCCGCCGCGGATCGGGTCCAGGACCCAGGTGGTGAAGTGCCCCGCCCAGTCGGCGGTGCCGCCGACGACGGGGACTCCGGAGTAGAGGTGCGCGGTCATCCAGTCGACGGCGCGGTTGACCGGGTCGGCGATGTTCACGGTCCAGGTGCCGGGCCAGTCGAGGCGGCCGGCGAGACGTCCGGCGAGCGCCACGACGACGGCGGCGACGGCCGCGTACAGCCACAGGCGCCCGCTCGCGGGCTCCTCGTCCGTGTTCTCGCCGGCCGCGCAGGTGACGCGGTCCAGGACGACGGCGAGCAGCACGATGGGGATGCCGGCCGCGAGGGCGGCGCCCACGTCGACGGAGGCCAGGGCCTGGTAGACGCGGTCGCCGAGGCCGGCGGCGCCGATGACGGACGCGATGACCGCCATCGACAGCGCCATCATGATCGTCTGGTTGAGGCCGAGGAGGAGTTCCTTGCGGGCCAGCGGGATGCGTGCGGTCAGCAGGCGCTGGCGGGCGGTGGCGCCGAGCGAGTCGACGGCTTCGAGGACCTCCTTGTCGGCGCCGCGCAGACCGAGGGAGGTGAGGCGGGCCATCGGCGGGGCGGCGTAGACGACGGTGGCCAGGACGGCGGCGGGGACGCCGATGCCGAAGACCAGGACGACGGGGAGGAGGTAGGCGAAGGCCGGCAGCACCTGCATGGTGTCCAGGACGGGGCGCAGGGCGTGGTCCAAGCGGTCGGAGAGACCGGCCGCGAGCCCCAGCAGCGCACCGACGATCACCGACGCCAGCACGGCGACCACCATGAGCGCGAGCGTCTGCATGGTGGGCAGCCACATGCCGAGCAGTCCGCAGGCGAGAAACGCTGTCGCCGTGCCGATGGCCAGCCTGAGCCCGGCGACGCGCCAGGCGACGAGGGCGCCGATCGCCGTCACCCCGGCCCATCCGGCGGCGAGCAGGACCAGGTAGACGGCGCGTACGGAGACGACGACCGCGTTGCTGACGTAGCCGAAGCCGTAGAGGAACAGCGGGTGGCTGTCGCGGTTGTCGATGATCCAGTTGCTGGCACCGGTGAGCGGCTTGGAGAGGTCGACGGTCAGGGCGGCCGGCCAACTACCGCTCGCCCACCGGGCGTTGGCGAGGGGCACGAGGATCGCGGCGGCCAGGGCCAGCAGCAGGAGCTTCTGGACGGCCCGGTGTTTGAGGAAGCCGGCCGACAGCGGGACGGGGGCGGTGATGGTCGCCATCAGGCGGCCTCCTTCCGCGGCTGGGTCCCGGCGACGACACCGAGGAGCCGCTCGTGGTCGACGACACCCAGGCAGCGGCCGTTCTCCACGACACACGCGGGTTCGCCGCTCTCGGCGACGACCTTGATCGCGTCGGCGACGAGCTCGTCCGGCGCGAGCGCGCCCGGGTGCTCCGGGCCCGCGCAGCCGCCGGGCCGCATCGCCGTACGGACGGTCATGACCTGCTCGCGGGAGACGTCCCGGACGAACTCGCGGACGTAGTCGTCGGCCGGGCTGCCCACGATCTCCTCCGGGGTGCCCAGCTGCACCACCTGGCCGTCGCGCATCAGCGCGATGCGGTCACCGAGCTTCAGGGCCTCGCTCAGGTCGTGCGTGATGAAGACCATCGTGCGGCCCTCCTCGCGGTGCAGGCGGATCACCTCCTCCTGCATGTCCCGCCGGATGAGGGGGTCGAGGGCGCTGAAGGGCTCGTCGAAGAGCAGGACCTCCGGGTCGGCCGCCAACGCCCGTGCCAGACCGACGCGTTGGCGCTGGCCGCCGGAGAGCTGGCCGGGGCGGCGCTGTTCCATGCCCTCCAGGCCGACCTTGGTGACGACCTGCTGGGCGCGTGCCCGGCGCTCCGCCTTGCCGACGCCCTGGATCTCCAGACCGTAGGCGACGTTGTCGAGGACCGTTCGGTGCGGGAGCAGGCCGAAGTGCTGGAAGACCATCGCGGCGCGGTGCCGGCGCAGTTCGCGCAGGCGGGCCTTGTCCATGGCGCGGACGTCCTCGCCGTCGATGGCGATCGTGCCGGCCGTCGGCTCGATGAGGCGGGTCAGGCAGCGGACGAGGGTGGACTTGCCGGAGCCCGACAGGCCCATCACCACGAAGACCTCGCCTTTGCGGACGTCGAAGGAGACGTCCCGGACGGCGGCCGTACAGCCGGTGCGGGAGCGGAGTTCGGAGGGCGCGAGAGCGGACAGTTCGGCGTCGGCGGGGACGCTGTCCGCCTTCGGGCCGAACACCTTCCACAGACCGTCGACGGAGAAGACGGGCTTCTCGATGGCCGTGCTCATCACGCACCACCTCCGATCAGGTCGACGGCCTTCTCACCGACCATGAGGACCCCGATCATCGGGTTCACGGCGGTCATGGTGGGGAAGACCGAGGCGTCGGCGATCCGGATGCCCTCCAGGCCGCGGATTCTCAACTCGGGGTCGACGACGGCGAGTTCGTCGTCCGTCGCGCCCATCTTGCAGGTGCCGGCGGGGTGGTAGACGGTGTGCGCGACCTTGCGCGCGTACTCGCTCAGCTCCGCGTCGCCGGTGATCTCCGGCCCCGGGCACACCTCCCGCTTGAGCCAGCCGGCCAGTGGTTCGGTCCGTGCGATCTCGCGGGCGATGCGGATGCCGTCGACGAGGGTGCGGCCGTCGTAGTCGTCCTCGTCGGTGAAGTACCGGAAGTCGAGGGCGGGCTTGACCGACGGGTCCGCGCTCGTCAGGTAGAGGCGGCCGCGGCTCCTCGGCTTGGGGATGTTGGGGGTCATCGACACCCCGTGCGAGGGGCGTTCGTAACCGAGACGTTCCGGGTTGTCCGTGAAGGGGACCTGGTAGAAGTGGAACATCAGGTCAGGGCCCGCGTGGTCGGGGTCGCGGCGGACGAACAGGCCGGCGTCGCTGTCCATCGCGGAGTTCTCCGGGATGGGGCCGTCGGTCTCCCAGACGATCACCGACTCGGGGTGGTCGAGGAGGTTCTCGCCGACGCCGGGCAGGTCGTGGACGACCGGGATGCCGAGGGCTTCGAGGTCGGCGCGCGGGCCGATGCCGGAGTGCAGCAGCAGACGGGGCGAGTCGACGGCGCCCGCGCACAGGACGACCTCGCGCCGGGCGCGTACGGGGATCTCCTCGCCGTCCTTCGTGCGGACGTGCACGCCTTCCGCGCGGGTGCCGTTCAGCTCCAGCCGGTACGCCCAGGTCTCCAGCAGGATCGTCAGGTTGGGACGCTCGTCCATCACCGGGTGGAGGTAGGCCACCGACGCGCTGGAGCGCTTGTTGGTCTCGGGGTGGTAGGCGAGGTCGAAGAAGCCGACGCCGTCGTCGAACGGCTTCTTGTTGAAGCCCTCGACGCGGGGGACGTCGAGCGCCTTCTGGGCGGCGTCGACGAAGTCGCGGGCGATGGCGTTCCGGTCCTTCTCGTCGACCGGGACGATGTTGTTCTTCAGGCGGGCGAAGTAGGCCTCCATCGGCACCGCGCCCCAGCCCTTGGCGCCGGCCGCCTCCCACTCGTCCCAGTCGGAGGGCAGCGGCTTGAAGGCGATCAGCGTGTTGTGGGAGGAACAGCCGCCGAGGACGCGGGCCCGGCTGTGCCGGATGTGGGAGTTGCCGCGTGGCTGCTCGGTGGTGGGGTAGTCGTAGTCGAGTTCACCGCCGAGCAGGCCCATCCAACGGCGCAGCGTCAGGACGTCCTCTCTGCCGACGTCGCTGGGGCCGCCCTCGATGACGGCGACCGTGACGTCGGGGTTCTCGGTGAGGCGGGAGGCTATGACGGAGCCTGCCGTGCCGCCGCCGATGACGACGTAGTCGTAGGTGTGGGGGTTCTCGGGCATGGGGGGAGTGCTCCAAAGCGCGGGGAACGTACGGGAGTCGGGTGGCTTCGTACGGGTGGGGGCGTACGGAGGTCGATGAGGCGTACGGAAGTCGGGGGCGGGGTGGAGGAGTTGAGGGTCAGCCAGCGAACCAGCGCACCGGCTTGGGCGCCAGGTTCTGGTACACGTGCTTGGTCTCCCGGTACTCGGCGAGTCCGGCCGGCCCCAGCTCGCGGCCGACGCCGCTCTTGCCGAAGCCGCCCCACTCCGCCTGCGGGAGGTAGGGGTGGAAGTCGTTGATCCAGACGGTGCCGTGCCGCAGCCGGGCGGCGACCCGTCGGGCGCGGCCGGCGTCGGAGGTCCAGACGGCGCCGGCGAGGCCGTACTCGGTGTCGTTGGCCAGGGCGACCGCCTCGTCCTCGGCGCGGAAGGTCTCCACGGTCAGTACCGGCCCGAAGACCTCCTCGCGGACGACCTTCATCTCGCGGTGGCACTGGTCGAGGACCGTCGGCTCGTAGAAGTAGCCGGTCGCGGGGCGCTCGGGCGCGGGGTCGGGCCGCTTGCCGCCGCAGCGCAGCACCGCGCCCTCCTCCAGCGCCGAGGCCACGTACGCCTCGACCTTGGCGCGCTGCTGCTCGGAGACGAGGGGCCCGCACTCGACACCGTCCTCGGTGCCCCGGCCGAGGCGTATACGGCTCGCCCGGCGGGCGAGTTCGGCGACGAAGCGCTCGCGCAGCGACTCCTCGACGATGAGGCGGGCGCCTGCCGAGCAGACCTGGCCGCTGTGGATGAAGGCCGCGTTGAGGGCCTGGTCGACGGCTGTGTCGAAGCCCTCCTCGGTGGCGCAGGCGTCGGCGAAGACGACGTTGGGGTTCTTGCCGCCGAGTTCCAGCGCGACCTTCTTGACGCTCGGCGCGGCGGCCTGCGCGACCTTGGTGCCGCTGACCAGGCCGCCGGTGAAGGAGACCAGGTCGACGTCGGGGTGCTCGGCGAGGCGGGCGCCGACGGAGTGTCCGGGTCCGGTGACGACTCCGGCGACCCCGGTGGGCAGTCCGGCCTCGGTGAGCAGGTCGATGAGGGCGACCGTGGTGAGCGGGGTGATCTCGCTCGGCTTGACGACGAAGGTGTTGCCGGCCGCGAGAGCCGGGGCGATCTTCCAACTGGCCTGGAGAAGGGGGTAGTTCCAGGGGGTGATCAGCGCGCAGACGCCGACCGGTTCGTGGACGACGACACTGTGGATGTCGGGCGAGCCCGCGTCGACGACCCGGCCCGGCGCCTCGCCGGCCACCAGGTCGGCGAAGTAGCGGAAGGCGTCGGCGACGCAGTCGATGTCGACCCGGCCCTCCTCGACGGTCTTGCCGGCGTCCTGACTCTCGAGCCGGCCCAGCCGTTCGCGGTCGCGTACGAGAAGATCGGCGACGCGACGCAGCAGTGCGGCGCGCTCGGCGACGGGGGTGCGCGGCCAGTCGCCGTGGTCGAAGGCGTGCCGGGCGGCCGCGACGGCCAGGTCGGTGTCCTTTTCGTCACCGTCCGCGACCAGGGCGAAGGGCCGGCCGTCCGCGGGGTCGAGGATCTCGCGCGTGGCTCCGGAGACGGCTTCTCGCCATTCTCCCGCCACGTGGATGGTCGCCTGCGCGTCGAGCTCCAGGCCTTCTGCCCTGTCCGCCATGTCTGGGTACTGCCTTCCGTTCCTGTTCAGCCTCCGTGAGTCACAGCGTTGTCACCCACCGGGACCGTGAGCACATGCCCTCCGGCTCACATTGCATGCGCAATCCACGGCGGAAAGTGCGCAGCGTCACTGAACATGCGGGCAAATAGGGCGAACCGTAGGCTGGGGGTGACGCGCACCACGGAGGTGACGCCATGTCCGGCAGAGCACTGGCGTGTACGGCGGCGAGTGTCGTGCTCGCCCTCACCCCGTCCGCCCTCGCCGTGGCGGTCGACAGCAGCGGCGGCCCCTCCGCCCAGCAGCTGGCCCAGGAGGCGAAGAAGAACCTCCTCGCCGCCACGTCCGTCCATCTGAAACTGACGGACCACAGCGCGGGGACGGCCGCGAACAAGAACTCGCCGACCTTCATGGATCTGACCCTGGACCGGAAGGGGAACTGTGCCGGCACCCTGCGGATGGGCGGGAACGGCGGCAGCGTCGAACTGATCAAGCAGGGCGTGCAGGTGTGGATGAAGCCCGACACCGCGTTCTGGAAGGCGCAGGTGCCCGGCCCGCAGGGTGGCGCCGTCGCCCAGCTCTTCAAGGACCGCTACATCCATGGCACCACGAACGACTCCATGCTCAAGGGCCTGTCCGGCACCTGCGACCTGAACGCCTTCCAGAAGCAGGTCGACACCGGGCCGTCCTCGGCCGGCAAGTCCCTCACCAAGGGCGCCGAGACGACCGTCGACGGCACGAAGGTGATCCCCCTGACGGGCACCGAGAACGGCAAGCGGG
Source organism: Streptomyces sp. NPDC101152 (assembly GCF_044768275.1). Classification (NCBI taxonomy): domain Bacteria; kingdom Bacillati; phylum Actinomycetota; class Actinomycetes; order Kitasatosporales; family Streptomycetaceae; genus Streptomyces; species Streptomyces sp. NPDC101152. The sequence continues at coordinate 8,065 of NZ_JBIWPO010000029.1, read as the reverse complement.
CGGTCCTGTACGTCTCTTCGAGCACGCCGTACCGCCTGGTCGAGGCCACGCAGCAGGGGCGCGGCACCGACACGACGCTGACCTTCTCCGACTACGACAAGCCGGTGCCGTCCGCCACGCCGTCGCCGGACCAGTCGGTCGACGTCGGCAAGCTGCAACAGCGGCTGCAGAGCACCTGAGTCAGTTGCTGCTGCTCGGGCTGGTCCCGCAGGTCGTGTTCGGCGGGCAGAACCACTGCAACGCGGTGGCCAGCTTGACGAGTTCGTCGTCACGGCCGTCGGAGTCGGGGCCGTAGGAGGCGATGGCGTAGATGTTGCTGTCCTGGGCGACGAAGCGCTCGTCGTAGACGTGCCAGGTGCCGACGTCGGGCTCGCCCTTGATCGTGGTGGCCAGGTACTCCAGCCGGGCGCCGGTGAACTGCCCGTCGTTGAGGGTCTGCAGGCCGAGCTTCTGGAAACCGGCCGGCTTGGGGGTCTGGTCGGACAGGTACAGGTCGAAGGAGGCCTGCGGGGTCGCCTCCCGCACCTGGTACACCTGCAGCCGGTGCCGGCTGTCCGCGCTGCGGTAGTTGACCACGGCGATCCCGTACTGCGAGGGCGAGGAGGACCGCGTCCACCCCTGCGGTACGGCGATCCGGAACCCCTCCGGATCGTCGCGCAGCTCGTATCCGGCTGGCGGCGACGCGGACGCCGAGGCGGAGGCGGAGTCGGAGGGCGTCCCGGTGTCCTGGGCGAACGGCGAGCCCGACCCGGTGGGCGACACGCTCACCGTGGCGGAGGACCGGGCGGCGACGGGCTTCTTGTGTCCCCCGCCTCCCTTCCCGACGACCAGGGTCACCACGAGGCTCACGGCGACCCCGACCACGGCGGCCCCGACGACCACGGACCACACGAACCGCCGGTTCAGCCCACCGCCGGTGGCAGGCGGCGGGGCCGGTTGCTCCACGGGCGGCCAGGAGGCCCCGGTGGCCCACTCGGGCGCGAGGCCGCCGCCCCCGTCCACGACCGTCCCCCCGGCATCAGGACCGTGCCAGACGCTCCCCGCCCCGGCACCGGGCCAGCCACCGGGTGGAGTCGACGGCGCAGGGGGAACCGGCGGTGGTTCGACCGTCGGATGGCTGCCCGTGCCGTCCTCCCAGCGCTGGGTGTCCTCGTTCCAGTACTGTCCGCCCCCGCTCATCGTGTCCCGCTCACATCCCCAGCAGGCCGGCCAGGGTGCCGGCGGAGGCGAGGAAGGTGACCAGGGCCTGGGAGTCGGACAGCAGCTCGCGCAGGCGTTCGCGGCGGGTGGGGCCGGCCTGTCCCGTCGTCGTGATCTCCGTCTCCGTGTCGGCCAGCGCCTCGTCGAGCTCGGCCGTCTGCCCGGTGCCGCGCACCCGTCCCAGGTCGGCGCGCAACTCCCGTACCGCCGCGAGGAGTTGTTCCGTCGCCTCGTCGGGCTGCGCCCCCGTGGCGTGGTGCACGTGGTGGCTCTCGGCGTGTGAACCGCTGCCGATGGAGAACGTGTTGTTCCCGGAGATGTCCCCGATGTTGACGCTCGGCTGCTCACTTGGCATGGCTGCCGGCTCCCTTCTGCGGCACCGAGCCGCCCGAGACGCTGGAGGAGGAGGCGGACGAGCCACTGCCCACCGCGAAGGTGGACCCCTCGATCCGGCCGATGTTGACGTCGCCGTTGCTGATGTTCACGACCTTCTGGACGAACTCGCCGGTCTCGTAACCGGATTCGGCGAGCGCGGCCCGCACCCCGTTCGCCACCCGGTCCTGCACGCTCTTGAGGTAGCGCACCACGTCCATCTCCTGGAACGTGGACCCGGTCGCGCTCGCCCCCACCTCCCGTACGGACAGCGCCGGTCCGTCCGGCAGCGCGCCCGCGTAGCCGCCGGTCAGCAGCCGCCACGCGTACACCAGGCCCCGGCCGAGCTGGCCGAGCGCGCGGCCCACGGAACCCGGCACCATGACGAGGGCGCTCGCCGTCTTGCCGAGCAGGTTGTTGTTGCGGAACCGGTGCGCCGTACGGTCGGCGTCCTTGAACTCCTCGCGCACCGGCGTCAGCACGTGCGGGGCGATCTCCAGCATGAGCATCCGGCCCTGCGTGTGGATGCGCACGAACACCGTGACGACCAGCTCCTCCTCCCAGCCGCCGACCCGGATGCGCAGGAAGTGCCGCCGCTTCTCGGCGCCCTCCTCCACCGCCCGGGCCCGGTGCTCCTCGAAGGCCTGCGGGGTGTACGGCGCCTGGTCGCGGGTGGGCAGTCCCTCGGCCGGCAGGAACACGCACTCGTCGATCTCCAGCCAGCGCAGCCGGTCCCGGACCCCGGGTCCCGCGTACTCGGCCGGGACGCGCAGCTGTTCGAGCAGCGGGCGGATCCGCTCCAGGACCGCGCGGTTGCTGAGCGGCTGCTGCTGCGCCCCCTCGTCCGGGCGGAGTTCGACGGCGAGGACCCAGGGGTCGTACGCGTCGCCCGCCCCGCAGAACGGGCGTGCCTCGTGGTACATGATCAGCGGCGCGTGCTGCTCGAGCCGGATGCGCCGCCTCAGCCGCTTGAACCGCGCGTTGTCGGCGTCCTCGGCGGGGTCGTGCAGGACGTCCGGGAAGCGCTGCGGGGACAGCTCGGCGGTCAGCGCACGGCTGAACTGGGTGCGCTGGGCGTGCGAGCACCAGGCGACGCCGGCGAGCACACCGAGCGCGAGCCAGGCCCGCCAGGGGGCGATCAGGGCTCCCGAGCCGCTCAGCGTGAGCACGTCCGTCAGGCTCGGCGACGAGGAGGACGAGCCGTAGTAGGGGTCGTACGGGCCGCTGGAGGAGCTGCCCCCCGAGCCGACGCCGAACGCGAGGGCGACGAGGAGGGCCAGCAGCAAAGCGAAGCTGACGCGGCCCCACCAGCGGACGAAGAACGCGGCGACCCTGCGGTACGTCTTCGCCTGCTCGCCGCGTCCCCGGATCCAGGGCGCGAGGGCGAGCAGCACGCTGGGCCAGAGGAAGAAGGCCAGCAGGCCCGCGCTCAGGATGCTCCCGACCACCCACAGGCCGAGGATCCCGCCGGCCCACAGCAGTTCGAAGCGGCGGGCGCGCAGGGCGTGGGCCAGGACCCGCGCGGCGTCGAAGCCGAGCGAGGGCGCGACGATGCGCTGCTCGTTGAGGTGGAGTTCCTCGATGACCCGGTCGCGGTAACCGGAATCCAGATAGGCGCCGGCGCACAGCAGCCGGGTCGCCTCGCTGGCGTGCGGTGGGACGGACGGTGCCGGCGGCGCCGCGGCGGACGCCACGGGCTGCGGTTGCTGAGGCACGTATGCGGTACTCACGCTACTCCCCCGATGCGTGGAAAGACCGTTGTCAGACGTTCAGTTGACAAGCCATCAGCATAGAGGGGCCGGTGGTGGGGGGAAAGCGGAATGCAGAGGAGTTCCCCTTATGTGCACTGTGCGCCCGTCGGGCAGAAGTGCCGCACCGCCGCTTTCAGCGGTTCCCGCACCTGTTCGGGGTCCGTGGCCGCCGGTCCACTGGAACGGATCGCGTACAGCGTGCCGTCGGCGGCCTCGAAGCGGTGGTCGATGACCTGCCGGGGGCCCTTGTCCGCGTCGGTGTAGCGGTACGTCAGCTCCGCCCAGGTGTCGCCGTGGTCCCGCTGGAGGACCCGGTAGCCGGGCTGCTTGTCGAAGCCGTAGCCGGGGTCGGTCTCGGCGAGGGTCAGGGACTTGTAGGGGGTGGACTCCGTGACCTTGAAGATCTGCAGCTGGCGCCCGTCGGTGCCGTCGTAGTGGACGACCGGCGCGAGCTTGCCCGGCGTCTGGCGGCGCGTCCAGCCCTGCGGTACGTCGAGGGCGTAGCCGAGCGGGTCCTGGACGCGCCGGTAGCCGGCGGCGGGCGAGGTCAGGAGCGAGGCCGACGGGCTCGCGGACGCGGCGGTCGACGCGGTGCCCTGCGGCTCGGAACTCTGGTGCGCCGAGGGCGGCGCGCCGGCGGAGGTGGCGGTAACGGGAGCGGCCACGGTGCCGGTGCGGTGCTCCCGCAGGAGGTACCAGGTCCCGGCCCCGGTCCCCGCGCCGACCAGCACGACGAGGGCGATCACACCGAGCACCCTCCCGGCACGGCGCCGGGGCGCCGAGGGGGAGGCGGGAGGCAGGGTGTACGGCGGTGTGGGAGCGCCGGTGTAGGCGGGACCCGGCGGCGCGGGAGGCCCCGGGTACACCGCGCCCGGCGGTGGCGGTACCCAGGGCGGCGGGAGGGTGCCGCCGGTCTGGGTCTCGGCCGACGCCCAGGGCGGCACGGCCGACGTGTCGCCCGCGGACCAGGCGGCCCGGCCTCTGTCCTCGCTCGGTTCCCGTTTTGGTCCGGAGCCCGCCCCGGCGCCGTACTCGTCCCATCCGCTCATCGCGCCCCCCCCCGAATCACCCCTGGTGGGTGCCGCCTACGACGGTAGCGGCGAAAACGGTCGCGGGCCCCGTTCCGGCCGAAACCGGAACAGGGCCCGTGCGGGCTCGTGACGAAACCGTGGAACGAACGGCCGTCAGATGAGGCCGAGGCCGCGGACCGCCTCGCGCTCCTCCTCGAGCTCCTTGACGGAGGCGTCGATGCGGGCGCGGGAGAACTCGTTGATGTCCAGGCCCTGGACGATCTCGTACTGGCCGTCCTTGGTGGTGACCGGGAAGGAGGAGATCAGGCCCTCCGGGACGCCGTAGGAGCCGTCCGACGGGATGCCCATGGAGACCCAGTCGCCGTCGGCGGTGCCGTTGACCCAGGTGTACACGTGATCGATGGCGGCGTTGGCGGCGGACGCGGCGGAGGAGGCGCCACGGGCCTCGATGATCGCGGCGCCGCGCTTGGCGACGGTCGGGATGAAGTCCTCGGCCAGCCACTTCTCGTCGTTCACGACCTCGGCGGCGTTCTTGCCGGCGACCGTGGCGTGGAAGATGTCGGGGTACTGGGTGGCGGAGTGGTTGCCCCAGATCGTCAGACGCTTGATGTCGGCGACCGTGGAGCCCGTCTTCTTCGCGAGCTGGGTCAGCGCGCGGTTGTGGTCCAGGCGGGTCATCGCGGTGAAGCGCTCGGCCGGTACGTCCGGGGCGGCGGCCTGGGCGATCAGGGCGTTGGTGTTGGCCGGGTTGCCGACGACGAGGACCTTGATGTCGTCCGCGGCGTGGTCGTTGATGGCCTTGCCCTGCGGCTTGAAGATGCCGCCGTTGGCCTCCAGCAGGTCGCCGCGCTCCATGCCCTTGGTGCGGGGGCGGGCGCCGACGAGGAGGGCTACGTTGGTGCCGTCGAAGGCGACGTTCGGGTCGTCGCTGATGTCGATGCCCTGCAGGAGCGGGAACGCGCAGTCGTCCAGCTCCATGGCCGTGCCCTCGGCTGCCTTCAGGGCGGGCGTGATCTCGAGGAGGCGGAGCTTGACCGGCACGTCCGCGCCGAGCAGCTGGCCTGAGGCGATGCGGAAGAGGAGGGCGTAACCGATCTGGCCGGCCGCGCCGGTGACGGTGACGTTCACGGGAGTGCGGGTCATGGCGTTCTCCGTAGGACAGCTGGCGGTGGGCGTCCTTGCCCTGGGGTACGGACGGGACGTACAAATGATCGATCTCTTGGTGTCAAGAGATCCATCCGTCAGGCTATCGCGCATCCGGGATCCCGGACGCGCGGGTCCGTGTGGCCCGGCCCACAGAGTGAATCCGCGCGGAAAAAACGCGGCCGGCAGGAATAGCCACCCGCATCCAGGGCACGCGAACCGTACCCCCACGGGAGTCCGGCACAGTCGGTACCCCCCACCGGCGGCCGCCCCGTCCCTCCTCTCCCGGACGGGCGGCCGTCCCCTCTCTTTCCGCCGCTCCTACCGCGTGCACCCCTTCACCCCGGAGGCCAGCGTGGCGCAGGCCTTCGCCCCGGTCGCGTCCTTCACGGCGACCATCGGCGTGTACGCGATGGTGTCGCCGGCCTGGGTGATGCTGTCGCTCTCCTTGGCCCTGCCCGCGACGACCTGGACGGAGTCGCCCGGTGCGCCGGCGGTGACCCGGCCCCAGGCGGCGCCGCAGGTCTTGCTGTAGCGCACCTCCAGGGTGACCGTGCCGACGGTGGCGGTCTTGGCGGTCGTCACCTCGGCGGCGTCCTTGGTGCAGCCCATGACCTCCGCGTCCTTGCCGGTGCAGGAGGCGCCGGCGCACTTCACGCCGGCCGGGAGGACGGCGGAGCTGACCGAGGGCGACGGCGAGGCCTTGGCGCTCGCCTTCTTGCCGCCGCCGTGGTCGGTCAGGAAGAACACCGCCGCCATGACCACCAGGACGCCGACCAGCCCCGCGAGGAACATCGTCAGCCGCCGCCGGCCGACGCCCGAGGAGGAACCCTCGCCGGGCCGGTCGGCCCGCGGCGGCTCGTCGCGCGGCCCCGGCGCCCGGTCGGGGCCGTCGGACGCGGGTCCCTGCGGGGCCGCGCCGAGCACGGGCGACCGTCCGCCGTTCTGCGGGGGCCCCTGGTATCCGGCCAGCCGCCAGGAGTTGACCGCGGACGAGCCCTCCGCGGACGCGGCCGCGGAGGCCTCCGAGGCGCCGGCGGCACCGCTGTCACGCACCGTGCCCGCCGACTCCCGAGGATCCGACGGCGTCGGCTGCGGCGGCACCGTCGGCGCCACCCCCGCCGGTCCCGCGATCCCCGGCGTCACCGTCGCGCTGCCGCTCTTCCTGGCCGTCCTGGCGGCGCCCTTGGCGTTCGCTGGAGGCGTCCCGAAGTCACCGAACTCCCCGAGGGCGGCGCGCGCCTGGGAGATGCGGATGGCCTCCATGGTCATGTCGTGGCGCATCTCCGAACGGCTCCAGGCACGCTCGGCGAGCTCCCACATCGTCGTCAGATGGATCGGGTTGGTGCCCGTGACCTCGGCCAGCGCGACGATCGCGCCCTTCGGCGCGAGCAGCCGGCCGTTCAGATACCGCTCCCAGGACGTCTTGCTGTAGCCCGTGCGGTCGGCCACCGACGCGACACTGAGGCCACTGCGGTCCACGAGCCGCCGCAACTGGCTCGCGAACTCCCTGACCTGCGGATCCAGTTCATCCGGCAAGGCCCTCCAACGTGGCATTGCTACCCCCCCACTTCCCCCCGGTCCGGTGCTGGTCTTCCTCGCGTCTTCCCCGCCCGCCCGGGCTCTCAGTTCCCCGACCGGGGGCGCACGGGTGCATCCACGGTCGGACGCGCCCACGCTAGCCCTCCCGTCGAACAACCCCGTGTCAAATCCGCAAACTTGTCAATACATCGACACCTTAGCCGCACACGGACAACCCCACCCGTCCCGGACACATCCGCCCCACCCAGGGGCAACTCACCCCAGAGCGAGCGCCCCGCCGACCGCGACCAGCAGCATGAGGACCAGCAGCAGCACGGCGGACAGCAGCAGCCGCGCACCGGGCACGCGCTCCCTCCCGTGGTCCTCGGGCGTGTCCCACCAGGGCAGCGTGGGATCGTCCTCATACCCGGCCGCCGCCTCCCCCTCGGCCGGTTTCGCCGGGCGCGGCCACGCCTGGACCGCCAGTTCCCAGCGGACCCCGAAGCGCTCGGCGTCGGTGTCGGCGAGCCCGGCGATCCGGCACAGCGCGGCCACGGCCTGCCGCGGCGGCGGCTGGGTGGCGTTGAGGTAGCGGTGCCAGGAGGACTTGCTGTACGCGGTCTTGGCGCCGAGCGCGACGAGGCTGAGCCCCGTCCGGTCCTTCAGGAGCCGCAACTGCTCCACGAAGTGCCGCACCTCCGCCGGCAGATCGTCCGGCAGCGGCTGCCAGCCGCCCATCACACACCTCCCGCTCTGTGCTCGTCTGAGCAGGTGACGAAGCCGGCCGGCCGTTGGTTCCCACGTGCCGCCGGCGTGGCGGAACGGTCACCTCCGTGCCACAGCGCGCCCCGGGCCGTTGAACAGGCCCTTCACGGCGCAGCAGGCTGGCAGACGGCGACGGCCCGTCCTCGCCCGGGGGAGAGGACGGGCCGTCGCCGTGTGAGGTTGCGTGCTAGTGCAGCGCCGCATTGATCTTGCGGGGGTCTGTGTCCCGCTGTCAGCAGACGAAGGGGCTGCTGACAGCGGGCAGTGATGTGTCAGTTCTTG
>NZ_JBIWPO010000028.1:0-109337 GCF_044768275.1 Streptomyces sp. NPDC101152 | reverse complement strand
GGAACGCCACGCGAAGCGTGACGTCCCCGAAAACCAGCACGAACCCCTATGAACCAGCCCCGCCAGGATTGACGAAACAGATAGGGGCACCCCCCACCGAAGAAGACGCACAACGGCGCCCCGCCCCTGACCGGCCCGCGCGAGACAACCGGAAAGAGACACGAGACGACCGGAAAGGTGGTCCCGCAGCCATGAGCAGTCCTGAGCCGCTCCCAGATGCGATACATCCGGAAACATGGTCTTCTGACCAGATGAGCAGCACCCGAACGGGTGACCCCGTGGGCGCCGATCCCCGCCGCTGGTGGGGCCTGGTGATCATCGCGCTCGCGCAGCTGATGGTCGTCCTCGACGCGACCATCGTGAACATCGCCCTCCCCTCCGCACAACGCGACCTGGGGATGTCCGACGGCAATCGCCAATGGGTGATCACCGCCTACACGCTGGCCTTCGGCGGCCTGCTGCTGCTCGGTGGCCGGGTCGCCGACCTGGTCGGGCGCAAGCGGACGTTCATCTTCGGGCTGATCGGCTTCGCCGTCGCCTCCGGGCTCGGCGGCGCCGCCACCGGCTCCGGCATGCTCTTCGGCGCCCGCGCGCTGCAGGGCGTCTTCGCCGCGGTGCTCGCCCCCTCCGCCCTGTCCCTGCTGACCACGACCTTCACCGACCCCAAGGAACGCGGCAAGGCGTTCGGCATCTACGGCGCGCTGGCCGGCAGCGGCTCCGCGATCGGCTTCATCGTCGGCGGTCTGCTCACCGAGTACCTGAACTGGCGCTGGTGCCTGTACGTCAACATCCCCATCGCGGTCGTCGCCGTCGTCGGCGCCTTCGCGCTGCTGCACGACCGCCCCGGCCACGCGGACGCCCGGCTCGACGTGCCCGGTGTGCTCCTGGGCTGCGGCGGACTGGTCGCCATCGTGTACGGCTTCAGCGAGGCCGAACCGCGCGGCTGGAGCGACCCGCTGGTGCTGGGGCTGTTCGCCGCAGGAGCCGTACTGCTGGCGTCGTTCGTGTGGTGGCAGGCGCGGGCGCCCATGCCGCTGCTGCCGCTGCACGTCGTCAAGGACCGCAACCGGGCCGGCTGCTTCCTGACCATGGCGCTCGCGGTGATCGGGATGTTCGGGCTGTTCCTGTTCATGACGTACTACCTGCAGGTCGTGCTCGGCTACTCGCCGGTGCGGACCGGACTGGCGTTCCTGCCGCTGACGGCCGCGATCATCACCGGCTCCACCCAGATCTCCGCACGGCTCATGAACCACGTGCCGCCGCGGCTGCTGATGGTGCCCGGCATGATCCTCGCCGCGAGCGGCATGCTGATCCTCACGCGGATGACGGTCCAGTCCTCGTACACCACCGAGATCCTGCCCGCGCTGCTCCTCATGGGCCTGGGCATGGGCCTGACCTTCATGCCGGTCTTCGCGACCGCCACCGCGGGTGTCGCCCCGCAGGACTCCGGCGTGACCTCGGCGACCGTCAACACCTCGCAGCAGGTGGGCGGTTCGATCGGTACGGCGCTGCTCAACACCATCGCCACCAGCAGCGGCGCCGCCTACGTCGCCGCCCATCTGCACAACCCCGCCCAGCGGGCCCTGATCGTCCGGCAGGGCGTGGTCCACGGCTACACGATCGCCATCTGGTGCGCCGCCGGGATCATGCTGCTGGCGGGAGCGGTGGCCGGCCTCATGGTCACGGCGAGCGCCCCGAAACACGGAGTGCCGGCCGACGCGCCGGTCCCGGAACCGGTGGGATAGGGCGCCCGCCACACAGACGGGGAGGGGCCGCTCGGACCGCGGGCCCCTCCCCTTTCGCCGGCGCGACCGTCGTCAGTGCCGTCCCGCCACCCGGTCCGCGAAACGCGCCAGCTTCGACGACTGGGCGCTGTGCGTGGTCACTTCGCGGCGGTCGGCGGCGCGGTAGGTGGCGTACATGCCGTGCACGCCCAGCCAGCGGAAGGGCTCGGGCTCCCACTTGCGGACCTTGTGGCCGACCCACGGCAGGTCGGTGAGGTCGGTCGGGCCGCCCTGGCCGGAGTCCAGCTGGACCAGGTCGCGCAGCGTGCGGGCGGCGAGGTTGGTGGTGGCGACGCCCGAACCGACGTAACCGCCCGCCCAGCCGAGGCCCGTCGAGCGGTCCAGGGTGACCGTCGCGCACCAGTCCCGGGGCACCCCGAGGACCCCCGACCAGGCGTGCTCGATCCGCACACCGGCCAGCGCGGGGAAGAAGGCGACGAGGATGTCGCGCAGCGCCCCGATCGTCGCCTCCTGGGTGCGACCGTCGTTGTCCGTGCGGGATCCGAAGCGGTACGGCGCCCCGCGTCCGCCGAGCGCGATCCGGCCGTCGGCGGTGCGCTGCGCGTACATGTAGGCGTGCGCCATGTCGCCGAGGGTCTCGCGCCCTGCCCAGCCGAGGGCCTGCCACTGCTCCTCGGTCAGCGGCTCGGTCGCGATCATCGAGGAGTTCATCGGCAGCCAGGTCCGCCGCTGCCCCTTCAGGTTCGCGGTGAAGCCCTCGGTGCAGCGCAGGACGTAGGGCGCGCGCACGGTGCCGTACGGCGTGACCGCGTGCTTCGGGCGGATCTCCGTCACCGGTGTCGACTCGTGGATGGTCACGCCGAGCGCCTCGACGACCGCCGCGAGCCCCTTCACCAGCTTCACCGGGTGCAGCCGCGCCCCGTGCGGGGTCCAGGTCGCGCCGACGGCGCCCGCGACCCGGATCCGCTCGGCGGTCTCCCCGGCGCCGTACAGCTCGCGGTCCTTCTCCCCGTACGACAGCTCGTGCGCGTGGAAGGCCTTCAGCCGCGCCAACTGCGCGGGTGTGCGGGCCACTTCGAGGACCCCGCCCTTGTGCAGGTCGGCCTCGACGCCCTCCTCCCCGGCCACCCGGACGACCTCGTCCACGGTGTCGTTCATGGCCTTCTGCAGCCGTACGGCCGCCTCGTGCCCGTGCAGCGCCGCGTACCGGTCGCGGCCCGCGATCCCGTTGTAGAGCCAGCCGCCGTTGCGGCCCGAGGCGCCGTACCCGCAGAACTTCTGCTCCAGGACGGTGATCCGCAGGAAGGGCGCCGCCTTCTTCAGGTAGTACGCGCTCCACAGTCCCGTGTAACCGCCGCCGACGATCACCACGTCCGCCGTCGCGTCCCCGGGCAGCGGCTCGCGCACCGCGGGAAGGCCGTCGTCCGCGTACCAGAAGGAGATGCCGCCGTTGACGACCGCGCTTGCCGTAGGGCTCATGAGCAGGAAGTTAACCCCTCAGCGCGGCCCATGTCTCCTTCGGATTCCATGCTTTTCCGTGCCCTGTGGTCAGCGGATAGCACGCCAGCCCGATCAGCACCGAGACGAAGTGCCCGAAGCCCGTGAAGGTCGGCGAGGTGGCCAGCGGGACCCCGTAGTAGCCGAGCACCCCGGCCAGGTACAGGTACCGCCAGGGTGCCGCGATCCGGTACGTCAGCACCCCCATCACCCCCGCCAGCGCGTAACTCACCCCGATGTCGAGGGTGTTGACCGCCGAGTGCGGGGCCATCCCGTCGTTGACCGCCTTCAGCAGCGCCGCCTCGCTGAGCAGCGTCGCCAGCACGTGCGCCGCCACGCACACCATCAGCCAGCGCACGATCCCCAGCCAGCGCTCGGCCTGCGCGTGGAAGACCGTGTACAGGAACGCGTACGGCAGCCAGTGCCCGCCGTCGATCCACAAGGCGCTCTGCAGCAGCACCCGGCCCGGGTTTCTCGACAGCTCGTGGATGTTGGTGGACCGCTGCCGCAGGAAGTCCTGCTCGAAGTCGGGGGACATGTGATGCAGGGCGACGGTCGTGACGAACAGGATGCTCAGCCAGACGTAGGTGCCGGGCGCGCTGCACACATAACCCCACACCTTGTGGCCGAGGCCCCGGTCAATTCGCATGAGGCGATTCACGCATGTCAGTAACCTCGGTCAGATGATCGACATTCCGGACGGGCTGATCGCCCAGCACGTACGGTACGGCGGGGAGGCGGGACGCGCATTCGTCGCGGGCCTGCCCGAACGGGCCGAGCGGTTTCTGGAGCACTGGGAGCTGCGGCTGGACGGCCCCTCGATGCACGGCCGATGCGCGCTGGTGCTGCCCGTGCTGCGGGCCGACGGCACCCCGGCCGTGCTGAAGCTCCAGGACGTGGACGAGGAGACCGTCGGGGAGCCGGTCGCGCTGCGCGCCTGGGACGGCGACGGGGCCGCCCGGCTCCTGGACTGCGACGGCGCGACGGGCACGCTGCTGCTGGAGCGGCTCGACGCGGGGCGCCTGCCGGCCGACCTGCCGGACACCCGCGCCGCGACGCTGGTGGTCGCCCGGCTGCTGGCCCGGCTGACGTCCGTCCCGGCCCCTGCGGGGCTGCGCCGCCTCGCCGACCTCGCGCCCCGGCTCCTGGAGCGGGCCTCGGCGGTCCTGGCCCGGGTCCCCGACCCCGCCGACCGGCGCCTGCTCGCGGACTGCGCGGCGGCGGTCCGCGAGGTCGCCGACGAACCCGGCGACCGGCTCCTGCACTGGGACCTGCACTTCGAGAACGTCCTCGGCGCCGACCGCGCCCCCTGGCTGGCCATCGACCCCAAGCCGCTCGCCGGCCACCCCGGGTTCGACCTCTTCCCGGTGCTGTGGAACCGCTTCGACGCGGACGAGGTGCGCTGGCGCTTCGACGCCATGACGGACGTCCTGGCCCTGGACCGGGCAGCGGCACGCGCCTGGACCCTGGGCCGGGTGCTGCAGAACTCGGTGTGGCAACTCGAGGAGGCCCGCACCCCCCTCCCCGCCCACCTGACCATCGCGCGCCGCCTGTTGGACCGCGCCCCAAAGCCCTCGCCGCACATCCCGCGCAGCGCATAGCCTCGCCGCATGATCCGACCCGCCACGCCCACCGACGTCCCCGTCATCCGCGCCCTCATCCACGATCTGGCCACCTACGAGAAGGTCCCGCACGAGGCCAGGGCGACCGAGGCCCAGCTGACCGCGGCCCTCTTCGGCGACCGGCCCGCCGCCCACGCCCACATGGCCGTCGACGACACCACCGGCGAGCCCGTCGGCTTCGCCCTGTGGTTCCTGAACTTCTCCACCTGGCGCGGGGTCCACGGCATCTACCTGGAGGACCTCTACGTCCGCCCGGAGGCACGCGGCGCCGGCCACGGCAAGGCGCTCCTCGCCGAGCTGGCCCGCATCTGCGTCGAACGCGGCTACCAGCGCCTGGAGTGGGCGGTCCTGAACTGGAACACCCCGTCCATCGCCTTCTACGAAGCCCTCGGCGCCCGTCCCCAGGACGAGTGGACGGTCTACCGCCTCACCGACGCGGCCCTGACGGCACTCGGCACGCAGGGCCCGCGGGAGTGACACGAAGGTCCAGGTCAGAGCGGGTCTGACCTGGACCTGGAAGAGCCCCCTGTCGGATTCGAACCGACGACCTACGCATTACAAGTGCGTTGCTCTGGCCAGCTGAGCTAAGGAGGCCTGCACGTGCGCGATCGCGGGCGTGCCCGTGCAGTGTACCCAGGCCCCAGGCACCGCCTGTCGAAAATTTCCGCGAAGTTCACATGCCTTCAGGTACTGACATCCGGCTGAACGGCAGGTACCGTCCTGTGCCAGTTCACCCTCGTGGACTACACCACCACCTTCCTACAACGGATCGTCCGGCACGTTCCTGCCGGTAGAAGGGGGCCCATTCACCATGGCCACTGTCTCGTTCGACAAAGCGACCCGGATCTACCCGGGCACCGAGAAGCCCGCCGTCGACGGCCTGGAGATCGAGGTCGGGGACGGCGAGTTCCTCGTCCTGGTCGGCCCGTCCGGCTGCGGCAAGTCCACCTCGCTCCGCATGCTCGCTGGGCTCGAGGACGTGAACGCCGGCGCCATCCGCATCGGTGAGCGCGACGTCACGCACCTGCCGCCGAAGGACCGGGACATCGCCATGGTGTTCCAGAACTACGCGCTGTACCCGCACATGACCGTCGCCGACAACATGGGCTTCGCGCTCAAGATCGCCGGCGTCAACAAGGCGGAGATCCGCAAGAAGGTCGAGGAGGCCGCGAAGATCCTCGACCTCACCGAGTACCTGGACCGCAAGCCGAAGGCGCTCTCCGGTGGTCAGCGCCAGCGTGTCGCGATGGGCCGCGCCATCGTGCGTGAGCCGCAGGTCTTCCTCATGGACGAGCCGCTGTCCAACCTCGACGCCAAGCTGCGTGTGTCGACGCGTACCCAGATCGCCTCGCTGCAGCGCCGCCTCGGCATCACCACCGTCTACGTCACCCACGACCAGGTCGAGGCCATGACGATGGGCGACCGGGTGGCCGTGCTCAAGGACGGTCTGCTCCAGCAGGTCGACTCGCCCCGGAACATGTACGACCGGCCCGCCAACCTCTTCGTCGCCGGCTTCATCGGCTCCCCCGCCATGAACCTGGTCGAGGTGCCGATCACCGACGGCGGTGTGAAGTTCGGCAACAGCGTCGTCCCGGTCAACCGTGACGCCCTGAAGGCCGCCTCCGACAAGGGCGACCGCACGGTCACCGTCGGTGTCCGCCCCGAGCACTTCGACATCGTCGAGGAGAACGGCGGCGTCGCGAACACCCTGTCGAAGGACACCGAGGACAAGCCGGCCGGTCTCGCGGTCTCCGTGAACGTCGTCGAGGAGCTCGGCGCCGACGGCTACGTCTACGGCACCGCCGAGGTCGGCGGCGAGACCAAGGACCTCGTGGTCCGGGTCGAGGGCCGCCGGGTCCCGGAGAAGGGCGCCACGCTGCACGTCGTGCCGCGTCCGGGCGAGACCCACGTGTTCTCGACCTCCACGGGCGAGCGCCTCACCGACTGAGACGGCTGACGCCTCGCACAGCCACCAACCCGGGTGAATTTCACCCGGGTTGACGAGAAGGGCCCCGCCACCTGCTGCGGGGCCCTTTCCGTTGTCGACAAATACCCCGGCAGACCGGTCATTTCGAGCGCCGTACGTCAACCCAGTACCCAAAAAGAGGCACGAGTTCATCCCCCGAACCGGTGACTAAATGTCGCCATATCAGCACCGAACGCTACCCTCACTCGCGTGAAGCACTCCACTAACCCTCAGACCCGACGCGGCCAGGGCCCCGCCCGCCGGGTCGGCCGTACCCTCGCCTTCGTCCTGCCCGTCCTTCTGGTGCTGTCCGGGACCCTCGCGGTCACCCGGGTCAACTGGACGGGGAGCCCGTCCAACTCGGTGCTCACCGCCTCCGACGCGATCGACGACGCCAAGGCCGCGGCGCCGGCGCACCGGGCCCCGCAGGAGGTGCTGCGCGACCAGCTCCTGGCCGAGTTGCAGGACAAGAACCCCGGCGTGGTCCTCACGCACCTCCAGGAGGCCGTGAACGGGCGCCCCTCGCTCGCCGGGCACTGCGCCTGGATCGCCCGCGCGCTCGGCCGTGCGGCGGCGCGGGTGTACGGGCCCTCGAAGGCGCAGTCGTTCGCCCGCCCGGTCTGCGACACGTCCTTCGCCACCGGCGTGGTGGCCGCGCAGGGCTGAGCGGATGCCCCTCCTCCGGTTCGGTACTGTTCGATTCGGAGGAGGGTAACGGCTGATTAAGGATGGGTTGCCCGTGTCGGTGACGCCCCGTTCGCGCCGTACAGTGCGGTCATGACCCATCCGAACGCCGCTACCCGCCCCGTTCAAGCCGTCGTCCTGGCCGGGGGCCAGGGCTCACGGCTGCGTCCGTACACCGACGACCGACCCAAGCCGATGGTCGAGATCCCCGGCACGGGGACGCCGATCATCGGCCATCAGCTCGACTGGCTGGCCGAGGAGGGCGTGACGGACGTCGTCGTCAGCTGCGGGCATCTCGCCGAGGTGCTGCAGGACTGGCTGAAGTCGACGGAGCTGCCGGTGAAGGTGACGACGGTCGTCGAGACCGAGCCGCTCGGCCGTGGCGGCGGCCTCAAGTACGCCGCCGCGCACCTCCCCCACCCCGACAAGCCCTGGTACGCCACCAACGGCGACATCTGGACCCGCTTCTCCCTGCGGGACATGGCCGACTTCCACACCGAGCGCGACGCGGTGGCCACGCTGGCCCTGGCGCGGCCGCGCATCCCGTGGGGGGCCGTGAAGACGGACGGCTTCGGGCACATCACCGACTTCATCGAGGCGCCGCCGTCCACATTCGAGATCAACGCGGGCGTGTACGTCTTCTCGGCCGAGTTCGCCGGACTGCTCCCGGAGCGTGGGGACCACGAGCGGACGACCTTCCCCCACCTGGCCCGGGAACGGCGTCTGGCGGGCTTCACAATCCCCCAGGGCGCCTACTGGCGCGCCATCGACACGGCGAAGGACCTGACGGAGGCCGCGAAGGAACTGGCGGCGCTGGGGCGCTGAGCCGTTCAGGCGCCAAATGGGTGATTTCCCGTACGACCAAGGGGTCCCGCACAGGTGCGGGACCCCTTTCTGTGGGCCGGAGTTCTAGCCGGTGGGCCCGCCCAGGATGTCGCCCACCGGCCTGGTTACCCCAACAGGCCGCCCACCAGGCCCGGTTGGCCGGAGGACGTGCCTCCGGAGCCGGTGCCGCGGCTCGAGGTGGAACCGCCGGAGGTGGGGCCCGCCGTGGTGCTGGGGGCATGGCCGCCGGACGGGGTGGAGTGGCGGGGCAAGGTCTGTCCCACGGTGCCCTGGGTCTGGCTGGGGGTGCCGCCGGTGACGGCGCTGCTCGGAGTCGTCGCGGCGCCGGAGGGCTTCCGGGTGGAACCGTGAGAGGGCTTGTGGGATGCGGAGGGCGACTGGCTGTGCCGCTTGCCCGGCGCCTGCGGGAGCGGGGAGCCCGGCAGTTCGTTGCGCGGCGCCTCGCCGGGGCCCGGGGCGACCACCCGGCCGGCGTCCCGGACCGCGCCGCCGAGCAGGGAGCCGATGAGCAGGGTGAGGCCGACGGAGAGCGCGGTGATCAGGGCGCCGCGGCGCAGGACGTACCGGCGCAGCTCCCAGATGTCGGCGCGCGGGCCGAGCCGCCGCCAGGCGCTGCCCGCGAGGCGGCCGTCGACGGAGTAGACGGGCGCGCCGGCGATGATCAGCGGCGACCAGGCGGCGAGATAGATGATGTCGGGGGCGTCGTAGGCCGGGACGGTCTTCCAGCTGACGGTGACGATGAGCGCGGCGGACAGCAGCGCGCCGAAGACGGCGGCCACCCGCTGCCAGCAGCCGAGGACCGTCAGGACACCGACGATCACCTGCGCGAAGGCGATGACCAGGCCCGAGCCGACCGGGTGGTGCAGGGCGAACTGGCGCAGCGGCTCGGCGACGTCCCAGGGGTGCAGGGTGTTGAGCCACTTGACCATGGAGCCGCGCTTGCCGCCGTCGAAGTAGACGGGGTCGCAGAGCTTGCCCATGCCGGCGTACACGGAGATGAAGCCGAGGAAGATGCGCAGGGGGAGGAGGACCACGCCCAGGTTCATGCGGCGGCCGGGGTAGTAGGCGTGCCGGGCCGGGTCGTCGCCGTGGCGGCTGGCCAGGCGGTCGCCGGTCTCCGGGTCGTCCGCCCCGAAGTCCTCGTCGCCGTAGTGCTGTTCCTCCTCGTAGGCGCTGCCAGCGGTGCGCATGTTCGGCAGGAGGCGGGTGCCGCCGGTGTCCCTGTGGCTGCGCTGGGCACCGACCAGGGGGGTCTCGACGGTCTGCTCGAGACCGTCGTAGATCTCGTGGTAGCCGGGGCCGGTCTCGAGGCGCGGGATGACCTGGGTGGCGCCGGCGCCGGCGGAGGGGTCCTCGCCGTGCCGGACGCCGGCCCGCACGGCCTGGAGCAGGCGGTGGGCGCCGGTGTCGTCGGGAGCGGACCTGCCGCTCCACACGACGGGCCGGCGACGGGAGGCCGGCACGCCGCCCAAGCCCGGCATCCCGGTCGCGTCCAGGCCGGCGCCCGGGTGCCGTGCGATCCGCGGAACCTGGGCGCGCGTCGACGCGCCGAGCTGCACGCGGAAGCTCGCATGATTGACGATGACCTGCGCCGGATCGCTCGGCACCTTCACCATGCTCAGCGCGGGAGCGTCGTCGAATCCGGAATCGAACCCCGGCGAGCGGCCCCCCGTGGGTGTGCGGGGTGTTCTGGTGTCCACACTCATCTAACCGAGTGACGTGTGGTTAGGACACTGCTCTGACCGGCCGGATGTGTCCGGACCCCGTCAAGCTCGCCCAAGACGCCCAGATTGACCCGCACGGGTGAAAAGGAGCACGGGTGTTCAGCCCCGCCGACGCGCCGCCTCGACCGCTCTTGTCCGCCGCCCTCGCAGCTTCGCGCTTCGGACGGCCGCGCCGGCCTCCGACCGGCGGGCTCCGCCTCCTTACGTCGACCGCCGGTCAGCCCCGCCGACGCGCCGCCTCGTACAGCACGACCCCGGCCGCCACACCCGCGTTGAGCGACTCCGCGCCGCCCGGCATCGGGATGCGGACGCGGAAGTCGCAGGTTTCGCCGACCAGTCGGGACAGGCCCTTGCCCTCGCTGCCGACCACGATCACGACCGGGCCCCCCAGGGCCTCCAGCTCGCCGATCTCGTGCTCGCCGTCGGCGGCGAGACCGACGATCACGATGCCCGCCTTCTTGTACCCCTCCAGGGCGCGGGTCAGGTTGGTGGCACGGGCGACGGGCGTACGGGCCGCCGTACCGGCCGAGGTCTTCCACGCACCGGCCGTCATGCCCGCCGCGCGCCGCTCGGGTACGACGACACCGTGGCCGCCGAACGCGGAGACGGACCGGACGACGGCGCCGAGGTTGCGCGGGTCGGTCACCCCGTCGAGGGCGACGATCAGCGGGTCCTCGCCCTCGCCGTAGGCCGCTTCGGCCAGGTCCTCGGGGTGCGCGTACTCGTACGGCGGGACCTGGAGCACGAGTCCCTGGTGGTTGAGCCCGTTGGTCATGCGGTCGAGCTCGGGGCGCGGGGCCTCCATGAGGTTGATGCCGCCGCGCTCGGCGGCGAGCTGCAGGGCCTCGCGGACGCGCTCGTCGTTGTCGATGAACTGCTGGACGTAGAGCGTGGACGCGGGCACGCCCTCGCGCAGCGCCTCGACCACCGGGTTGCGGCCGACGACCAGTTCGGAGGACGACTTGCCGCCGCGCCCGCGGGGCGCGGGACGGCGCGCGGTCTGCTTCGCCTTGGCGCTGGCGATGCGGTTCTTCTTGTGGCCCTTGCGCATCTCGGCGGGCGGGGTCGGGCCCTTGCCTTCGAGGCCCCTGCGACGCTGGCCGCCACTGCCGACCTGCGCGCCCTTCTTGCCGGACATGCGGCGGTTGTTCGCGGCCATGACCTACCTGTCTGTCGTGAAATTCGTACGGACGTCTATGAAGTGTGCCGCCCGGAGGCCCGGGCGGCACAATCGATCTTCTGCTCGGCGCCCCGCACTCAGCGCGGGCCGAGGCTCCAGCGCGGCCCCTGCGGGCTGTCCTCGATGGCGAGGCCCGACTGGCCGAGCTGGTCGCGGATGGCGTCCGCGGTGGCCCAGTCCTTGCGGGAGCGGGCGGCCTCGCGCTGGTCGAGGACCATGCGGACCAGGGTGTCGACGACACCGTGCACGCGGTTGTTGAACAGGGTTTCGCCGCGGTCGGTCTCGCCGGCCCAGTGCTCGTCGAGCGGGTCCAGGCCGAGGACGCCGAGCATGGCGCGGACCTCGGCGAGGCGGGCCACGGCGGCTTCCTTGTCGTCGGCGGCCAGCGCGGAGTTGCCCTGCCGTACCGTCGTGTGCACGATCGCGAGGGCCTGCGGGACGCCCAGGTCGTCGTCCATCGCCTCGGCGAAGGCGGGCGGCACCTCGGCGGACGGCTCGACGGCGCCGGCCTTCTCCACCACCCGCTGCACGAAGCCCTCGATCCGCGCGAACGCCGACTCCGCCTCGCGCAGGGCGTCCTCGCTGTACTCGATCATCGAGCGGTAGTGCGGGGTGCCGAGGTAGTAGCGCAGCACGATCGGGCGCCACGTCTTGACCATCTCGCTCACCAGGACGCTGTTGCCCAGCGACTTGGACATCTTGTCGCCGGCCATGGTGACCCAGGCGTTGTGCACCCAGTACTGCGCGAACTCGTCGCCGTAGGCCTTGGCCTGGGCGATCTCGTTCTCGTGGTGCGGGAAGATCAGGTCGAGGCCGCCGCCGTGGATGTCGAAGGCGCTGCCGAGGTACTTGTGCGCCATCGCCGAGCACTCCAGGTGCCAGCCGGGGCGGCCGGGCCCCCAGGGCGTCGGCCAGGTCGGCTCGCCCGGCTTCGCCGTCTTCCACATGGCGAAGTCCCGCGGGTCCCGCTTGCCGGTCTCGCCCTCGCCCGAGGGCTGGAGCAGGTTGTCCAGCTCCTGCCGGGACAGCTCCAGGTACTGCGGGAAGGACCGCACGTCGAAGTAGACGTTGCCGTCCGCCTCGTAGGCGTGACCGCGCTCGATGAGGCCCTGCATCATCTCGACCATCTCGGTCACGTGCCCGGTCGCCCGTGGCTCGTAGGTGGGCGGCAGGCAGCCGAGGGCGGTGTAGCCGTCGTTGAACGCCCGCTCGTTCTCGTAGCCGATCGACCACCACGGGCGGTTCTGCTCGTGGCTCTTCGCGATGATCTTGTCGTCGATGTCCGTGACGTTCCTGATGAACGTCACGTCATAGCCGCGGTACTCGAACCAGCGGCGCATGATGTCGAAGTTGAGGCCCGAGCGGATGTGCCCGATGTGGGGTGCGGCCTGCACGGTGGCGCCACAGAGGTAGATCGAGACACAACCCGGCTTGAGCGGGGCGAAGTCACGGATCTGCCGGGCACTGGTGTCGTACAGGCGAATAGTCACGACACCAGGGTAGTGGGCCCGGGGCAGTGGATGGCGCAGTCCCTTCGTTTATCCCGCGCGCACCACCAAGGCCGTGGCCACCGCCATCAGACCCTCGCCGCGGCCCGGGAAGCCGAGACCGTCCGTGGTCGCCCCGGACACCGACACCGGTGCTCCGGCCGCCTCCGAGAGGATCTTCTGCGCCTCGTCCCGCCGCTTGCCGATCTTCGGGCGGGAGCCCACCACCTGTACGGCGATGTTGCCGATCCGAAAGCCGGCCTCGCGGACGATGCGGGCGGCCTCCGTCAGCAGGGTCACCCCGGAGGCGCCGGACCACTCGGGGCGCCCGGTGCCGAAGTGCTGCCCCAGGTCACCGAGGCCGGCGGCGGAGAAGAGCGCGTTGCACGCGGCGTGCGCGACGACGTCCGCGTCGGAGTGGCCGGCCAGGCCGGTCCCCTCACCCTCCCACTTCAGGCCGGCGCACCACAGGTCGCGGCCCTCCTCGAAGGCGTGGATGTCGGTGCCGATGCCGACCTGTGGCAGGACGGGGAACGCCTCAGAAGCCATCGTTCAGCCTCCTGCGGGCCAGGACCGCCTCCGCGAGGACCAGGTCGAGGGGCCGGGTGACCTTGAAGGCCTCCTCGTGGCCGGGGACGAGGAGGACCGTGTGGCCGAGTTTCTCCACCATGCTCGCGTCGTCGGTGACGTCCTCGGTGACCTCCTCGTGGGCGCGGACCAGCGTGGCCCGGTCGAAGCCCTGAGGCGTCTGCACGGCACGCAGCCGGGCGCGGACCGGGGTGGCCACCACCGGCTCGGGCTCACCGGCGACCGGCGCGGGCTCGACCTCCTTGACGGTGTCGGCGAGCGGCAGCGCGGGCACGACGGCCGGGGCGCCCTCCCGTACGGTCTCGATCACCGCGTCCACGGTGTCGACCGGGACCAGCGGACGCGCGGCGTCGTGGACGAGCACGATGTCGTACTCGGGCGGCAGCGCGTCGAGGCCGAGCCGCACGGACTCCTGGCGCGAATCGCCGCCGGGGACCACCAGGAAGTCGGTGCGGTCGGGCAGCGCGTGTGCGTCGAGGAGCGACTTGACCTCGGGGGCGCCGTCGGGCGGGGCCACGACGACGACCAGGGAGACCGCGCGGGACGCGGCCATCGCGCGCACCGCGTGGATCAGCATGGGTGTCCCGCCCAGCGCGCGGAGCGCCTTGGGGGCGCCCGGACCGAGGCGCACGCCCCGTCCTGCGGCCGGAATCACGGCCGCGGTACGGCGTTCCGAGGGCGAGGGACGCGAATCGTCAGACATCGGTTCCTGTCAGGTTTGTGTGCCAGCCTGGCGTGGGTATGGCGTTGGAAGTGCCGGGCGCGACGACTTGACCGGACCCTTTCCGTGACCCTGGTCGAGCCGACTGCCCGGGCCCGGCACGCCAAGTATCGGGGGGATTCCCCCGAGGGTCGCGCACCTACGGCGCCCGCGCACGAACATGCCGCAGCGCCCGGCGACAGTGGAGATGTCATCGGGCACCGCGGCATTTCGGTGTACGTGTACTTCGATGTACTCAGTGCTGAAGCGGGCCGGCGCCTGCGTCAGTGGTTCAGGACGCGAGGACCTCGTCGAGCAGAGCCTCGGCCTTGTCCTCGTTCGTGTTCTCCGCGAGAGCGAGTTCGCTCACCAGGATCTGGCGGGCCTTGGCGAGCATCCGCTTCTCACCTGCGGAGAGTCCACGCTCGCGCTCACGACGCCACAGGTCACGCACGACTTCCGCGACCTTGATGACATCGCCGGAGGCGAGCTTCTCCAGGTTTGCCTTGTAACGACGCGACCAGTTCGTGGGCTCCTCGGCGTACGGCGCGCGCAGCACCTCGAAGACCCGGTCCAGCCCGTCCTGACCGACCACATCACGTACGCCGACGAACTCCGCATTGTCCGCTGGCACACGCACCGTCAGGTCACCCTGGGCGACCTTCAGCACCAAGTAGGTCTTGTCCACGCCTTTGATCTGGCGAGTTTCGATGGCCTCGATCAGCGCGGCCCCGTGATGGGGATAGACCACGGTGTCGCCAACCTTGAACGTCATGTGACAGGTACCCCTTCCGTGGCTATCCAGGGTAACACGGAAACCGGCGGTTCTGAATGGCGTTTTCGCAGGTCAGGGCATATCTCGGGGCTTGACAACAGCAACAGGAACGTGCTTCGCACACCCAGTGGAAGAAGGTATTCGCAGGTCGGAGGCGCTCTCCGGGGGAGGTGAAACCCGGGCGTTACACGCCTCCGGAGCCTCCCCCGAGGGGATGAACGTCCCCAAATGTCTGGTTCCAGATGTGCGACTTCCGCTACTCCGTTCGGTGGCGGGTGGCGCTTGCGTATCGATTCCCGAATTGATCACGGGGGGCCGACGGCGCGGCCGATGATCCATTTTCGGGAAGGCCGCGCATTCCTTCACGTAAAATTTGCGCGCGCGTGCCCCGGGTATGCCGGACGGCGTTATGTGAATGCCGGACGAAGCCTCCGGGCCACCGCCTGCCGGGGGAAGCGGAGGGGCTTGGGGAGGGTCGGGTGCGGCGGCGCGGGAACGGCTCGGTAACCTGAGCGCGCTGACAGACACTTAGGGCGGCTTTATCGGTCGCCACGCTCGAGTCAAGGAGTTGCCGCCGCCGTGAGCAGCAGCCTTCGACGCGGCGCTCTCGCCGCCGCCGCCATCGCAGTCTCGATCGCCTCGCTCGCCGCGTGTGGCGCCGGCAGTGATGCCCAGACCCTCCAGGTCAAGCCGGACAACGCAGAGACCAAGGTCGGCGACATCAAGGTCCAGAACGCGCTGATCATCACCCAGCCCGACCGACAGTCGACGGGTCCCGCCGTCATCTCCGCGACGCTCTTCAACAACGGTGACAGCGCGCAGACCGTGGACTCGATCACCCTCCCGAACGTCAACCAGACCGCCGAGCTCAAGGCGGCCAAGGGCACCGGCCCGCTGACCGTCCCGGCGCACGGCTCCCTGGTGATCGGCGGCAAGGGCAACGCCAGCGCCTCGCTGCCCAACGGACACGCTGCCGTCCAGGACGGCAGCGTCCGCCAGGTCACCTTCACCTTCAGCACGACCGGTGACGTGAGCCTGCGCGCCTTCGTGGTCCCGGCGGAGAGCTACTTCACGAAGTGGGGCCCCAGCGCCGTCCCGACGGGCGTCCCCTCCACCAGCGCCACGCCCGGCAAGCCCACGCCCGGCAAGCCCACGCCCGGCAAGACCGCGTCCGGCTCCCCGAAGCCGGGCCACTCGGCGTCGCCGTCCGCGCCCGCCTCGCCGAACCCGACCAGTGCGGCCTCCGCGAGCGCCACGCCCAGCGGCCACTGAGCAGCCGTACGTATGAAGGGCGGGACCTCCTGGTGAGGTCCCGCCCTTCATCACTACATCCGAGCTACATCCGGTTTACGGCTCGAACTTGTACCCGAGGCCGCGCACCGTCACCAGGTACCGCGGAGCGCCCGGGTCCGGTTCGATCTTCGCGCGCAGGCGCTTGACGTGGACGTCGAGGGTCTTGGTGTCGCCCACGTAGTCGGCGCCCCAGACCCGGTCGATGAGCTGCATACGGGTCAGGACACGGCCGGCGTTGCGCAGGAGCATCTCGAGCAGGTCGAACTCCTTGAGGGGCAGGTCGACCTTGGAGCCGGAGACCGTGACCACATGGCGGTCCACGTCCATGCGGACCGGGCCGGCCTCCAGGGCCGCCGGGGTGACCTCCTCGGGCTCGCCGCGGCGGCGCAGGACGGCCCGGATACGGGCGACGAGCTCACGCGACGAGAAGGGCTTGGTGACATAGTCGTCGGCTCCTATCTCCAGGCCCACGACCTTGTCGATCTCGCTGTCCTTGGCGGTCACCATGATGACGGGGACGTTGGAGCGGCCGCGCAGCTGGCGACACACCTCGGTACCCGGCAGCCCGGGCAGCATCAGGTCGAGGAGGACGAGGTCGGCGCCGTTGCGCTCGAACTCGTCGAGTCCGTCGGGGCCCGTGGTCGCGACGGCGACCTCGAAGCCCTCCTTGCGGAGCATGTACGACAGGGCGTCGGAGAAGGACTCCTCGTCCTCGACGACGAGCACTCGGGTCACGGAAGGACCTCCGGGGCGGGAAGCGGTTCGTACGGGGATGACTCGGGGTGGGACTCGCCGGCCTCGTCGTCGAGATCGTCGAGGTCGGGGTGCTGCTGGGCGCGGTCTCGGGCCGCACCCGCCTCCGGCAGCCGCAGAGTGAAGGTGGAGCCCTGGCCTTCGGCGCTCCACACCGTGACCTCCCCGCCGTGCGAGGCGGCCACGTGCTTGACGATCGCCAGCCCCAGGCCCGTACCACCGGTGGCACGGGAGCGGGCGGGGTCGACGCGGTAGAAGCGCTCGAAGACGCGCTCCTTGTCCTTCTCGGAGATACCGATGCCCTGGTCGGTCACGGCGACCTCGATCAGGTCCCCGCCGGGCGAGGTCACCCGGCGGGCGGCGATGCCCACACGGGTGCGGGCCGGCGAGTAGTTCACGGCGTTCTCGACGAGGTTGCCGAGGGCGGCGGCGAGCTGGCCGCGGTTGCCCCAGACATGCAGGTCGGCGGTGCCGCCGGCGGCCATGGTGATCTGCTTGGCGCCGGCCTGGTGGCGGCACCGGTCGATGGCCTCGGCGACCAGTTCGTCCACCCGGACGGGCTCGGCGTCCTCGAGGGGGTCGTCGTTCTGCACGCGGGACAGGTCGATGAGTTCCTGCACCAGGTTGGTCAGCCGGGTGGCCTCGATCTGCATGCGTCCGGCGAAGCGCTCGACGGCCTCCGGGTCGTCTGAGGCGTCCATGACGGCCTCGGACAGCAGGGAGAGCGCGCCGACGGGTGTCTTGAGCTCATGGCTGACGTTCGCCACGAAGTCGCGGCGCACCGCCTCGATCCGGCGGGCCTCGGTCAGGTCCTCGACGAGCAGCAGCACCAGCCGGGAGCCGAGCGGCGCCACCCGCGCCGACACCGCGAGGGCCTCACCCCGCCCGGTGCCGCGCCGGGGCAGGTCCAGCTCGACCTGACGTATCTCCCCGTCCCGCCTGGTGTCCCGGGCCATCTTGAGCATCGGCTCGACCGAGAGCCGGCCCCCGCGCACCAGACCCAGGGCGTACGCCGCCGAACTGGCCTTGACCACGGCGTCCGCTTCGTCGAGCACGACGGCCGAGGACCTCAGGACCGACAGGACGGTGTCCACACCCGGCGGGAGCACCGGGTCGGTGTGCAGGGAGGTGCGCGTGGGGCGCTTCTGCTCCCGCTCGCTCCAGCGGAACGCCAGCATGGCGATCACACCGGTGAGCACACCGGCGATCGCTGCCGCTGCGGCGACCGCCGCGTTCACGTCCATGCAAACAGGTTAAGCAGGGGGTACGACATCCCCACAGCCGTCGAGGTGCGAGCTCGAACACTCGTCGCCCAGAGTTCACCTGGGAGCCAGGGATGGTTCATTTGGGGTGACGGAAATCGACGCGTGCGGGGCCGATCGTGGGAGCGTGGGGTTCACAGGACCGGTTCTCGCGGCTGGTTCTCATCCCCGGACTCCCCGAGGCAGACGTAAGAGAGGGACCCCTGATGCGGGACGCGTACCACGAGGAACTGGACTCGATCGGCGACGGTCTGGTGGAGATGGCCCGGCTGGTCGGGTCGGCGATCGGACGCGCCACGACCGCCATCCTCGACTCCGACCTGAAGCTGGCCGAGAGCGTGATCGAGGGCGACCAGAAGGTCGACGAGCTCCAGCACGACCTGGAGGCGCGGGCCATAGCCCTCCTCGCCCGCCAGCAGCCCGTGGCGACGGACCTGCGGATCGTCGTCACCTCGCTGCGGATGTCCGCCGACCTGGAGCGCTCCGGCGACCTGGCGCAGCACGTGGCGAAGCTCGCCCGGCTGCGCTTCCCGGAGCGGGCCATCCCCAACGACCTGCATGCGACCATCCTGGAGATGGGCCAGCTCGCGCAGCGGCTGATGGCGAAGGCGGCCGAGGTGATCGTCACCAAGGACGTCGATCTGGCGATGCAGCTGGAGCAGGACGACGACGAGATGGACCTGCTGCACCGCACGCTCTTCCAGCACCTGCTGGACGACCGCTGGAAGCACGGCATCGAGACCGCCGTGGACGTCACCCTGCTCGGCCGCTACTACGAGCGCTTCGCCGACCACGCGGTCGCCGTCGCCAAGCGTGTGGTGTTCCTGGTCACCGGCGAGCACGCGGACGAGATCCAGACCGACATCCAGCCGGTGGCGGGCGTCGAAGGGGCGTAACCGGCGGAATCCGGTGGAGCCGGGCGCTTCTTCACGACGCCGGGCGCATCCGTGCGCCGTTGATGCGGCTGGCGGGGCGGGCATGCAATGAACGAAGGCAGCAGCCTCGAACGGGCACGCCCCAGCCTCCAGGAGGACCCATGGCCGAAGCCCCCAGCACGCCCGATCCGACGCAGGAGCGCGAGACGGATCAGCCCGCCGGCGTCAGCAGCCTCCCGTTGGTCGCCGCGTGCGGCTGCGGCGCGGGCTGCGGCTGCGGCTGCCAGTCGGGCAACCCGTGCCAGTGCGGCTGAGCACGTACGTCTGTACGACCAAGGCCCCGGCGCCCGAGCGCACCGGGGCCTTCGGCTTACCCAAGTCGGTCGACGGCCCCGAGGACCACGTCTTCAGGGTCGGGCGGAGTGACCGGTGAGGTTCTCGGGCCGCAGGAGTGTGTCCAGTCGGTCGGCGGTGAGCAGGCCGGCCTCGGCGGCGAGGTCCCGGACGGTGCGGCCCGTGGCCAGGGCCTGACGGGCGAGAGCGGTGCTCGCGGCGTAACCGATGTGCGGGGCCAGCGCGGTGACCAGCCCGACGGAGCGGTGGACGCTGTCGTGGAGGCGTTCGCGGTTGGCGGTGATGCCCGGGACGCAGCGGGTGGCGAGGGCGTCGCAGGCGGCGCGCAGATGGGCCAGGGACCGCAGCAGGCTGTATGCGATGACCGGTTCGAAGGCGTTGAGCTGGAGCTGTCCGGCTTCGGCGGCCATGGTGACGGTCAGGTCGTTGCCGATGACCTCGAAGGCGACCTGGTTGACGACTTCGGGGATCACCGGGTTGACCTTGCCGGGCATGATCGACGAACCGGCCTGCACCGGCGGCAGGTTGATCTCGCCCAGTCCGGTGGTGGGGCCGGAGGAGGTCAGGCGCAGGTCGTTGCAGGTCTTGGAGAGTTTCACGGCGACGCGCTTGAGGACGCCGGAGAGCTGGACGAAGGCGCCGCAGTCCTGGGTGGCCTCGATGAAGTCGTAGGCCGGCCGGACGGGTTCGCCGCTGATCTCGGCGAGATACGCGCAGGCGAGTTCGGCGTAGCGGGGGTGGCCGTTGATGCCGGTGCCGATGGCCGTGCCGCCGAG
The DNA here is from genome assembly GCF_044768275.1 of Streptomyces sp. NPDC101152. NCBI lineage: Bacteria > Bacillati > Actinomycetota > Actinomycetes > Kitasatosporales > Streptomycetaceae > Streptomyces > Streptomyces sp. NPDC101152. Next base: position 89,210 of record NZ_JBIWPO010000028.1, on the reverse strand, counting down.
ATGGGACTCCAGCAGCAGCGCTGCGGCCTCGGCGAGACGCCGGCGGTCCTCCTCGATCATGACGGCGTAGGTGGTGAACTCCTGACCCAGTGTCATGGGGACAGCGTCCTGGAGCTGGGTGCGGCCCATCTTCAGTACGTCGCCGAACTCCGTCGCCTTCTCGGTGAAGGCCGTGGCCAGCGCCCGCAGCGAATCGCCGAGCCGGCGCAGTGAGGCGACCAGGGCCAGGCGTACGGCGGTGGGGTAGACGTCGTTGGTGCTCTGGCCGAGGTTGACGTGGTCGAGGGGGTGGATCACGTCGTAGCGGCCGCGGGGGTGGCCGAGGATCTCCAGGGCCCGGTTGGCGATGACCTCGTTGGCGTTCATGTTCGTGGAGGTGCCGGCCCCGCCCTGGACGGGATCGACGACGAACTGTTCGTCGAAGCGTCCGGCCCGGATCTCCTCGCATGCGCCGGTGATCGCCGCGGCGGTGTCCGGGGGCAACAGGCCGAGGTCCCGGTTGGCCTGGGCGGCGGCCTGCTTGACCGCGGCCAGTGCGGCGATCAGGTCGGGGAACCGGGCGATGGTCGACCCGGTGATCGCGAAGTTCTCCACGGCCCGCACGGTGTGCACGCCGTAGTAGGCGCCGGCGGGCACCTCCGCGGCTCCGACCAGGTCGTACTCGATGCGTGGGGCCTGGGCCATCTGCTGCTCCTCGTCACTGCCGCCGGACGTCAGGCGGGGTACCGGTGCGGGACCCCTTGACAGGCCACCGCGTCCGGCCTCAGTGTTGCCCACCAACACGCAGAACGCAATATATTGCATATGGCAGGAGCCGCCTCATGGACACCGACACCGCTCACCCTCTCCCCACCAGCGCGGACACCTCACCGCCCCGCCCGTCCCGGTGGTGGCGGCGCTGTCTTCGCCTGCCGATCGGCGTCCAGTCGGTCGTCGCCGTCGGCCTCGGCGCCCTCATCGGATCCCTCGCGCCGTCCGCGGGCGAACAGCTGAAGATCCTCGGAGACGTGTTCCTGAACCTGGTGCAGGTCGTCGTCCTGCCCCTGGTCTTCCCGCTCATCGTGCTGGGCATCGCCCGCATGGAATCGGTCAAGAAGGTCGGCCGGATCGCGGGCAAGGCGATCCTCTACTTCGAGATCGTCACCACCGTCGTCCTGCTGATCGCGGTGGGTCTGGCCAAGCTCACGGGCATCGGCAAGGGCGCCCCCGTCCACCGGGCGGACGCCAAGGACCTGGACGGTCTGAGCCAGGGCATCGACTTCCACGCACTGGTCCTGCACGCCGTACCGAAGAACATCTTCGCCGCGTTCGGCGAGGGCAACCTGCTCGGCGCGATCGTCTTCGCCCTCCTCGTGGGCGTGGCGATGGCCGCGATCGGCGAGAAGTCCGCGCCCTTCGCCTCGGTCCTGGAGTCCGTCGCCGCGGTGATGTTCAAGGTCGTCGGCTACGTCATCCGGGTCGCGCCGCTGGGCGTGCTCGGCTTCATCTCCTTCGACGTCGCCCACTACGGCTTCGGCAACCTGCGCAGCCTGCTGGGCTTCGTCGCCGTGGTCTACGCGGGCCTGGCCGTCGTCATCGGCGTGCTCTTCCCGCTCATCGCAGCGCTCTACCGCATCCGTTACGTCGAACTGCTGAAGTCGATCGGCGGGCTGGCCGGAATCGCCTTCGTCACCCGCAGCTCCGAGTCCGTGCTCGCGCCACTGATGGGCAGGCTGGAGGACTTCGGTGTCAGCCGGTCGACGACCTCCTTCGTCGTCCCCCTCGGCTACTCCTTCAACACCGACGGCTCCGTCCTCTACCAGGCCGCCGCCCTGGTGTTCCTGGCCAACGCCTACGGCGCCGACACGTCCCTGCCCGCCCTGCTGCTCATGGTCGGCGTGCTGGTGATCCTCTCCAAGGGCATGGCCGGCGTCGCCTCCGCCTCCGTCGTCGTCCTCATCGCCGCCGGCAACTCCCTCGGCCTGCCCGCCGAGGGCATCGCCCTGCTGCTCGGCGTGGACTTCATCGTCGACATGGCCCGCACCGGCGTGAACGTGATCGGCAACTCGCTCGCCGCTGCCGTCGTCGACAACTCCGAGAAGCGGCGCGAGGCCAAGTACGGCACCCGCGAACCATCCCCGGCCGGCGCCGCCGCCCTCGAGAAGGAACCCGTGTCGTGACCACCCCCACCCCCGAGGTCATCGGCATCCTCGGCGGCATGGGCCCCGCGGCCACCGCCGACTTCTACGCCAAGCTGGTCGCGACCACCCCCGGCACCAGCGACCAGGACCACCTGCGGACGGTCATCTGGTCCGACCCCACCATCCCCGACCGCACCGAGGCCCTGCTGGGCGACGGCCCGGACCCGACGCCCTGGCTCCTCGACGGCGGCCGCGTCCTGCGGGAGGCCGGCGCCACGGTCATCGCCATCCCCTGCAACACCGCCCACGCCTTCGTCCCGCGGATCGTCGACCACGTCGGCCTGCCTATCGTCCACATGATCGGCGAGGTCGCCCGGCACCTCACCACGCTGAACCCGCGCATCCGTACCGTCGGCCTGCTCGCCACCAGCGGCACTCTCCGCGCCGGCCTTTACCAGGAGTGGCTGGAGGGCGCCGGGATCCGCCTCCTGCTGCCCGATGCCGCCGACCAGGAAGACGAGGTCATGACCGCCATCCACGCGGTGAAGGCGGGCGCTCGCGACGCCACGGCGACCGCGCTCCTGTCCCGCGCCGCACGGCGCCTGACCGAGCGGGGCGCCCAGGCGGTGATCGCCGGCTGCACCGAGATCCCCCTCGGACTGCCGGCCGACGCCGTGGACGTCCCCCTCATCGACCCGTCGCTGGTCCTGGCCCAGGCGCTCGTCCGGCGGGCCGGACCCGGGCGCACGGCCCCCTAGGCAGGCGCGATGGGCGATGTACTGTACGCAATATGTCACTCGACCACCCCGTCTCCCGCCGTCTCCTCAGTGACGAGGTCTTCGACCGCCTGCGCGACTCCATCGTGCGCGGGGAACTCGTCCCCGGCGAGAAGGTCAGGGACGGTGAGCTCGCCGAGCGCCTCGGTCTCAGCCGAACTCCGGTGCGCGAGGCGCTCGCCCGGCTCGCCGACATCGGCCTGGTCGAGGCGAAGCCCGGCGTCTACACACGCATCACCACCCTCAACCGCCGCGACGTCGAGAAGACCCTCGCCGTCCTGCGCTCCCTGGACCAACTCGCCCTGGAGACGGCGGTTCCGGTCATGACCGAGCAGGACCGACAGCGCATGCGCGAGGCCAACCGCGACTTCGAACGGGCCGTTGCCGCCAACGACATCGCCGCCGCACTCGCCGCCGACGACCGCTTCCACGCCGTCCCCATCACGGCCGCGGACAACCCCGTGCTCAGCCGGATCGTCGAGCAGCTCCACCCGCAGATCCACCGCATCCTCTACCGCAAGTTCTCCACCCTGCTCGGGGGCCGCAACACCATCGAACACCACGACCAACTCGTCGCCGTCTGCGCCGGCGGCGACGCGCACGCCGCAGCCGAACTCTCCGGACGGCACTGGTCCGAACTCGGCGGGCACATCAACGAGCTGTTCGACACCAACCAGTTCGCCGAACCAGCGACCCACCGGGCCGGATAACGGCACTCCGGCCCCCAGACGGGCCCCGCCAGTGAACAAGCCCTCCGCCGGCGGAAAACCCACGGGCGGAGGGCTTGCTCAGGGCGGGTTACTTCTTCTTGCCCTGGTTCTTGACCGCCTCGATGGCCGCCGCGGCCGCCTCGGGGTCCAGGTACTTGCCGCCGGGGGTGACCGGCTTGAAGTCGGGGGTCAGTTCGTAGTACAGGGGGATGCCGGTGGGGATGTTGAGGCCCGCGATGTCGGCGTCCGAGATGTCGTCCAGGTGCTTGACCAGGGCGCGGAGGCTGTTTCCGTGGGCGGCGACCAGGACCGTGCGGCCGGTCAGGAGGTCCGGGACGATGCCGTCGTACCAGTAGGGGAGCATGCGCGCCACGACGTCCTTCAGGCACTCCGTGCGGGGGCGGAGCTCCGGCGGGATGGAGGCGTAGCGCGGGTCGTCGGACTGGGAGAACTCCGTGCCGTCCTCGAGCGGCGGCGGCGGGGTGTCGTAGGAGCGGCGCCACAGCATGAACTGCTCCTCGCCGAACTCCGCGAGAGTCTGTGCCTTGTCCTTGCCCTGCAGGGCGCCGTAGTGGCGCTCGTTGAGGCGCCAGGAACGGTGGACCGGGATCCAGTGGCGGTCGGCGGATTCGAGGGCCAGCTGGGCCGTGCGGATCGCGCGCTTCTGGAGGGACGTGTGGACCACGTCGGGCAGGAGGTCGGCGTCCTTCAGGAGTTCGCCACCGCGGACCGCCTCCTTCTCGCCCTTCTCGTTCAGGTTGACGTCCACCCAGCCGGTGAACAGGTTCTTCGCGTTCCACTCGCTCTCGCCGTGGCGGAGGAGGATCAGCTTGTACGGTGCGTCGGCCATGGGACAGAGCGTAATCCACGCTTTCGCCCGTTCGCGTGGCTGCCCGAGGGCCGGACAGTTGACGGCATCTGTTAATCGGGTGGCCGACGGGAGACCGCCGACAGTAAGTTGTGCTCGCCGCTTGAGCCGCTTACATCTGGGGGATCGCCATGCTTGTCGCCAGCCTGAGACGCGCCACCCGCGAGACCGTCTCCGGACTCCCCCGGGCGTTCTGGTGGCTGTGGACCAGCACCCTCGTCAACCGGCTCGGCGCGTTCGTCGCGACCTTCATGGCGCTCTACCTCACGCTCGACCGCGGCTACTCCGCCTCCTACGCCGGTCTCGTCGCCTCGCTGCACGGGCTCGGCGGGGTCGTCTCCTCACTCGGCGGCGGGGTGATGGCCGACCGGCTCGGACGGCGGCCGACGCTGCTGGTCGCACAGGCCTCCACCGCCGCGTCCGTGGCCCTGCTCGGCTTCGTACGGGATCCGGTCGCGATCGCCGCCGTCGCGTTCCTCGTCGGGATGGCGTCCAACGCCTCCCGGCCGGCCGTGCAGGCGATGATGGCGGACATCGTGCGGCCCGAGGACCGGGTGCGGGCCTTCTCGCTCAACTACTGGGCGATCAACCTCGGGTTCGCCGTCTCCTCCATGGCCGCCGGGTTCATCGCCGAGTTCAGCTACCGCGCCGGGTTCCTGATCGAGGCGGGCATGACGGGTCTGTGCGCCGTCGTGGTGTTCCTGAAGCTGCCCGAGTCGCGGCCCGAGCGGACGGCCGCCCAGAAGGCGGCGGCGGCGGAGGTCGGCCTCGGCACCGTCCTGCGCGACGGACGCTACATGGGCGTCGTCGGCCTGTCCTTCCTGGTCTCCCTCGTCTTCCAGCAGGGCTCGGTCGGGCTGCCGGTCGCGATGGGGAAGGCCGGGTTCACGCCCGCCGACTACGGGGTGGCGATCGCCGTCAACGGCATCCTGATCGTCGCCCTGCAGATCCCGGTCACCCGGTTCATCGCGACCCGCGACCCGCGGCGGCTGCTGATGGCCTCCTCGATCCTCGCCGGGTACGGATTCGGGCTCACCGCTTTCGCCGGCTCCATCGGCGTCTTCGCGCTCACGGTGTGCGTGTGGACGCTCGGCGAGATGATCAACGCGCCGACGCAGACGGGCCTGGTCGTCCGCCTCTCCCCCGTCCACGGACGCGGTCGCTACCAGGGCGTCTACACCCTCTCCTGGTCCCTGGCCGCCCTGGTCGCCCCCCTGATGTCCGGCCTGGTCATCGACCGCTTCGGCGCCGACTGGCTGTGGGGTCTGTGCGCGGCCGTCGGCACGGTGGCGGCGGTGGGGTACGGGGCGCTGATGCGACGGATGCCGCAGGAGCGGCCGGCGCCGGAGACGCCGGTAACGGCGAAGGCCGAGGCGACTGCGGGCTGAGGGCGGGCCGGCCGGCGGCTGCGGGTGGCGGCTCGTGCAAAGACAAGCCCCCTACCCGCACTTCTCCTGCGGTAGGGGGCTCGTTGCCGTGTGCGTCGAGTCGATCAGAAACCGACGTTCACGCCGACCTCGTGGGGCAGGACGCCGAGGCTGCCGCCGAGGGTGCCCAGGGCCGTCGCCTTGACGGAGTCCACCTCGGCCAGCAGGCCGGCGCTGCTCAGGGTGGTCGAGCCGACGGTGAGGCTGGCCTGCGGGCTCAGGCCGCCGGAGACGGCGTCGAGGTCGGCGTCGGAGATCTCGAGGGTCTGAACCTGGGGAGCGGAGTTCATGACGAAACTGCCCTTCACATGGATGTTCCAGGGGGGAAGCGGCTCGGCTGGGGGGACAGACGACGGGCCGCGGTGCGCAGGATCAAACCACGGGGCGCGCGCGGCGGCCAGTCGACGGACCCTCAGGACAGGGCAGTTGGGCGGGTCCACGACCGATCCGTGAGGGCGTGCACACCAATTGAGGCCGGGTTCTCCACGTCACGGGCCCCCGGTGGAGCCGACAGGTGGGGTTCCAGCGGCACCGAAGCGGGACAACTCCACACCAACAGGCTCCACCCCTCCTGCCGTTGCGTACGCACTGTGCAGTTCGGTCGCGGATTCGGTGACAACGCCCGTCACGGGTGCATTCGGGCGCCCTTCAACACCTTGTCCACCGCGTTCTTCGGCCCGTACACCGCGAGCCCGACCAGGTCCAGCTCCGCGGTCCCCACGGCCCGTACGGCCGCGCGGTTGTCGCGGTCGTTGCCGCTCGTGAAGAGGTCCGAGGTGAACAGGGCCCGTGGCAGCGCGCGGGACAGGGCCCGCGTGTGGGCCGCCGTCAGGGTCTCCTTCGTGCCCTCGAAGACCAGCACCGGCTGGCGGAACATCGGCAGGTAGGGGACGTCGTCCGCGTCCGCGTACGGCTCGCCGATCACCTCGGGGACCGTCGTGCCGAGGCCGCTGACCAGGAACGCGGTGACGTTCAGCCGCTGCCAGGACTCCAGGTCCGCGCGCAGCAGGACGGCGATCTTGGTGTCGAAGCGGAGGGGTTCGTCGAGGGGTGTGTCGCTCATGCTCCGAGACTGCCGACCGGTCCGTCTCCGCGTCTTGTACGTTTTTTGCATGGCCGCTCAGCGTTCCCGACCGGAGGTCTCCGCATGGCGCCCCCAGGTCCGGGGCGTGGTGGAGGTCTTCCACGCGCACTTCACCGAGTACGCCTACCCGATGCACGTCCACGAGGCGTGGACGCTGCTCATCGTGGACGACGGGGCCGTACGGTACGACCTCGAGCGGCACGAGCACGGCACCCCGCACGACACGGTCACCCTGCTCCCGCCGCACGTCCCGCACAACGGCTCGCCGGCCACCCCGCACGGCTTCCGCAAGCGTGTCGTCTATCTCGACGGCACCCGTCTCGGCGACGACCTCATCGGTCCCGCCGTCGACGGCCCCGACCTGCGCGATCCGGTGCTGCGACGGCGGGTCGGGCAGTTGCACACCGCTCTGGGGCGGCCCGGCGAGGAGCTGGAGGCCGAGAGCAGGCTGACGCTGATCGGCGACCGGATGCGGGCCCTGCTGCGGCCGCCGGCACGCGCGCGGACCATGCGGGCCGACCCCGTCCTCGCCGGCCGGCTGCGGGAACTGCTCGACGAGCACGTGCTCGACGGCCTCACGCTCGACGCCGCGGCGGGAGCGCTGCACGCCCATCCCGCCCATCTGGTACGGGCGTTCAGCACCGCCTACGGCATCGCACCGCACCAGTACCTCACTTCCCGCCGCATCGACCGGGCCCGCCGGCTCCTGCTGGACGGGGGGACGCCGGGCGAGGTGGCGTCGGCGACGGGGTTCTTCGACCAGTCCCATCTCACGCGTCACTTCCGGAGGCTGGTGGGGGTGACGCCGGGGCGGTACGCGGGGCAGGAGGCGCGGTCTACAGCCGGCGCTGGGCCTCATACAGGTTCCTCGGGCGCACCTCGTCGGTAGTGCCGTAGAGCTCCAGCCGTGAGTGCAGGTCGCCCGTGAAGTCGGGGACGTCGATCTGGTCGAACTCGGTGCACGGGTCCAGACCGACGGTGGCGCTCCACGGTGCCAGGCCGTCGATCTTGACCAGGCCCGCGCGGTGGTTGGTGTCGCGGATGTTCCAGTGGGTGAAGCGGGCGCCGTACAGCGGCCCGGCGTTCGCGTCGCCGCCGTGGCGACCGTTGTTGTCGACCGTGATGTCGGTGCGGACGTTGGCGAAGGGCAGACCGCGGTGGGAGTCGAAGGTGCCCATCTGCATGTCTCCGCGCGACCACACGTTGTAGGAGGACAGGCCCTCGACGTTGATGCCGTGCAGTTGGGTGTCGGCGGGGGCCGGGACCGTGCGCTGCTCGATGGTGAAGTCCTCGATCAGGTTGTCGTGCGAGCCCTCGCGGCAGAAGTACGGGTGGTGTTCGCCCCGGCCGCCCACGCGGGTGCGGCGCAGGGTGCAGGAGGACGCGGCGACCAGGCCAAAGCCGTTGTCGACGTTGCGGACGGTGACGTCGTCCACCCAGCAGTCATACGCGCACTGCAGGACGACTCCGTTGTAGCCCTTGTCGAGGAGGTGCGGGGACTGGGGGGTCTCCACCACGTCCAGGGTGAGGCCCTCGACTCCGGAGCCGGTCACCTCACGGATGTGAGTGGTGAATTGCGGGTTCCACTCGGGGCGCAGGTCGAGGGGGAGGGGGCGTTCGAGGGTGACCTTGCGGCCTCGGACGTGGGCTATGCGGACGGGCCATTCGTAGGGGACGTAGGAGAGGAGCTTGGTCTTGTCGTCCCAGTTGTACGCCGCCGGGCCGAGGCCGCCGCCCGACATGTGCTGGAGGAGGGTGTGGGTGGCGTCGTCGGCGATGCGGAGCAGGACCAGGGCGCCGGGGCGGAGGCGGGCGGGGTCGGTCACCGTGACCGTCCAGTCGCCCTGGTGGGCTGGTTCTACGGGGGTGAGCGTCTGCCACTCGTCCCGTTTATTGCCGGTCCAGCCCTCGAAGGGCCACGTCTTGGCCTTGATCGCCGCGGTGAGCGAGTCCCAACGGGCCTTCGGGGCGAGCCAGATGAGGCCGCCGGACCAGGACCAGGCCGACTTGGTGCCGCCGTAGCGGGAGCCGTACACGCCGATCAGTTCGGTGAGGCTCCTGGTGGCGTGGAGGGTGGTGCGGGTGCTGCCGGCTCCGCGCAGCACGACGTTGTCGTAGCCGATCTGGATCAGGCCGTCGATGCGGAAGGTGCCGGGCGGGATGGTGACCGTGCCACCGCCGGCCTTCGCGGCGGCGGCGATGGCACGGTTGATCGCGGGGGCGCAGTCGGTCGTGCCGTCCGGTACGGCTCCGTAGTGGCGGACGTCGACGACGGCACGGTGGCGGGGGAAGCACTCCTCACCGCCTCGGCAGCCGGCCCTTCCGATGAAGGGGATCTGAGGGTGGGTGAAGGGGGTTCGGACGAACTCATGCCAGAGGGCGGGGACTTGGCCCGCGGTTGTCCGGCGGGCGGCGAGCGCCGGTGTGGCGGTGATCGCCGCGGCCGCCACCGCCGTGGTTCCGGCCAGGAGGCTCCGTCTGGTCATGCCGTGGTGCGCGGTGCTCATTCCGTACGCCCTTCCATGCGGCTCTTCATGGATGTGAACGACGTTCAGATCTGCGTTGGCCGTGAGCATGCCATGACGCCCCCTTGCCGTGAAGGGGGCATGCAGAGGTTAATCAGGTACGGACCTGAATTCAGTCAGTGGGCCGTTGGGTCAGGTGGGTGAACGCGTCCAGGTTTCGTGTGGACTCGCCTCGGGATACCCGCCACGCGTACTCCTTGCGGATCGCTGAAGCGAAGCCGAGTTCCAGGAGGGTGTTGAAGCTGCCGTCCGCCGCCTCCAGGACCTGGCCGAGCAGCCGGTCGATCTCGTCCGGGGTGACCGCGGAGAGGGGGAGTTTCGCGGTGACGTAGACGTCGCCCAGGTGGTCGACCGCGTAACTCACCCCGTACAGCTTGAGGTTGCGCTCCAGGAGCCAGCGGTGGACGGCCGGTTCGTTCTCGTCGGGATGGCGGATGACGAAGGCGTTGACGGAGAGGGAGTGGCGGCCGACCAGGAGGGACACCGTTGTTTTCAGCTTGCGGGTGCCGGGGAGTTGCGCGACGTACGTGCCGGGGCTGGGGCTCTCCCACTCGACCTCGGCGTCCTTGAGCGCGCCCTCGATGACCTGCGCCGCCTTCGCTTCGTCAGCCATGCTGCGAGCGTACGCGACGGCGGTGCGCCTGCATCGCGGCCGTGTAGACGTCCGCCGTGGCGGCCGCCGCGGTGTCCCAGCCGAAGGACTGCGCGTGCCGGGCGGCCGCCACCCCCATCCGTGGCGTGAGGGTGGGGTTGTCGGCGAAGTCGCGGAGGACGCGGGCGTAGTCGGCGGGGTTGTGGCCCCGTACGAGAAAACCGGTGACGTTGTCGCGTACGGCGACCGGGAGTCCGCCCACCGCTGCCGCGAGCACCGGGGTGCCGGTCGCCTGGGCCTCTATGGCGACCAGGCCGAAGGACTCGCTGTAGGACGGCATGACGAGGACGGAGGCCGCCCGGAACCAGTCCGCCAGTTGGTCCTGGCCGACGGGTGGGCGGAACCGTACGACGTCCGCGATGCCGAGGCGGGCGGCCAGCTTCTGCAGGCCCTCCGGCTTGGCCAGGCCGCTGCCGCTCGGGCCGCCGACGACGGGGACGACGATGCGGGAGCGGAGGTCGGGGCGGTCGTCCAGGAGCTTCGCCACCGCTCGGAGGAGGATGTCCGGCGCCTTGAGGGGCTGGATACGGCCGGCGAAGAGGGGGATCAGGGCATCCTGGGGGAGGCCGAGGCGGGCCCGGGCGGCGGCTCGGCCGTCGGCGGGGCGGAAGCGGTCGAGGTTGACGCCGGGGTGGACGACCGCGACCTTGGCGGGGTCGGCGCTGTAGTGGCGGATCAGCTCGGTCGCCTCTTCGGCGGTGTTCGCGATCAGGCGGTCCGCCGCCTCGACGATCTGGGTCTCGCCGATGACCCTGGCCGGGGGTTCGGGGGTGTCGCCCTCGGCGAGGTTGGCATTCTTGACCTTGGCCATGGTGTGCATGGCGTGGACGAGGGGGACGCCCCAGCGTTGGGCCGCCAGCCAGCCGACGTGGCCGGAGAGCCAGTAGTGGGAGTGGACGAGGTCGTAGTGGCCGGGGCGGTGGCCGGCCCACGCCTGCATCACGCCGTGGGTGAAGGCGCAGAGCTGGGCCGGGAGGTCTTCCTTGGCGAGGCCCTCGTAGGGGCCGGCGTCCACGTGCCGGACAAGGACGCCGGGGGACAGCTCGACGGTGGGCGGGAGCGCGGCGGTGGTGGAGCGGGTGAAGATCTCCACTTCGATGTTGATCGCTGCCAGGCGCTGGGCGAGTTCGACGATGTAGACGTTCATGCCGCCCGCGTCGCCGGTGCCTGGTTGGTGGAGGGGGGAGGTGTGGACGGAGAGCATCGCCACGCGGCGGGGGCGGCGGTGGAGCCTGAGTCGGGAGGGCGTTGCCGGGGAGCGGCGCCCGAGCCTGCTGACGTACTGGCTCACGTGGCGGTCCTCCTTGCAGCGGGCATGCCGGGGTGGAGGTGTGGGGCGCCTCCGAAGGGGTGCAACAGCGGAGGGGTGGGTTCCCATTCCGGGGGTTCTGAATTTTGCCTGGCCGTTACCCGGGGGCGCTCAACCGTTGGGGGGTGAGGTGCGTGGGTGGGTGCCTGCGGCGGCCTGTGCGGCGCGGTGGGGGTGCGCGTTGCGCGTGGCGGTGGGTGGGGGGCCGGGGCCGCGGCGGGGGGTGTCCGTCCTCGGTCGGGCGCCTCCGTTGGCTGGGAGGGGACCGGCGATCTCCGCCCGACGCTGCGGGCGGAGATCGCCCGCCACGTCCCCTGCTCGCCGTTGCGCCAGTGCGGGCGCATACCCTCGCCGTATGAGCAGCCGCGCCCGTCCTGTGGGCACCGTCACGCGCGGGACCACCAATCCCAATCGGCTGCGGCGGATGGATCGCTGGATCGGTGTGACGCTGGGTGCCGAGTTGCGGCGGGCCGTGGATCCCGTCGTTGTTGATCTCGGGTACGGGGCCGCGCCCTGGACCGCGGTGGAGTTGTTGCGGCATTTGCGGGGTGTCGCTCCTCGTGTGCGGGTGGTGGGGGTGGAGATCGAGCCCGAACGGGTTGCTGCCGCCAAGCCCTACGAGCGGGAGGGGCTTGTCTTTGTGCACGGGGGGTTCGAGGTTCCTGTGCCTGAGCGGCCGGTTTTGATTCGGGCCGCCAATGTGCTGCGGCAGTACGGGGAGGAGGAGGTCGCCGGGGTGTGGGAGCGGCTGTGCGGGCGGCTCGCGCCGGGTGGGGTGGTGGTCGACGGCACCTGTGACGAGATCGGGCGTCTGCACGTGTGGATCGCTCTGGGTGGGGAGGGGGCCCGTACGGTCACCTTTGCCGCTCGGTTGGGGTCTCTGGAGCGGCCGTCGGAGCTTGCTGCCCGGCTGCCGAAGGTTCTTATTCATCGCAACGTTCCCGGTGAAGGGGTTCATGCCTTTTTGCGGGACTTCGACCGCGCCTGGGCGTCCGCGGCGCCGCTCGCCTCCTACGGTGCCCGGCAGCGGTGGATGCGGGCGGTGCGGCAGGTGGCGGCTGACTGGCCGGTGGTCGATGGGCCGCGTCGGTGGCGGGAGGGGGAAGTCACCGTGGCGTGGGGGGCTTTGGCGCCGCGCGGGTGAGCCCCCACGCCGGGAACGATCTTTGTGAGTCGTTCGTCACAGGAGCAGGGGGACGGCCTCTGTCGTTTTGCCGTTGGTCGTGGCACGATCCCCCGGGTGCCGTAAGTTACTGACGGTAAATCAGGTTGGGGGAAGCGGTATGGGTGCGGGCGAGCGTCGCCTGGTGGTGGCTGCCGCGGTCTGTGTGGCTGTGCTGACCGCACCGGGCGTGGCGTTCGCGAGTCCGGATCCGACCCCTTCGGCCTCGTCTACTCCCGCGCCGGATGCGGGGCTTGAGGCGGTGCGGGCGAAGCTCGACGGCCTGTATCACGATGCGGCCGTCGCCACGGATTCGTACAACGCCGCCGAGGAGAAGGCCAAGCAGCAGTCCGCCGCCATCGTCGATCTGGCCAAGAAGATCGTCGAGGGGCAGAAGAAGCTCGACGACTTGAAGCAGCGGGCCGGGGCCGCTGCCGCGGCCCAGTACCGTACGGGTGGGTTGCCGGACGCGGCCCAGTTGCTCCTCAGTAACGATCCGCAGGGGTTCCTCGACGGGGCGGGGCGCGTGGTGGAGGGCGAGCGGGCCGCCAAGGGGCTGATCACGGAACTGACGCGGACGCAGCAGGACTTGCAGCAGTACGCGGCGGACGCCTCCGAGCAGTGGCAGCGGCTCGACGCCGACCGGAAGGCCAAGGACGCGGCCCGGAAGAGGATCAAGGAGCAGATCGCGGCCGCTGAGGAGATCGAGTCCCGGTTGCAGGCGAAGGAGAAGGAGCGGCTGGCCGCCTTGGAGCAGCAGGCCGCCTACCAGGCGCAGAGCGCCTGGCTCGGGACCGGGATTCTTGATCAGATCAAGGGGGCGGCGTCCGCGCAGGGGAAGCAGGCCGTTCAGTTCGCCACGCAGCAGATCGGGAAGCCGTACGAGTGGGGGGCGGAAGGGCCGCTGTCCTACGACTGCTCGGGGCTGACCTCGCAGGCCTGGCTGAGCGCGGGGAAGCCCATACCGCGGACCTCCCAGGAGCAGTGGAAGCAGCTCAAGCACGTGGACATCAAGGACATGCGGCCCGGGGATCTGATCATCTATTTCGACGACGCCAGCCATGTCGCCCTGTACATCGGTGACGGGGCGATCGTGCACGCGCCCCGGCCGGGGCGGACCGTGACCATCGCGGGGGCCGGGTCGATGCCGATCCTCGGGGTGGTACGGCCCGACGCGTGATCCAGCGCACGTCCGGTGGCTCTCAAACCCCTTGCGGACGTGACCTTCGTCATTCCTCCTGGTGGGCCGAGCTGTCCAACTGCGGTACGGAACGTGGCATATGACGGTGGCCGGTGTGCGGGCGACGTGGCTCACACCATTCCGCTCGCCCGCCGACTACCGCTATGGTCCCCGTCGGTGGATCGAGACCCCTCGGTCCGCCGCGCCCTCGGGGGGAGGGAAGGAACTGAAGGCGATGCCCGCACCCATACCGCGGCAGCGATCGGTCCCGGCCGCGGAGAGCGGTCCGGCGCAGACCACGCTCGGCGGTCCCTCCACGCACCAGGAAGCCACGGTCGACAACAACGCCACCACTCATCTCACGCTGCTGCTGATCGAGGACGATCCCGGCGGCTCCACGGTCGTGCCCGAACCCCGGGACGCGGCCGGCCGGCCGATCCGTGTCCGGCACGCCCGCAACCTCACCGAGGCGGAGCGGCTGCTGACCGACGACGTGCACTGCATCCTGCTGGACCTCGCACTGCCGGCGCCGGGGCGCGGTGGGGACAACGCCGACGAGCTCGCCGTGCTCCGGCACGTGCTGCGGCTCGCTCCGCGGCATGCCGTTCTCGCCCTGGCGCCCTCCGGGGACGCCGAGCGGGGCGCCGAGGCCGTGCGGGTGGGCGCCCAGGACTATCTCTTCCGGGACGAGCTGGACGAGCGGCTGCTGAGCCGGGCGATCCGGTACGCGGTGGAGCGGAAACGTTCCGACACGGCGGAGCGGCGGCTCGCTGAGGGGCGGGTACGGGCGCAGGAGAACCGGCGCCTGGAGCGGGGTCTGCTGCCGACACCGCTCCTCGAGGGGTCGTCACTGCGGTTCGCCGCGCGGTATCGGCCGGGGCGCTCGCGGGCGCTGCTCGGCGGGGACTTCTACGACGTCGTGCGCACCCCGGACGGGACCGTGCACGCCATGATCGGTGACGTCTGCGGGCACGGGCCGGACGAGGCCGCGCTCGGGGTGGAGCTGCGGATCGCCTGGCGTGCGCTGACCCTGGCCGGTCTGTGCGGGGACGAGTTGCTGGGTACCTTGCAGCAGGTGCTGGAGCACGAGCGGTCCGACGACGAGATCTTCGCGACCCTGTGCACGGTGGACATCGCACCGGACGGCCGGCGGGCCGGGCTGTGCCTGGCCGGGCATCCCTCGCCGCTGCTCGCCCGGCCGGGGCGGAACGCGAAGCTGCTGCCGTACGACAACAACGGGCCGGCGCTCGGGCTGCTGCCCGGGGCCCGGTGGCCCCGGATGCAGGTGGAGCTGGGGCGCGAGTGGAGCCTCATGCTCTATACGGACGGGCTGATCGAGGGGCGGGTCGGGGCGGGCCGGGAGCGGCTCGGGCAGGACGGGATGGTGGAGATCGTCCGGCGGCTGCTGGGTGAGGGGCTCGCCGGCGAGGAGTTGCTGCGGGCCGCCGTCACCGAGGTGCGGGAGCTGAACGGCGGCGAGCTGACGGACGATGTCGCGGTGCTGCTGCTGGATCGGGAGGGGTGACCCCCTCGGGTTTCTACCGGCCGCCGTTCCAGGGGCCGTAAGGGCCGTCGCTGCTGCTGCCGCCCTTTCTGCGGCCGAAGCCGCCTCCCGAGACATGCCGGAGGGCCGGGCGGACGTCGACGAAGAAGACGATGGACGCGACAAGGCCCGCCAGTTGGAGGAAGAGCATCGGGACCAGGAGGTTCACCGCGACCGCGATGCCCAGGATGATCAGCCAGAAGCCCTTGTTCTGCTTGTCGGCGGCGCGGTACGCGTCGTCACGGAAGAGGGCGGCCATCAGGAGCGCCACCACGGCGAGGGCCAGCATGGCGAGGTAGAGCAGCCACATGAACCCTGCGAAGCCCGACATCAGCACAACGTCCACCACCCGTTTCGGCTAGTCCTTACGCGGTCACCGTACCCGTTCAGGCGTTCCCGCTACACAGGGAACGGGCCGGGCCCTCCAGGAGTGCCCGGCCCGTGCTCTGTCACCCGTTCGTGTCACATGGCGGGCGGGGTGGTCTTCTTCGCGGTGGTGGGCTTGCGGGCCGGCGCCTTCTTGGCGGCGGGGACCTTCTTGGCCGGGGCGGCCACCGCCGTGGCGGGCTTCCCGGGCTCGTCCTTGACGGTGACCGGCTCGGCCTTCGGCTCGACGGCGACGGCGAGCTCCTCGACCTCCTCGGCGATGCTCTCGATGCCCTCGGAGGCCTCGCCGCGCCAGGTCCGTACGGCCTGCTCGCCGTGCTCGGCGACCTTCTCGTAGGTCTCACGGGCCTTGACGGCGTACTCGGCGGCCACGCCGACACCGCGCAGCGCGAGGTCCTGGGCGGACTCGCCGAGCTTCTTCAGGTCGGCGTCGAGGGTGGAGCCGAGCTTCTTGATGTCGCCGTCGAGGGTCGCGATGAACTCGTTGACCTTGGCCTGGAAGGACTCCTGGGTCTCCTTGACCTTGGCGCCGGCCTCCTTGGCGCGCGCCTGGGCCTTCTCCTGGACGGCCTTCGGGTCGGTGTTGCGGACGGCCTCGATACGGGCCGGGGCCTCGGCGCGCAGCTGCTCCACCAGGCCGGGGACCTTCTTGGCCTGCTGGAGGGCCAGGTCGGCGGTGCCGGCGGCGAAGTAGAGCGGCGTGGGGTCGCTGAGGGTCTTGCGGAGGTCGTCGGTGATGGCCATGGTGATGGTCCTCCGGTCGCTTTCAGTTGAGGGTTTTGGTCCCGCGGGGCAGCCTGGTCGCCCTGCTCAGCCGGTGGGCCGCTGCGGGTCGTGCGGTTCGGCGTCGCTGCCGTCGGACGTGCGGGGTATGGCCGCGCCGGAGCCCTTGCGCGCCTGGCGTACGGCGGCGGCGTCGCCGTCCGTGCCCACCGCACCGTCGCCCGACGTCACGGCCTCGACGACCGCAGCGTTCGTCTGCGCGACCGCGTCGGCCGCCTCGCCGTCGTCGGCCCCGAAGCCGTTCTCTTTCCTGAACGACTCGTAGATCTGCAGCAGGACCTGCTTCTGCCGCTCGTTGAGCGTGGGGTCGGCAAGGATGACGGCGCGCGTCTCCACCTCGTCGCGGTCGCGCTCGGCGTCGAGGATGCCGGCCCGCACGTACAGCGTCTCCGCGGAGATCCGCAGCGCCTTGGCGACCTGCTGCAACACCTCCGCGCTCGGCTTGCGCAGCCCGCGCTCGATCTGGCTCAGATACGGATTGGACACCCCGGCGGCGTCGGCGAGTTGCCTGAGCGAGAGCTGCGCACTGCGCCGCTGCTCACGCAGGTACTCACCGAGATTGCCGACGTTGAGCGATGCCATGACTCCACTGTGCACCACCGACGCTAACTATTGCAAGCACCTGCTTGCAATAGTGCGCCATGCCACGTGGTTCGGGTGTGGCGGAAACCAGGCGGGTGCCCCCGCGGCCTCCGGGATCATGTCCACATGTTGCCCGATGGCTGGTACCTCACCGAAGACGTCGACGACTTCCTCACCCGGGCGGGGGACTTCCTGCGTTCGCGCCCCGTCCTGCACAACACGCCCCTGACGCTGACCGAGAAACTGCGCAGGGTCGGGATGGCCGCGCACGGCGCCGGAGTCCCCCTCTTCGGCCGGCTGGAGCAAGGGGGCGAGGTCCAGGCCGTCTTCTACCGCTTTCCGCCCCGCGGGCTCAGCGTCACCGCCCTCACCCCCGAGCAGGCCGACACGCTCGCCGCGTACCTGGTCGGCCTCGGACACACCCTGCCCTCCGTCACCGCGGACCACGGCACCGCCATCGCCTTCACCGACGCCTGGCAGCGCCACACCGGCGCGACCTGGGCGCTGCGGGTCCAGCTTCACCTCTACCGCCTCGGCACCCTCACCCCGCCGGAGCCGTTCCCGGCGGGCCGGGGCCGCCTCGTCGGCGAGGGAGACCAGGAACACCTGATGCGCTGGTGCCGGGAGTTCGCGGCGGACGTCGGGGAGGACGTCACCATCGACGCCGCCTCCTGGGCGGGCACCCGCTTCGCCGAGAAGCGCTACACCTTCTGGGAGACGCCGGACGGCACGCCCGTCTCCATGGCGGGCGCCAACCCGATGGTCGGCGGCCAGGTCCGGGTGGACCCCGTCTACACCCCGGCCCACCTGCGCGGCCAGGGCTACGCGGGCGCCGTGACCGTCGAGGTCAGCCGGGCCGCGCTCGCCGCGGGCGCGAAGGAGGTCGTCCTCTTCACGAACGCCGCCAACCCCACCAGCAACGCCCTCTACCAACGCCTCGGTTATGTCCGCGTCACCGACTTCGCCGCCTACGACTTCTCGTACCGCGCGCCGAAGGCCGGCTGAAGGGCCGCGTCTCAGCCCTGGAACCCCTGTTCCGCGAGGATCTTGTCGATCCGTGCCCGTGCGCCGATTCCCACGCGTCCAGGGACTCGGCGGCCTCCTTGGCGAGCTTGGCGCGGGCCGGGTCGCGGATCTCCGCCCGTCGGGCCGCGGGGACGGCGACCACGCCCTCCTCGTCGGCCACGACCACGTCACCGGCCTCGACCCGTACGCCACCGCAGGTCACCGGCTGACCCAGCGGCGCCGCGGCGGACTTGGCGCCGGGGATCGGGATCACCCCGCGGGCGAACACCGGGAAGCGGGCCTCGCGGACCTCGGCGAGATCGCGGATCAGGCCGTCCAGGACGAAGCCGGCGATGCCCCGCCGCCGGGCCACCGCACACACGTTGCCGCCGGCCAGCGCCCGGTCGAGGTCGCCGGACCGGACTCCACGACCACGACCGAACCGGGGGCGGCACGGTGGATCGCCGCGTGCAGCATGGGTTGTGCCCGGGAGGGCACCGCACGGTGAACGCGGGCCCCGCCACCCGTCCCGCCGGCCCCCACAGCGGGCGGATCCCGATGTCCATGACCTGCGCACGGCCGAGCAGGTCGGCGAGGGTCGTGGTGGGGACGGCCCGGAATGCGCTGGCGTCGGTCGTACCGGTGACGCTACCTTCCCTCCCATGACTGCCGGGTCGGCCTTGAGCCGTGAACGAGTCGGGTACCCGGCCTCCGAGTGAGGCAGGGGCGGGCCAGGAGCCCGCCGTCCTCTCTGCGCCGCCTTCGCGATCCACCGAAGACACCAGCGACAGAGAAGGAGAACCACTCCCTTGCCCAACGACTTCAACCAACGGGTCATCGACGAGTTCCGGGCCAACAAGGGCCGTCTGACCGGCTACTTCGCCGCCGCCCGCCTGCTCCTGCTGACCACCACCGGCGCCCGTACCGGCGCCCGCCACACCACCCCCGTCGGCTACCTCCCCGACGGCGGCGACCGTGTCCTGGTCATCGCCTCGGCCGGGGGCGCCGACCGGCACCCGCACTGGTACCGCAACCTCCTCGCCCATCCCCAAGTAACCGTCGAGAGCGGGGTGTTCACCTACTCGGCGCGGGCCGTCGTCCTGACCGGCGAGGAGCGCGAGCGGGCCTGGGCGCGGGTCGTCGAGGCGGACGAGGGGTGGGCGGCGTACCAGAGGAAGACCGCGCGGACGATCCCCGTGGTCGCCCTGCACACGATCCCGGACGGCGGTCCGCCGAACGTCGACGCCTCCTCCCCCGGCGAGGCGATCAAGGTGGTGCACGACGCCTTCCGCCGTGAACTCGCCCTGATCAGAGGGGAGATGACGGCGGGGTCGAGCACACTCGGTGCGCAACTGCGGATCAACTGCCTGACCTTCTGCCAGGGCCTGCACCACCACCACGCCGGCGAGGACCTGTCCCTGTTCCCGTACGTCGAGGACCGCCACCCCTCGGCGGCCGGCGCGCTCCGACGCCTGCGGGAGGAACACGGCCGGATCGCGGAACTCGTCGAGGAGCTGCGCCGCACGGTGGCCGCCGCGGATGCCGACCCGGCCGTCGCACGGGCGGAGGTGGAGCGCCTGACGGGTGCCCTGGAGGCCCATCTGACGTACGAGGAGGAGGAGTTGATCCCCCTCCTCGACGCCTGAATGCCGGGCGGCCGTCGCCGACTGCCGTGGGAGTACGCCCTGGAAAGGCAACGGCCGCCCGTGCACCACCTCCAGCCGTGACACCGCCCGGGTCAGCACGACGTACAGCCGGTGCAGCCCGCGCGCCTCGGCCTCCGCGATGGCCGCCGGCTCCACGGCGACGACGTGGTCGTACTCGAGCCCCTTGACCAGGGTGGCCGGTACGACGGTCACGCGGGCCCCCAGCTCTCGCGGCCCCGCCGCCCCGATCCCGGCCGCGGTGAGCGCCGCCCGCACCCGCTCCACGTCCTGGTCCGCGGCGACGACCCCCACGGACCCCTCCCGCCCGAGCGCGTCGCGTACGGCGTCCACGACCGCGCCGGCCACCTCCCCCGCCACCTCCCGCACCCTCAACTCCCCGTCCCGGCGCAGGGACCGCCCGGCCGGGACATCGACGTCGAGCCGTTCCAGCGGCCGGTTGGCGAGCGTCACGACGGCCTCGGGCACCCGGAACCCGGTCGTCAGCGGTACGACGGCCGCGTCCGGCTTGCCGAGATGGCGCAGGGTGGTCTCCCAGGACCGGGCGGCCCATGGTGTGGTGCCCTGGGCGAGATCGCCGAGCACGGTGAGCGAACCGAAGCGCGCCCGGCGTGCGATGGCCCGGCACTCCATCGGGGAGAGGTCCTGCGCCTCGTCGACGACGAGATGGCCGTACCCCTCGGGGTGTTCGATCAGGCCCGCGACCTCGTCGAGGAGGACGAGATCGGCGGCGGACCAGCGAGCCGACTTCCACGACCGCGGCGGCCTCGCCCAGAGGAGGGCCCGTTGTTCGTCCGCGTCCAGCAGGCCGTCGGCGGCCCCGCTCAACGCCGCCGGGTCGGTGAGCAGTCGGGCGAGGACCTCCGTCGGCCGCACGGGGGGGGCCACACCAGGTCGACGTACTCCTTCACCGCCTGCGACCGCGAGATCGTCTGCGCCCAGGCGTTCGGGAGCGGAAGGCGAGGACGGCCGGGTGGCCGTTGAGCCCGGTGACCGGATCGGACCGCTCGAGGCCGTCGAGGAAGTGCCGGCGCAGGGCGGCGATCGGCGTGGGTCCCTCGGCGGCCACCCGGGCGGCCTCCCGCTCGTGGTCGGCGATCCGGTGCAGGACCAGGTCCTCCTTGGCCGGGAAGTACCGGAAGAGCGTCGGCTTGGAGATCTCGGCGGCGGCCGCGATCTCGGCGACGGACACGGCGTCGAAGCCGCGCTCCAGGAACAGCCGGATGGCGGTCTCGGAGACGTCCCGGCACATCCGCTGCCTCTTGCGCTCACGCAGACCGATCTCGCCCATGCGACGAGCCTGACCAGTGCCGCTTGACCTCAACTCTGCTTGAGGTCGAAGACTGCGCGGGAGTCCTTGAGGAACCTGACGACCGGGGGCATGTCATGCGAGCGGTACAGGCGAAGGAGTTCGGCGGACCGGAGGTCCTGGTGCCGGTGGACCTGCCGGACCCGTTGCCCGGACCGGGCGAGGTGCTGATCGACGTCGCGTACGCCGACACGCTCTTCGTGGAGACCCAGGTGCGGGCGGGGTGGGGTCGCGAGTACTTCGACGTGACACCGCCGTACGTCCCCGGGGGCGGGGTCTCGGGGACGGTCACGGAGACGGGCCCCGGCGTACCGCAGGAGTGGCTGGGGCGCCGGGTCGTGGCCCACGTCCACGGCAGCTACGCCTCCCGGGCCGTGGCACCGGTCTCCGGGCTCGCCGCCGTACCGGAGGGGCTGGAGCTGCGGACCGCGGCGGCACTGGTGCACGACGGAGTGACGGCGGCGGCGCTGCTCGAGCTCACAGGCGCGGCGGACGGGGAGCGGGTGCTGGTTCTCGGGGCGTCCGGGGGTATGGGGACGGTGCTGGTGCAGTGGGCGCGGGCTCGGGGCGCCCGGGTGGTCGGGGCGGCTCGGGGGGCGCGGAAACTGGCGCTGGTACGGGAGTTGGGGGCGCCGGCGACGGTGGACGTCTCCGACTCCGGGTGGGTGGACGCGGCGCGGGAGGCGCTGGGCGGGGCAGCCGACCTGGTGCTGGACGGGGTGGGCGGCGAACTGGGCACGTCGGCCTTCGCGTTGACGGCCGACGGCGGACGGTTCTCGGCGCACGGGGCGCCGGCGGGCGGCTTCGCCGGGATCGACGGGGAGGCGGCCCGGCGCCGGGGGATCAGGTTGTTCGGCATCGGCGACGTGCAGTTCGGCCCTGACGAACACGCGCGCCTGGCCTCGTACGCGTTGGCGCAGGCGGCGGCGGGGCGGGTGCGGCCGGTGGTGGGGGAGGTGGTGGAGCTGGAACGGGCGAGCGAGGCGCATGCCGCCATCGAGGACCGGCGGCTGGTGGGCAAGGTGGTGCTGCGGTGCTGAGGCGTCACACTGCCGTGGGGCGATGCAGGCCGTGGAGGGCACCGTCATCGGTTGGAAGCTGATCTCCACGGTCCGCTCGCGGAACGCCTCGGTCACGAAACTGCCCGGCTCCCGTGACTTCACCTGGGCGCGCGTCGGCAGCCTGAGGGATGCGGAGAGGTCCTTCACCGTGTCGTAGAGCGCGTAGCCGACCAGGCTGAGCAAGGCTCCGCCGAGGAAGGTCTTGCCTTCCAGCACCCATACCGTCGTCGGCCGGCCCACTCCTGCCACCGGACATCCGCAGCCCCCTCCCCCGTACGGGCGCCGGGCCGGGTCAGGTCTCCATGGGCTCCCCGACCATGGGCGCTCCCTTATGGTCGGGGCGGGGCAAGGCGAAGGCAAGATAGGGGTTGGTGGTCACCCTGTCCTTGAGGCCGAGGGCCGCGGTGGCCGACTTGAGGGTCATGGCGTACGTGTCCACGGCCCGCCGGACGTTCGGAGCTTCCAGGCTGTCGCCGGTGACGAGGCGGTCGAGATCCACGTACGCGGAACGGACGATCTCGATCCAGCGGTACACCCGCCAGTCGTCGCGCCAGCCCTTGGTGCAGTCCTCCGGCAACAACCGGGACCAGCGGGAGAACAGACGTTCCCGGATGTCCGGGAGCGTCGGTGTCAGGTGCAGGTGGCGGACCAGGTCGTAGAGCGGATCGCCCACTATCGCCATTTCCCAGTCGATCAGGGTCAGCCCCGTGCCGTCCTCACGGCGGATCAGGTTCCAGGGGTTGAGGTCACCGTGCAGCAGTACGGCCCGCCGGGGGGCGGGCAGATGCCGGTCGAGGATCTCCCCGAGTCTGTCGGCGTTCCCGGGCAGGCCCAGCTCCCGGGCAAGTCTCAACGTATCCCTGGGGAGTTCGGACACCATGCGCTGCAGTTCCGTGCGCAGCCCGTGGTAGAAGTCCTGGCCGAGGGTGTCCGGACCCAGCTCCTCGCAGTCGACCGAGGTCAGCGCGGACAGCTGGTCGACGAGGTCGTCCGCCTCATGCGGCCGCAGCCCGTCCACGGGATGGTTCGGGGTCCGGATCAAGCCGGGTGGGCCCTCGTAGGTGTGAATGGTGAACTGGTCCCGGTGGCTCGTCCCCAGAGCCAGGACACGGGGGGCGGCCACCGCCACACCGGACTTCTCGATCGCTCTCAGAACGGCGTGTTCGTTGAGGAACCGACGCTCACGCGGAAGGGCCGATCCCGTCTTCCGTCGCACCATGACGGCGAACGGAATGCCCCGCACCCACACCGCGGTGCTGAGGTGGGCGGTCCCCTTGAACACATGGTCGGCCGGGGCGGCACCCTCGTTGAACAGGGCCTCCCTGACCGCCCAGGAGGGGAATCTCGGATGCTCGGGGACCCGTGTGTCGCGGGTCAGAGGAAAGGACATCACGCCCCGGTCGCGGTTGTGCCGCTTGCCGTGGGCCATGTTCCACCGGAGCAGGATGCCCTCGATGGCCTTCTCGTCCGGCACGCTCTTGAGCCGAAGAGGTTCGGCCGCCGCCTCGAGCGCCCGGTGCACCGCGGACGTCGCGGCGTCCAGGTCCCGCTGGTCGAACTTGTCGCCGAGCGAGGTCACCGCGCGCATGACATCCGGATACACGGACTGCGCATGCTCGAAGTCCACATAGTGCTTGAGGTCCCGCCTGGCGCCGTTGACCGCCTTGCTGCGGTGCCGGCCCATGGCCTCGCACCAGGCGTCGATGACCTCGTCCCACTGGGTCGTGGGGTACTGCATGCGCACCAGATGGGTGGCGAGGTCGTGTACCGGGTCGCCGTAGGTGGCCAGTTCCCAGTCGACGCAGATCAGGGGCGGGGCCCCGTGGTAGGAGAAGATGACGTTGTCGCGGTGCAGATCGGTGTGGAGCAGGCTGAACGGACGGCTGATCAGCGCCGGGACCCGTTCGGCGAAGCCCACCATCGCGTCCGCGGGGATCCCCAGCGCGGCGAACAGACCACCGAAACTCGCACAGTTGGGCTGCCTGATCTGCTCCTCCGTCGCCTGTACGAGGGCTCGCAGGAAGGCCCGGCCGTCCCGGCTGCTGCGGGGCCAGGACTGCGGCAGCGGAGGCAGATCCTTTCTGCGTACCCTCGTCATGTCCGCGAGCAGATCGGCGAGGGCGGCGACGAGATCCGGTTCCACCTCCTTGCCGTTGCGGCAGATGGTCGACAACGGCACACCCTGCACATAGCTGAGGATGGTCACGTCCCCGCGCTTGGCCAGACAGTGCGGAACATGCGGGAGTACGCCGTGCAGGGCACCCAGGATCCCCGCCTCGTCCTGCCAGGTCCTGATGACGACCGGCAGGGCCCCACGGATCCGACGTCTTACGGTCACCCGGTCGTGGCCGGCCAGTTCCGGAAGGAACAGGGTGGCGTCCTTGGGCGGGCGCACCACATGGTTCAGATTGTGGTGGCCACGGCTGGCCTCGCCTTCGGCCCTGGCATGGGCCACCAGGCGATCGAACGCCCCGTCCCGCGCCGAGGCGGGGGTCCGGAGCATGGGTGGACCGCCCAAAGGTCACTCCTGAATGGATGTACGACGCCGACGATGTTCATACGACGCGTTGGGTGGGCACACTGTAGTGCCCCAGAGGCGCGCAGGTTGAACAACCGCCACAATCAGTCGCCGTACTTGGCCCCTCAGGGAGTATCGGAACGCCAGTAGGCGGCGGGCCAGGGCGAGTGCGGCAAGCAGCGCGACGAGCACGCACACGCCCCACCAGCCGACCTGGCTCCAGACGCGTGTCCCGAGCCAGGAACCTGCGCTGCCGCCCAGGTAGGCGCAGGTCATGTAGGCGGTGATGAGCCTGCTGCGGGCGTCGACGCGCAGGGCGTAGACGCGGACTTGATTGGCCACCATGCCGGACTGCATCGCGGTGTCGAGGAGCAGCGTGCCGACTCTCAGGGAGGCCAGACCCAGCGTGCCGCCCCGGGCACCAAGGGTGAGGATCGCGGCCGAGAGGAGGACGCCGAGCATGCAGACCGGGTTCACCGGATCAGGGACGTAGCGGTCCACCAGACGGCCCGCGAGCGGGGTGCAGACCATGCTCGCCGCGCCGACCAGGGCGACCGTTCCCACCGCCTGGGCACCCAGACCGTAGGCCGGTCCGGTGAGCAGGAGTGCGAGGCAGGTCCAGACCGCGGAGAACCCGGCGAAGACGGTTGCCTGGTAGAAGCACGAGCGGCGCAGGTCCGGCTCGTACGCAGCAGGCGCAGCGGCTCGGCCAGGAGCGCTGTGTACGGCTGGCGGGAGGACGGGGTGGTGGTCGGCACCGCGAACGCCAAGACGCTGACGAGGAGCAGGGCCAGGACCGCTGCGACCAGGTAGGGGGGCCCGCCAGCCCAGCAAGGCCTGGCGCAAGAACCGCCGCGCGTACGAGATCCGCGTCAGAACCTTTCGGCCAGCCGCTCCCAGAGCGAGTCGAACCAGGTCTGCATGCTCTCCAGGAACACGGACCCGGTGGAGTTGGGATCGCCCTCGTCGTTGACGTGTCGGGTCAGCGTCGAGCCGAGGCCCAGGACGTCCAGGGCCTCGACCTCGGTGCCGTCGTCGAGCAGGATCTTGCGCTCGATCACCTCGTACGGGCCGAACAGCGCCTCGGAACCGCGACGCAGGTACAGCTTGAAGGTGGGAACCAGCGGAACCTGCCGGATCTCCACGTCCACGGACGGCACCAGGCCCTCCGTCTCCAGGTCACGCAGCGCCGACCGCAACGAGGACGTATGGCGCCGGGTGATTCCGACGAGCCGCTCGTGTATCTGCCGCTCCAGCAGCGCCGCTTGTTCAGGGTCGTCCGCCCTGTCCGCGGACGGCTTCGCCCGCGGATAGGGCAGCACCATGGACTCGGACGGCTGCAGCAGCCGTACCTCGATCCGCTGCGGAGTGGCTATCTCGCCCGTACGGATCCGCTCGGCCTGCAGCCGGATGTGTGCGTCCAGGCTCTCCGACGTCAGCGTGAAGACGTCCAGTTGGACGACGGGCTGGGCGAAGGCGCGCGTGATGAAGGGGCCGAGCGCGGCGCGCAGCCGTGGGGCCTTCTGCGGTTCCTTGCCCGAGTGGATCGGGCTCTTCACGACCCGCGACCCGCTGCCTTGGCGGGACTCGATCCAGCGCTCGTTCTTCAGCTCCTGAAGCGCCCGCTGCACGGTGTCGCGCGAGACGTCGAACTCCTCCGCCAGCTCACGCTGCGTCGGCAGCACGCTGCCCACCGCGTAGGTGCCGTCGGCGATGCGGGCGCGGAGTTCCTCCAGAAGGGAGTTGGCCCCCTTCACGCCGCCGCCGTCACCGCGTCCTGAGCTCACACCGCGACCGTACCTCTTCGCCCGGGCGAGCAAACCACTTGCAGTCACATTGGCGGTCGGGGTGACTGTTTTCGACATTCAAACTTGTCGGCCGGTTAAGGGATCACGCGGGCAGGGCACATCCAATTCGAGTCAACCAGTCCAATTGGACCAGTTGTTGATCGGTTGTCAGCGACTTGAGGGGTGGGGTCCCATGGTCTTCTTCCAGTTGGTGGGGGCGGTCGTCGCACTCGGCGCCCAGCACCTGTTCCAGTCCCGCTACGGGACCCTCGGGTTCCTGTGCCTGTTCCTGCTCGGTGCGGGGTTCCGGGCCCGCAACACCGCCTGCCTGTCCGCCGGTGCCGTGATCTTCGTGCTGCTGATGACTCAGGCCTGACCGCGCAGGATGCGCAGGACGGGTTCCAGGGAGTCGACCACGGTGCGGGCGCCCGCGTTGCGCAGCAGCTTCTCCTTGGTCTCGGTGCGCGCGTAGCCCAGGAAGGGCACTCCCGCCCGCTCGGCGGCGTGCAGGTCGGTGGGGGCGTCACCGATCATCAGGGCGGCGGCCGGCGCGGCGCCCAGGGCGTTCAGGGCACGGTTGAGGGTGTGCGGGTCGGGCTTCAGGAGATCGAGGTCGTCGGTGCGGCCGTAGACGTGCGGGGTGAAGCAGTCGGCCAGTTCGCGCTGTGAGAGGTAACCCTCCACCGTGCGCGGCGAGTTGTTGGTGGCCACGGCGAGCCTTCGGCCCAGGGCGCTCCAGGTGCGTATCAACGGGTCGGCGTAGGCCGTCGGCATGGCGGAGGTGATGGCCTTGAGCTCCTGCTGGGTGAGCCACTCCTCCAGTTCGGCCACCAGGTCGCTGCGGGGATGCCGTCGGTTGACGGCGTACAGCACGACCATCGGGTCCGGGTGGACGCGTTCCTCCTCGGTCAGCAGGCCGCGCAGTCCCTGCCGCTCCAGCCAGTCGACCAGTTCCTTCGCCACCCGCTCCGCCGTGTGCCCCGCGAACAGCCGGCAGATGGGGCCGTCGAAGTCGAAGAGGACGAAGTGAGCGTTGGTGATCAGTCCCCGCAGGTTCTCTGTCTCTGCTGTCACCGGATCAGTCTGCGCCGTATCAGAAGTCACTAGGAGAGTGTCAGGTCCGACGTGATGGTTTCCCAGAGGGCGTCGAACCACTTCTGTGACTCGTCGACGAACGCCCCGTCACGCTGACCGGCCTGCTTGACGAAGGAGAACAGGACGGACTTGGAGCCGAGCGCGTCGTACATCTCCAGCGTCTGGCTCTGCCACTCCTCCTCGCGCCGGGTCGGGATGTAGTACCCGATCAGGGCTTCCGCGCCGTTGAGCAGGTACAGCTTCACCGGCGGGGTGAAGGGCAGGGCGCGGAAGGTGACGTGCACGTCGATGCCGTGGGTGGCGCGTATGGCGTGCAGGTTGTGCTGGAGCACCCGTGCCTGTGCGTCGCGCATCGACAGCCAGCGCTGGTGGACGGTGTCGTCGTCGCTGGGGCCCTCGATCAGGACGGGGAAGGCGAGGTTGATGTCGCGGCTGGGCAGCAGGACGCGGAACGTGATCGACTCGGGGCGTATGCGGCCCTCGTGTATCTGGCGCAGCGGCTCGCTCAGGGCCAGCATCAGGGTCTCGGACGTGTGGCAGACGACGTCCACGCACACCTCCCGCGCCGAGAACGCCTCGGTCAACCGGGGCGCCAGCCCCACCACCGTCGGCTGCGGCGCCCCCTTGGCGGGCGGCGGCTCGGCGATCCTCGGCGGGCTGCCCTTGCTGACGTTGCTCAGCAGGCCGCCGTCCTGGAGGACGCGCAGGGCCTGTCGGACCGCCCCCCGTTCCACGCCGAACTCGTCGGCCAGTTCGGCCTGCGTGGGCAGGCGGTCGCCCGCCTTCAGGTCGCCGGTGCGGATGCGTTCCCGGAGGTTGTCGGCGATGTCCTGGGGGGAGAGCTTTCTGCTGCCGTTCACTGCCACGTTCTCCTGGGTCACGACCAAACGCTACAACTCCGATCCATCTATCGGGAGTTGTTTGGAACTTGTTTATGAGTAGGGACCAAGTGGGGATAACTTAGTCAAAGTTGGTTGCCAACTTAGTGGAGTTGGCGGAAGTTTTGCTTCTAGTTCTGCTCCCTGCCCCGCCCGTCCCGCCTCCGCACCCCCCACCGCACCGTCCCGCCCGCGAAGCCTGAAGGGGGAACCGCCATGCCCGTCCTCGCCCTCCTCTCCGCCGTCTTCGTCGTCGGCGTCGAACAGACCGTCCAGTGGAAGTACGGCGTCACCGGCATCATCGGCCTGACGCTGCTGACCATCGGCATCAAGGCGAAGAACCCGACGGTCAGCTCCGTCGGCGCCGTCGTCCTCGCCCTGCTGGTCACCGGGCCCACCCTGTGAGCGGCGACTGTCCGGGTCACCGGCCGTGGGAGACGGTCAGGTCGTGAGCGACAGCTCCGAACTGATCGTCTCCCACAGTGCGTTGAACCACAGGTGCGACTGCTCCACGAAGGTGGTGTCCCGGAGGCCGGCGCCCTGCTCGAAGGCGAACAGCATGGACTGGGTGCCCTCGGCGTCGTACATCTCCAGGGGCTCGTGGTCGACCTCCTCCTCGCGGCGCGTCAGCGTGTAGTACGCGAAGAGGGCCTCCATGCCGTTGAGCAGGTACAGCTTCACCGGCGGGGTGAACGGCAGCGCCCGGAAGGTGACGCGCACGTCGATGCCGTGCGTGCCGCGCAGGGCGAGCAGGTTGTGCCTGAGCACCTGCACCTGGGCGTTGCGATGAGCGAGCCAACGGCGTTGCAGCCGGCCGTCCTGCCCCGCGTCCACCGGCGTCGGGAAGGCCAGGTCGATGTCGCTGCTCGGCAGCAGGACGCGGACGTCCACCTTGGCCGGTTTCAGCTGTCCGGCGTGGATCTGCCGCAGCGGTTCGCCGATGGCGAGGGTGAGGGAGACCGAGGTCAGGCAGAGGGCGTCTATCTCGACGTGGGGTTCGGCGAAGGCGGCCGCGATCCGGGGCGCCAGGGCCACCATGGTGGGCAGGGGCGGCGCCTCGGGGCCGGTCAGGCCGCCGCTCGGCCCCAGGTCGGGGGCGACGGTCGCGGGCGCGCCCTTGGACACGTTGGTCAGCAGGTGCTCCGACTGCAGGATCCGCAGCGCCTGGCGTACGGCACCGCGCTCGACGCCGAACTCGTCGGCCAGCCTGGCCTGGGTGGGCATGCGCTGACCCGGGCGGAGCTCGCCCGACCTGATCCGGGCACGCAGCTCGTCGGCCACCTCTCTGTGGGACTTCTGTGGCCGCTGTGACCTCTTCCGCCCATTGACGGAGGCGTGTTTCGGGTCCACGACCAAACCCTACAACTTCCCGCCATCTTTCGGCAGTTCCAGAGAAGGTGGTTATAAGACGCTTCCAAGCGGAGATAACTACAGTCAAGTTGGTAACCAACTCTGGAGGGTTGGCCAGCAGGGTCCGCCTCCCGTCCCGAAGGAGGGACCGCCATGCCACTCGTCGCCCTCGCTGTCGCCGCCCTCGCTTTCGGATTCGAGCAACTCGTCCAGTGGAAGTACGGGCCGATGGGCATCATCGCCTTCCTCGCGCTGTCCATCGGGCTCAAGGCCAGGAACACCGCCATCAGCGGCCTGGGCGCGGTCATCCTCGTGATGCTGCTCGCCCAGACGGGCTGACGCCCAGTCGGCCGAACCCGGTTCGGCCGGCCGGGCTCCCTTCCGGAGGGGAGCCGGGAGCCCGGTCGGCCCGCACCAGGCGCACCGTCACAACTGAACACCGACAACTCAACAGCTCATCAGCACAGTCACAACCGAAGAGAGCAGATCCATCAGCACAGCCACAACCGAAGAGCACGGCTACGGATAGATCGATCAGCAACCGCCGTCCACGACAGGGAGGTTCAGAACATGTCCGGGCACCAAGGCCGCCTGGACGTACGCAGCAGGGCGTCGGCCACCTGGGCGGCGCCCGCTCGTTCTTCCCGGACGCGGCCCAGCGCCGCCAGCCGCACGGCGGACTCGTCGCTCAGCCACAGCGCCGCCAACTCGGCCACGTCAAGGGAGAGGTCCGCGCTCTCGGTGGTCCGCGCGCAGAACGCGCCCTGCGGCGACGCCTCCAGCCGGTAGCGGCCCTGCGCGTACCCGGCGCGGTCGACGACCTCCAGCACCAGCGAGCCCGTGCCCTCGTACGTCCGCGCCTCCAGCGCCCGTACGACGTCCAGGATCCGCACCCACAGCCAGTCCGCCTGGGTGCTGACGCGGGCAGCCCTGGGATCGGGGAGCAGGAGCGGGAGCAGGTCGTCGGGGGCCCGCTCGCCGGTCTTCACCCGGGTCACCCAGTCGATCGAGCACAGGTGGTACCACAGCGCCCGCTCGGCGGCCGGCGTCGTCGCGATCATGCCCCGCACGGTCGCCGTGTCCAGCGGCTGCTTGGCCTCGCCCCAGTTGTCGTCCACCTCGTAGGCGAGCAGCCCCTCAAGGGTGCCGTCCGCCGCCCGGTACGCGGCGAAGAACGGCTCGGTCCACTTCGGGTCGAATCGCAAGGCACCGGTGTTGATCTGCCAGAACCAGTCGCTGCGGCTCACCGCGCCGGGGGTGGCGCGGCGGAACCGGTCGTGGAGCTCGGGGCCGTACTTGCGCACCTCCTCGGCGTCCACGAGGTCGACGCGGGCGCCGTCGGCCGGGCCGGACCAGCGGGCGTCTAGGCCCGTGCGGGGGACGTCCACGATCCACTCGGTGGCCGAGGTGGCCGGACCGAAGCCGTAGCGGCCGTAGATGCGGTACTCGGCGGCGATGAGCGTCGCCACGACGTCGCCGCGCTCCTTCGCGGCCGCGAGGTCCTGGCTCATCATGCGGGTGAGCAGGCCGCGGCGGCGGTGGGTGGCGGTCACGGTGACGGCGGAGACCGCGTTCGCCTGGACCGGGGCGCCGCCCACGGCGGTGACCTCCTGGTCGAAGGAGAAGAAGGTCGCGACACAGCGGCCCGCGTCGAAGGCGCCGAGATAGCGGCCCGGCACGAACATGGTGCGGCGGGCCTCGAGTTCGGCCTCCGTGGGAGTCGGCTCCCGCAGGAAACCGGTCTTCACCGCGCGTATCCAGTCGGGGAACTCGGCCTCGGTGATCGGGCGGACGTCGATGTCGGCGGGTCGGCTCATGGGATCACGGTAGGGGGAGGCGGTCGCGGTGTCGCGGGGATTTCCGGGCGCCGACGGCTCCTCCACAGCCTGTGGAGGAGTCCCGAACGGCACCGGCGGCGCGGTCACACGAGCAGATCGTCGACCTGCGCCTCCCCCTCGCGGTACCGGCGCGCGATCTCCGCGCTGCACTCGTCCGTCGTGCGCTGCAGCCGCTGGCGGCGCCGGGAGACCTGCTGCTCGTACCGCACCAGCCGGCCCATCGCGGTGGTCAGCTCCAGGTCCGTCCGCGCGGCCAGGTCGGAGAGTTCGACCTCGGCGAGCATGTCGGCCGCCAGCCGCCGGTACTCCTCGTTGTGCGGGGTGCCCAGCGTGACGTGGCGGGCCGAGGAGCGGTGCCGGGCGGGGCCGTCCGTCAGGATCTCCGGGAGCCGGTCGACCACGGACGCCGCGCCCGCCGGTGACCTCCGCGCCAGCTCCGCGCGCAGGATGTCGATCCGGCCCTGCAGCAGCCGCCGGACATAGCTGAGGTCCGCCTCGTCGCGCTGGGCGTCCCGGCGCAGGGTGCGCAACTCGGGCAGGCTCAGCACGGCCAGGTCGGGCTCGGCCGGCCCGACCGGCAGCCACGGGCCGTCCGGGACCGGCGGGCCGGCCGGGCTGTCGGTGCGCTGTGTCGGCGGCCGTGGTGCGGCCACCCGTTCTTCCGTGCACGAGACGGGCGGCTGCCCGGTGCTCGGTGTGCTCATGTGCCTCAACCGTCCCCTCGACCGGTGTGTGGAAGCATCGTGCCACCCCAAGTGGCCGCTATGTGACCGAGTGCCCCCGATCGGCCCCAGATGGGGGGTTAAGGAACAAAAACAAACCCGCGCACGGCCCCCCGCGGACCGCCCGGCATGATGGTCGTATGCGAGCAGTGGTGCAGCGGGTGGACGGCGCGAGCGTCGTCGTGGACGGCGAGACGGTCGGCGAGATCATCGGCGAGGGACTGTGCGTCCTGGTCGGGGTCACGCACGAGGACACCAAGGAGAAGGCGGCCCAACTCGCCCGCAAGCTCTGGTCGCTGCGCGTGCTGCAGGACGAGAAGTCGTGCAGCGACGTCGACGCCCCGCTCCTGGTGGTCAGCCAGTTCACCCTCTACGGTGACGCCCGCAAGGGCCGCCGCCCCACCTGGAACGCCGCCGCCCCCGGCGACGTCGCCGAGCCCCTCGTCGACGAGGTGGTCGCCCAACTGCGCGCGCTCGGCGCGACCGTGGAGACGGGCCGCTTCGGTGCCCGTATGCGCGTGTCCCTGACGAACGACGGCCCGTTCACGGTGCTGCTGGAGATCTGAGGAAGAGTTAAGGGATCATCCCTGGCGGGCAGAACCAACCTACGAGTTCCAGTCCAATTGGACGGACCGGCTGACGAACACCTCTTTCTCCCTGTCAACCCAGGTGAGACGGGCACACAGGTTCACGGAGAGACCCCGGCCGACTCATCTGCCGCCCGGGTCGTCGGCCGTGCATTCCGTACGCCGTGCACAGGATGGTCGGCCACTGCATTGTGCTGACCCAATCCCCTTGCGTTCAGGGCGTGTTGGACTACCCGCCTCCGGGGCATCTCTCGCAGCACGGAACACGCGGTCGGCACCGCGACCTCCGTTGTCCTGCCTCTCACCTGGGCTGACGAGATCGATGGAACGAAGGAGGAAGCGGCATGGAACACCAACCGCCCACTGGACAGGATCCCGGCGTGCCGTCCACACCACGGCAGTCGGGCGACGGCGTCGGTGTCGCCCGGTTGCCGACAGTCAACGCGGTCGCCGCGGTGATCATCGCCGTCGCGGCGCTCGTCGGCGGCATCGCCGTGCTGCTGGTGACGCCGGGCATTTTCGAAGCGCTCGGCAGCGCCGTGACGATCACCGGATCGGGCTTCACCCTCGCGGCAAAGGTCGCGGTGCCACGCTGACGCCCGGCTCGCCTACGGCTCGACGACGACCTCCTGCGCCGCCGCCGTGTCCCCCGCCATCAGGCGGGCGTCCAGCGGGACGTTCCGCTTCACCAGGGCCAGGGCGACGGGGCCGAGTTCGTGGTGGCGTACGGAGGTCGTGATGAAGCCGATCTTGCGGCCGTCGGGGTCCTCGTCGGCGAGGCGGATCTCGGTGCCCGGGGTGGGCAGGTGGACCTCGCTGCCGTCCAGGTGCAGGAAGACCAGGCGGCGCGGGGGCTTGCCCAGGTTCTGCACGCGGGCCACCGTCTCCTGGCCCCGGTAGCAGCCCTTCTGCAGGTGGACCGCGGTGCCGATCCAGCCCAGCTCGTGGGGGATGGTGCGGTGGTCGGTCTCGAAGCCGAGGCGCGGGCGATGCTGTTCGACGCGCAGCGCCTCGTGGGCGAGGATCCCGACCGGCGGTCCGGCCTTCCCTGCGTACGACTCCAGGTCCGCGCGCGGCAGGAACAGGTCACGGCCGTACGGCGTCTCGCGCACGACGACCCCGTCCGGGACCTCCGCGATCGAACCGGCCGGCAGGTGCACGACCGCGAACTCGGCCGTGCGGTCGGCGACTTCGACCTGGTAGAAGAACTTCATCGACTCCAGGTAGGCGATCAGCTCGTCCTGGGTGCCGGGCTCCACATGGGCCCAGACCGTGGAGCCGTCGTCCACCAGGTACAGGGCGTGCTCGATGTGGCCGTGGGCGGAGAGGATCAGGGCTTCCGTGGCCTGGCCGGTCGCGAGGTCGCTCACATGCTGGGTGAGGAGCAGGTGCAGCCAGCTCAGCCGGTCCTCGCCGGAGACGGTGACGACGCCGCGGTGCGAGAGGTCGACGAAGCCGGTGCCGTCGGCGAGGGCGCGCTGTTCGCGGAACAGGTCGCCGTAGTGGGCGGCTACGCCTTCGTCCACGCCCTCGGCGGGGACGGCGCCGGGCAGGGACAGCAGGGGGCTCTTCATGGGACAAGCCTACGACTCGGTAGTTGAACCCTTCAGCGAACAGTCCCGGCAGCGGCCGAAGATCGCGAAGTGCTTCATGTCCGTCTCGAAGCCGAACTCCCGCCGCAGCTTCGCGGTGAACTCGGCCGCCACGGAGACATCCGCCTCGATCACGTTCTGGCAGTCCCGGCAGACCAGGTGGATGTGGTGATGGCGGTCGGCGAGGTGATAGGTGGGCGCCCCGTGCCCGAGGTGGGCGTGGCTGACCAGCCCCAGCTCCTCCAGCAGCTCCAGGGTCCGGTAGACCGTCGAGATGTTGACCCCCGACGCCGTCTTCTTCACTTCCGTGAGGATGTCGTCGGGGGTCGCGTGCTCAAGGGTGTCCACGGCCTCGAGGACAAGCTGACGCTGCGGCGTCAGCCGGTAGCCGCGCTGCCTGAGGTCGCTCTTCCAGTCGATGCTCACCACACCGCCGAGTCTAGGGCCCTACTTGAAGAAGGCGATCCCGTCGTCCGGCAGGTCGTCCGGGAGGGCCTTGGCCCAGCGTTCGACGTCCTCGGGCGTGACGACCTTCTTCAGGTGGGCGGACATGTACGGGCGCAGCTCGACCTCGGGGGTCTGCTTCTCCCCGACCCACATCAGGTCGCTCTTGACGTAGCCGTACAGGCGCTTGCCGCCGGTGTAGGGGCGGGAGACGGCCGTGCGGGCGACGGCGTCCGTCACCAGGTCGATCTGCGGCTTCTTGTCCGCCAGCTCGCCGTACCAGATCTCGATGACACCGTCGTCGCGGGTCATCGTCACCTCGACCTTGCGGTCGGCGTCGACGCGCCAGAAGCCGGACTCCGACTCCAGCGGGCGGACCTTGTTCCCGTCGTTGTCCAGGACCCAGGTGTGGGACCGGTACTCCAGGAAGTCGCGGCCGTCGTGGGTGAAGCTGACCTCCTGCCCGAAGTTGCACTTCTCGTCGCCGGGGAAGTCGTGGACGCCCGCGCCCGCCCAGTCGCCGAGCAGGAAGGCGAGGGGGACGAGGTCCTTGTGGAGGTCGGACGGGATCTCGATCATGAGGTGGGGTTCCTAGACGGGGGTCAGCGCTGGCCCTGGTACAGCTTCTTCACGGTCAGGTAGGCGAAGCCCAGGACGCCGACGCAGACGAGGACGAGCAGGGCTTCGAAGAATGCCTCAAGCACGGGGTGCTCCTTGCTGAGCGGGGTGAGCGGTACACAGAGCCAGGCCCCAGCTTAGTCGGCCGGGGCCCGGTGCTCCGCGTGAGGTACACCCCTCACCGGCTCAGCCCAGCAGCTGGCTCTGCAGCAGCACCGTCTGCTGGAACGGTACGGCCCTCGCCGCCCCCTTCCGGGACTGCACGATCAGCGCGAGGACGTCGCCGGCAGCGAGATAGGCCTGGCGGACCTGCTCGGCGCCGTACGGCTTCTTCTCCACGTAGGCGGTGCGGTTGACGTTCTGGACCAGTGCCTCGGGCGCGAAGCCGTCGTCGGACACGGAGGCGTCGGAGGCGTCGGTGCCGACCAGCCGGTAGGTGGGGGCGCCGTAGGGGGCGAGCCCCTTGTCGAACAGGGCGTCGATGACCGCCGCCGTCCCGAACTGCAGCAGGTACACGCGCGTGTGCGTGCCATCCCGTGTGGTCCAGCCGCGCGCCGTGACGTGCCGCAGGCCGCTGTCGACGAGCTTCTGCCGCAGTTCGGCACGCTCGGCGCCGTCCGCGTACTCGGCGAGGAAGCGGTCGGTCGGCAGCCAGCCGTCCCGCCCGCGCAGGCTCTTGTCCTCGGTGGCCGACTTCGGCGCCGGCAGGACGAGCGCCCGCAGGTCGGCGTAGTGGGCGCCCGCCTTGTTCCTGTCGGCGAAGGGACCGGGGCTCCCGGCCGGCAGCGGCGCCGCGGAGAGCGCCGGGTAGTCCCAGCGCCCGTCCGACGCGGTCGCGAGCCCCGGGACGTCGGTCCGCCGCAGCTGAGAGATCCCGTACGCCGTTCCCGTCCCGACGACCGCGAACGCGGCCACGGCGGCGGTCCAGCGCAGCACGGCCCGCAGGACCCGGCGGTCCTTGGGGACGACCGGGGCTTCGGGTACGACGGGTACGACGGGCGACGCGTCCGGCAGGGGCGGGGCCTCCGGAGAGGTCGGCGTCTCTATGTGCTGCTGCTCGGTCATACCGCCTCCCCGGGCTCGGCGATGCGGTCGAGCTGTTCCTTCAGCAGCATCGCGATCGCTGTCTTCTGCAACGGCTTGGCGCTGCCGGCCGTGACGGTCACCAGGACGTTCCCCTGGTAGGCGGAGCAGAACATCGCGTCGAGCTTCTCCTGCTGGTCGGCGGGCGGCAGGAAGCAGCGGGCGTTGGGATGGCCCTCGATGCGGGGGCCGTCGCGGAAGACGCCGAGGGTGTCGAGGAAGGCCTGCTGGGACCGCGGGATGTTGCGCAGGGCCACCGCGTTGTCCATCTGGGCCAGCTCGATGGTCACCACGTTGGCCTTGTTCGTGTAGACGGAGGCGTTCTCCTCGGTGCTGACGTAGCTGCGCATCGCCATGCCCTGGATGCGCTGCTTGTCGATCTGCTTCTCCAGCAGCCCGCGCTGGGTGCGGGGCAGCCCGCGGAGCTCCTGCTTGCGCAGGGCCGTGGCCGCGGGGCCGTCGAGGTGGGCGTCGGAGCCGTACACGCCGATGTCCGGACCGCGGCTCCAGCCGTCGGCGCCGTACGGCACGAGCATCCCGCTCAGGCCCGTGGCGGGCGCCGTCTTCGCCTTCTGGGCGCTGTCCTTCGGGAACTTCCACACCGGGGCGCCGGCGTCGCGGTCGGCGCCGTTCACCGTGACGACCGTGTAGCCGACCCCGGCCAGGACGGCGACGGCGAGCAGGGCGCAGGCGACGACGGCGCCGACCCGACCCCGGCGGCGGGGCTCGCCGCCCGGCACCTCGTCGGCCGTGGGCTCGTCGACCGCAGGCTCGTCCGCCGGCGGGCTCTGGTTCTCACTCACAACCGCTCCATCTGCCGCTCGGCCAGATCCATGATCTTCGCCTTGGGGACGGGCTTGGTGTCCGTCACGAAGACCTCCAGGGCGAGGTCGCCGCGCCACGCGAACGCCTCCGAGATGTACTGAGGCTGGTATCCGGCCTGAGTACGGGGCTGGGAGTGGACGTACACCATGCCGTCGCCGGTGCCGGGCAGGTGCCAGCTGCGGGTGCCGGGCCTGGCGTCGGCCGCGTACTGCTCGCCGTCGTTGGCGTCGGAGGCCTCCAGGGACTCCGTCTGCCGGTACTGGACCAGCCGGATCTCCACGTCGTACGTCTCCCCGGACTCCCAGCCGGTGACGGCGGCGCGGCGGAACTCCTTGCCCACCAGGTTGCTGAAGGCAACGGCCGGGCGGGTGTACATCTCGGCGTACTGCGCGAGGTCCAGCCAGCCGTCCTCGGTGGTGATCCAGCGGGCGTCCTTCGCTCCGGCCGGCTTCTTCAGCAGCAGCTCGCGCAGGTCGCCGTCGGTCTTCACCTGCCGGTCCTCGGCGGCCGACAGCGGCTCGGGCGCCTTGCCCGTCGGGCGCGCGAGCGTCGGCTGGGACAGGGAAGGCAGCTTCGTCGGCGCGCGGTGCGCCTGCACGAGGTAGCCGGCGCAGGTCCCGGCCACGACCCCGAGCACGGCGGCGCCGGCGATCAACGAGGCGGTACGGCCACCGCGACGGGGCCGGGGCACTTCGGGTACTTCCAAGACGTCCCCCCACAAAACGAAACACGCATTCCGTATGCGCGCTTCACGGGAGACCCATGGCCAACGGTCCAAGTTGTAGGGGCGTTGATTACGATTCGGCCATGGCGAAGAAGCTCGTGATCAAGGTGACGGCGGGGGCCGACGCACCCGAGCGGTGCTCACAGGCGTTCACGGTGGCGGCCGTTGCCGTGGCCAGCGGCGTCGACGTCTCGCTCTGGCTGACCGGCGAATCCGCGTGGTTCGCCCTGCCGGGGCGGGCCGCCGGGTTCGAGCTGCCGCACGCGGCCCCGCTGCCCGACCTGCTCGACTCGGTCCTGGCCGCCGGCCGCGTCACCCTGTGCACCCAGTGCGCGGCCCGCCGGGACATCACCGAGAAGGATGTCATCGAGGGCGTACGGATCGCGGGCGCCCAGGTCTTCGTCCAGGAGGCACTGGCGGACGACACCCAGGCACTCGTCTACTGAGGCGTCCGAGACACGCTCGTCGTCCTGCGGGCTGCCACTCGGCCCGCACCACGAACCCGAGCAACCGCTACCGCGGGCGTTTCTTGCCGTCCAGTTCGTCCCACCACTCGTCGGACTTGGGGTCGCCCGAGGGGTCGTCCCACCAGCGGTCGTCGGGGCCTCGGCGGTTGGCGACCATGGCGGCGACCGGCGGGATGACCATCGCCACGACGCACATGGCGACGGCGGCCGGGATCGACCACATGCGTACGACCCCCCAGGCCAGGACGAACAGCGTGACGCAGGTGCCCATCATGGCGAAGTACGTGCGACGGCGGCGTGCCAGCATGCTTCCAGGGTAGGTCGGCGTGCGCGGGTCCGGGCATGCCCAAGGGCCGCACTCCCGGTGTTCAAGCAGGGAGTGCGGCCCTTGGTGTGCGTCAGACGGCGATGGCGACCTCGGCGAGGCCGCCCTGCTGGGCGACGACCGTGCGGTCGGCGGTGGCGCCGGGGACCAGGGCACGGACGGTCCAGGTGCCCTCGGCCGCGTAGAAGCGGAACTGGCCCGTCGCGGAGGTCGGGACCTCCGCGGTGAACTCGCCGGTCGAGTCCAGCAGGCGGACGTAGCCGACCACGGGCTCGCCGTCCTTCGTCACCTGGCCCTGGATCGTGGTCTCACCGGGCTTGATCGTCGAGGGGTCCGGGCCGCCGGCCTTCGCTCCACACATGTCTTTCTCCATCAGGGGTCTGACCGGAAGGAAGGCCGGTCGGTCGGATTCTGGTCCTGCGGGGGGGGGTGGTTACTTGCTCGCGCCGAGCTCGATCGGGACGCCGACGAGGCTGCCGTACTCGGTCCAGGAGCCGTCGTAGTTCTTGACGTTCTCCACGCCGAGCAGCTCGTGCAGGACGAACCAGGTCAGCGCGGAGCGCTCACCGATGCGGCAGTAGGCGATGGTGTCCTTGGCGAGGTCCACGTTCTCCTCGGCGTAGAGCTCCTTGAGCTCCTCGTCCGACTTGAAGGTGCCGTCGTCGTTGGCGTTCTTCGACCACGGGATGTTCTTCGCGGACGGCACGTGACCCGGGCGCTGCGACTGCTCCTGCGGCAGGTGGGCCGGGGCGAGCAGCTTGCCGGAGAACTCGTCGGGCGAGCGCACGTCGACGAGGTTGTGTGAGCCGATCGCGGCGACGACGTCGTCACGGAAGGCACGGATGGCGGTGTTCTGGGGCTTGGCCTGGTAGGTGGTCTCGGCGCGCTCCGGGACCTCCTCGACCAGCTCGCGGGCGTCCAGCTCCCACTTCTTGCGGCCACCGTCGAGCAGCTTGACGTTCTCGTGGCCGTAGAGCTTGAAGTACCAGTAGGCGTAGGACGCGAACCAGTTGTTGTTGCCGCCGTACAGGATCACCAGCGTGTCGTTGGCGATGCCCTTCGCCGACAGGAGCTTCTCGAAGCCCTCCTGGTCGATGAAGTCGCGGCGGACCGGGTCCTGCAGGTCCTTGGTCCAGTCGATGCGGATCGCGTTCCTGATGTGGTTCTTCTCGTAGGCGGACGTGTCCTCGTCCACCTCCACGATCGCGATCTCGGGGTTGTCCAGGTTCTCCTGGACCCAGTCGGCGTCGACCAGGACGTCGCTGCGGCTCATGCTCTCTCTCCTCCGGGGCAGTTACGGCGGGGCATACGAGTGTGCGGGGTGCTCGCGCCCGTACGGGGGCGGCGCACCGGTGCCCTGAGCAGGGCGGGGGGATGCGGAGGTCTGCGCCTTCCGCTCAGAAGGGGCGACAGAGCATGGCGGCGACGCGGCACAGGTCTACTGCCCGCCGCTTCGTTAGGTCCGCCTGTCGCCTCATGAGCTCGATCGTAGGGAGGGACAGGCGGGCGTGTCACCGGTGTGTCGTATCGTGAGATGCGATCGTCCGGGATGTGGGATCCGATCACGCTCCGGGCCACCCCGACACGCCTCGCGGCCGGATGTATCGGTCACCGCCGCTACCGTACGGACGCCCGCGTCTCGCCTGTCGGACACTCCACGTCCACCGCCGCCGGTGCCGTCCTACCCCGCGAGCCGTACGTTCGAACCCGTCACCGTGATCTCCACACCGTTCTTCGCAGCCTGCACGCTCTGCAGCTTCACGCCGCCCGGCAGCCGGTCGATGGTCTGCTGGAAGTCTGTGATCGTGCGGATCCGGGACTCGGCGAGGTCGACGACCAGCTTGGGCAGGTTGTCCGCGTGCACCTTCACCGTGTTGCCGGCGACGGTGACCGTGCTGAGCACGGGGTACGTCTGCGAGGCACCGGCGACCGAGACCTTCACGTCGACCTTGATCTTGCCGTTGCCGCCGTCGGAGAGGCCGACGACCTGGGCGTTGACGCCCGGGAAGATCTGCGTCGGCTGGGACTTGGCGGCCTTCAGCAGCTCGTCGTAGGCGATGGTCGCCGTGCCGGTCGCGCTGTCCGCGGTGGCGGAGCTGTAGTCGCCGTTGAAGCTGACGCCCTTCATGTCGGCCTTGAGGTCGGAGATCCGGATGCTCCGTGGCGCGCTGCTGCCGGCGGACTGGCCCGTGTTGGCCTCGTAGTCCTTGATGCCGATCTGCACGTCGTCCAGCTTGCCGGAGGCGACCTGGGTGAGGAACGGGAAGCCCTTGATGGAGACGTCCGGCGTGGAGGCGAGGTTCTCGGTGGTCCGCACCTTGTCGGCCGCCTTGTTCTCGGCGAAGTGGACGGCGACCCGGTCCGCGACCACGAACAGGCCGCCCAGGATCACGACGACGATCAGAAGTATTCGCAGGGCGCGCATGCGGTCTTCCCCCACCCAGCCGACGGACGACGGTCACGACGACCGAGTGGCCGTCCGTTCGCGAGCGTAACCCCGTGGTGCGCCCGGGCCGCCGGATTGTCGATCACCTGTGACAGGAGCCGCCCCGCCGGCGCTACCCGAGCGCCCGCCCCAGCACGTACACCGCCGGTGCCGC
Source organism: Streptomyces sp. NPDC101152 (assembly GCF_044768275.1). NCBI lineage: Bacteria > Bacillati > Actinomycetota > Actinomycetes > Kitasatosporales > Streptomycetaceae > Streptomyces > Streptomyces sp. NPDC101152. Next base: position 47,610 of record NZ_JBIWPO010000028.1, on the reverse strand, counting down.
CGCCGTCAGCGGCAGGGCGACGCCAGCCGTGAAGTGGACGAAGCGGGAGGGGTAGTCGTAGCCGGCGACGCGGTGGCCGATCAGGGCGCACACGCCGGCGCCGGTGCCGAGCAGGGCGCCCGGGGTGCCGAAGCCCGTCATCCCGCCGACCGCGATGCCCGCGCCCGCCGCGGCGAGCAGCGACACGACCACGGACGCCGGGGTGGGCAGCGGGAGGGCGCGGGCCAGGACGGCCACCGCGACTGCCGCCGCACCCACCGACACCGCGTCCGTGTCCGCGGCGAGGTGGCCCGCCGCGATGATCGAGAGGGCCGCCGAGGCGACCGTCGCCATCAGGCCGTACATCCGCTCGTCCGGGTCGGCGTGCGAGCGCAGCTGGAGGACCAGGGAGAGCAGGACCCAGACGCCGAGGGTGCCGAGGATGGCCGCCGGGGCGTGCTCGCGGCCCGCCGTCAGGAGCGCCGCGTCCGCGACCAGGGCGCCGAGGAAGGCGAGGGCGATGCCCTGGCGGGCCGGCCACATGCCGTTCAGCCGGAACCAGCCCGCCGCGGTGACGGCCTGCAGCGCGACGAGCGGGACGAGCAGGGCGTACGTGCCGAGCGCGGCCGTGCCGGACAGCAGGAGGCCGAGCAGCGCGGTGAGCACGGCCGGCTGCATGCCGGGTTCGATGATCGGGGAACGGCCCTCCAGGCGGGCCCGCTGGGCGTCCGTGACGCGGGCGTTGCCGGCCAGGGTGGCGGGCCCGTAGCCGGCGTCCGCCTCGGGTGCCGGCGCGGGCGCGGGGGCCTGCTGCTGCCACTGCGGAGGCTGCGGCTGCGGCGGGTACTCGGCCTGCGGCTGGTACGGCGCCTGCTGCTGCCACTGCGGGGCCTGCTGGGGCGGGTAGGTCTGCGTCTCCCAGGTCTGCCCCTGCCACTGCTGGGTGTACTGCTGCTGGGCGGCGTACGGGTCCTCGTACTCCTGGTAGCCCTGGTACGGCTGCTGCTGCCCCGCCCACTCCTGCTGCTGCGGCTGTCGCTGCTGGTACGGGTCGTACGGCTGGTCGGTCATCGTCACCCTCCTGCGAACGGCGGGAGCACCTCGACCGTGCCGCCGTCGGCCAGCCGTACCGTCTCATGTCCGCGGGTGCCCACGGGGTCACCGTCGATGAGGAAGGAGCATCGCCGCAGCACGCGCACCAGTTCCCCGGGGTGTCGCGCGCGCACGGCGTCCAGCGCCTCGGCGAGGGTGTCCGCGTCGTACGGCTCCTCGGCGATCCCGGCGGCGGCCTTCGCGGCGGCCCAGTAGCGCACCGTGACCTGTGGCATCCGTTCCTCGATCAATGGGCTGTCGGAAATCAATGGGCGGTCGTTCGCCTGTGTATGCGGCCAGGCTAGCCCGACCGACCGACACTCCAGCTCCCGATGCGGGTCAGCAGGTCGTCGGAGGCCGCGTGTTCGGCATGGCCCATGCCGCCCTCCACCCACAGTTCGCCGTGGTCGCCCGCGGCGGCGGCGAGCATGCGGGGGTGGTCGAGCGGGAAGTAGCCGTCCCGGTCGCCGTGCACGACCAGCAGGGGGGTGGGGGCGATCCGCGGGACCGCTTCCACGGGGGACAGCGGGACCGGGTCCCAGTCCCTGTTGTTGATCCTCGTACGGAGTCCGTAGCGGCCCACCAGCCGGCCCTCGGGCCGGGTCACCAGCCAGTGCAGCTTCCGCATGGGGGCTGTGCCGCGGTAGTACCAACGGGCCGGCGCACTCACCGAGACCACGGCGTCCGTGTGCGCGTCCGCGCGCCCCGCGCGCACCGACGCACCCGAACCGTCGTCCGGCCGGTACAGCGCCGCGTGCCGCAGCACCACCGAGCCGCCCATGGAGAAGCCGACGGTCGCCACGCGCGCGTGCCCGAGCTCCCGGGCCCAGCGCACCGCGGCGGCCAGGTCGAGGACCTCCTTGTCGCCGACGGTCGAGCGTCCGCCGGAGGCCCCGTGACCGCGGAAGGAGAACGAGACGACCGCCCCGTACCGGGTGAAGGCCCGCACCACCCGGCGGACGTGCGGCTTGTCCACGTCGCCCGTGAAACCGTGGGCGATGACGAACACGAGGTCAACGGCAGGTGGCGGGGAGACGTCGTATACGGCGGCCGGCGGGTCGTATACGGAATCGATCGTCACACCGTCGTCCGTGGCCAGAAACGTCCGCATAGGGGTGTGTCTGATCGTCTCGGAATGCGGACGTTCGATGGAACGCGCCACATGACCTGCCGGAGTAATGCTCATGTGGGCTATTCTGCTGGGCAGAGGACTCGGGCAGCGTAGCCCCCGGGTCCTTTTGTGCTTTCGGAAGCGTTGTATACGAAGCGGGAAACTCCAGGTGACCGCTGGTGTACGGGGCCTTCGGGATCGCAGAGCAGGGTGATGCACCACACACGTCCTCGCAGGGACCGAGGAGGAACCAGACGTATGAGTTCTCTGCTGCTCCTGACCAACGCCCTCCAGCCGTCGACGGAGGTGCTGCCGGCCCTCGGCCTGCTGCTGCACAACGTGCGCGTGGCGCCCGCGGAAGGCCCGGCCCTCGTCGACACCCCCGGTGCCGACGTGATCCTCATCGACGGTCGCCGTGACCTCCCGCAGGTCCGCAGCCTGTGCCAGCTGCTGCGCTCGACCGGCCCCGGCTGTCCGCTGATCCTCGTCGTCACCGAGGGCGGCCTCGCCGCCGTCACCGCCGACTGGGGCATCGACGACGTCCTGCTGGACACCGCCGGCCCCGCCGAGGTGGAGGCGCGGCTGCGGCTCGCCATGGGCCGCCAGCAGATCGTCAACGACGACTCCCCGATGGAGATCCGCAACGGCGACCTGTCGGTCGACGAGGCGACCTACTCCGCCAAGCTCAAGGGCCGGGTGCTGGACCTCACCTTCAAGGAGTTCGAGCTCCTGAAGTACCTCGCCCAGCACCCGGGCCGCGTCTTCACGCGCGCGCAGCTGCTGCAGGAGGTCTGGGGCTACGACTACTTCGGCGGCACCCGAACGGTCGACGTGCACGTACGACGGCTGCGGGCCAAGCTCGGCCCCGAGCACGAGTCGCTGATCGGCACCGTCCGGAACGTCGGTTATCGATTCGTTACCCCCGAGAAGGGGGACCGGGTCTCCGAGGAAGCCAAGGCCAAGGCAGACCGGGCAAAAACGGACGAGACGGACGAGACGGCGGCACTGGACGCCTCCGAGGTACCGGCGGACGCATAGCGGGCCCCCGGCCTGGGCATTGCTTCCGCACACGCGGTGCCGCGGAAGCTCCTGCTCGCCCTGCCCGGAACCGGTATATCCGCGTAGACTCCGCGCGTGGCCAAGGTGACTCGGGATGACGTGGCGCGACTGGCGGGGACTTCGACCGCCGTCGTCAGCTATGTCATCAACAACGGACCCCGGCCGGTCGCCCCGGCCACGCGCGAGCGTGTCCTCGCCGCGATCAAGGAGCTGGGGTACCGGCCCGACCGGGTCGCCCAGGCGATGGCCTCGCGGCGCACGGACCTCATAGGCCTGATCATCCCGGACGCCCGTCAGCCCTTCTTCGGGGAGATGGCGCACGCGGTCGAGCAGGCCGCCTCCGAGCGCGGGAAAATGGTGCTCGTCGGCAACACCGACTACGTCAGCGAACGCGAGGTCCACTACCTGCGCGCGTTCCTCGGGATGCGGGTCTCCGGGCTCATCCTGGTCTCCCACGCGCTCAACGACCAGGCCGCCGCCGAGATAGAGGCCTGGGACGCCCGGGTCGTCCTGCTGCACGAGCGGCCCGAGGCCATCGACGACGTCGCCGTCGTCACCGACGACCTCGGCGGCGCCCACCTCGCCGTCAGGCACCTGCTGGCGCACGGCTACGAGTACGTCGCCTGTATGGGCGGCACCGCCGAGACGCCCGCCGTCGGCGACCCCGTCTCCGACCACGTCGAGGGCTGGCGGCGCGCGATGGAGGAGGTCGGCAAGCCCACCGAGGGGCGGCTGTTCGAAGCGCCGTACAACCGCTACGACGCGTACCGGAGAGCGCTGGAGATCTTCGCCGGGCCCCGGCGGCCGCCCGCGATCTTCTGCTCCACCGACGACCAGGCCATCGGCGTCCTGCGGGCCGCGCGCGAACTGCGCATCGACGTCCCCGGCGAACTGGCGGTGGCCGGCTTCGACGACATCAAGGAGGCGGCGCTCGCGGACCCGCCCCTGACGACGGTCGCCTCCGATCGCAGCGCCATGGCGCGGGCCGCGGTGGACCTCGTGCTCGACGACGGGCTGCGGGTCGCCGGATCCCGGCGGGAGCGGCTGAAGACCTTCCCGTCGCGCCTGGTCACCCGCCGTTCGTGCGGCTGCGACTGAGTTCGATGAGGGGTTTCTGAGAGACCCCGCCCCGCGGCCACAACCGGCTTTATATCGGGCATACGAGGTTCTGCCGGGCTTCTCAGCGGGCACTCAGGAAGCTCTCATGGTCGCGGGACAAGCTGTTTGACATGACCGAGAGCTTCCGCCGCGACGGCGAGTACGAGCAGTACGACACCCCTTACCAGGGCGCCCAGCAGCACTCCTCCTCCCCCGTGAACCCGGAGTGGCCGCCCCCGCCGGCGCACCGGCCCGCGCAGGCGGAACCGGTCACCACCGAGCCGGGCACCAGCGTGTGGCCGGGCCAGTCGCAGGCAGTGGCCGGCTCGGAGGGCGGCGGGAACGGCGGCGGTACGGCGGTGCTGCCGACCGTCCCCCTCGGGCCCCCGCCCGGCGCCGGGCCGGCCGCCCGGAAGCGTCCGCGGCTCCCCATCGCCCTGCTGGCGGCCGTGGCGATCGTCGCCGCGGCGATAGGCGGCGGCACCGCGTACGGCATCCAGGAGCTGACCGGCAACGACACCGTCGCCACCAGCTCCACGACCACCAGCGTGGTCCCCTCCAGCAAGAAGGGCGACGTCGCCTCCATCGCCGCGGCCGTGAGCCCGAGCGTGGTCGAGGTCAGCGCGACGCTCAGCGACGGCTCGTCCACCGGTTCCGGTGTGGTCATCACCGGCGACGGCCAGGTCGTCACCAACAACCACGTCATCGCCGGCGCCCAGTCGATCAAGGTGAAGACCAGCGACGGGAAGTCGTACACCGCGAAGGTCGTCGGCACCGACAGCAAGAAGGACCTCGCGCTGATCAAGCTGGAGGGCGCCTCGGGCCTCAAGCCCGCCACGCTCGGCAACTCCTCCGCCGTCCAGGTCGGTGACTCGGTCGTGGCGATCGGCTCCCCCGAGGGCCTCAGCGGCACCGTCACCAGCGGCATCGTCTCCGCGCTCAACCGTGACGTCACCGTCTCCACCGACCAGGGCCAGGGCCAGAACCAGGGCGGCGGCGGCCGGTGGCCGTTCTCCTTCGGCGGCCAGCAGTTCAACGGCGACACCGGCTCCTCCACCACGACCTACAAGGCGATCCAGACCGACGCCTCGCTCAACCCCGGCAACTCCGGCGGCGCGCTGATCGACGCGAGCGGCGACATCATCGGCATCAACTCCGCGATGTACTCCTCCAGTTCGTCGTCCTCCGGCTCCTCGGACGCCGGCAGCATCGGCCTCGGCTTCGCCATCCCGATCAACACCGTCAAGGCGGACCTGCCCCACCTGCGGTCCGGCAGCCAGAGCTAGCCAGCCCCCCTCACCCCCACCTCGGCAGCAGGGAGTACGTCATGATCCAGCAGGTTTCCCACACCGTCGCCGGCACCGGCCCGGCCGCCCTCGCCCTGGCCCTCGAGGTGGCGTACGAACTGCACGCACCGACCCCGCGGGCACCGGAAGTGGTCGTCGCAACCGCCGGCCAGGTCGCCCCCCAGCTGATGGGCCTGCGCACCACCACGGCCCGCCCGCACCGCCGCAGGGTGCCGCTGAACCGCCTCGCGGCGATGCGCGCCTGATCACTGCCGCGCCCGCAGGGAAACATGCGAGGCTGAAGGCGTTCACACCGTCAGCGTCCTTGTCGTCCCACCGCACTCGAGGAACCCGAAGCCCATGAGCCCCGCCGATGGCGACCGTGACCCCCAGCGAATCCTGATCGTCGACGACGAGCCGGCGGTACGCGAAGCACTCCAGCGCAGCCTTGCCTTCGAGGGCTACGAGACGGAGGTCGCCGTGGACGGCGCGGACGCGCTGGAGAAGGCGACGGCGTACCGTCCCGACCTGGTCGTCCTCGACATCCAGATGCCCCGCATGGACGGCCTCACGGCGGCCCGGCGGATCCGGGGCGCCGGGGACACCACCCCGATCCTCATGCTGACCGCCCGCGACACGGTCGGCGACCGCGTCACCGGGCTCGACGCGGGCGCCGACGACTACCTGGTCAAGCCCTTCGAACTCGACGAGCTCTTCGCCCGCGTCCGCGCCCTGCTGCGCCGCAGCTCCTACGCGGCCGCCGCGGCCGCCGCCCAGGAGGACGAGGCGCTGACCTTCGCCGACCTGCGGATGAACCTGGCGACGCGGGAGGTGACGCGGGGCGGGCGGCAGGTGGAACTGACCCGCACCGAGTTCACCCTGCTGGAGATGTTCATGGCGCACCCGCGCCAGGTCCTGACCCGCGAGCAGATCCTGAAGGCGGTCTGGGGCTTCGACTTCGAGCCCTCCTCCAACTCCCTCGACGTGTACGTCATGTACCTGCGCCGCAAGACGGAGGCGGGCGGCGAGCCGCGCCTCGTGCACACGGTGCGGGGGGTCGGGTACGTGCTGCGGCAGGGCGGCGCGGAGTGAGAAGGGTTCTACGGCGCTTCCAGACGCTGCCGATCCGCTCCCGCCTGGCGATGCTGGTGGCGGCGGCGGTGGCGTTCGCGGTGGCGGCGGTCTCGATGACCTGCTGGTTCATCGTGCAGGGCAAACTGTACGACCAGTTGGACAGCGACCTGCAGAAGGCCTCCGCCATGCGGCCGGGGCAGCTCCAGGACATCGCGGACGCGCTCAACAACTGCACGCACACCCCGCAGAAGTCCTTCAACGGCTACCGGAACACCTACTCGCAGGCGATCACCGCGGACGGCACCTCCTGCCTCCTCCCGAACTCGGTCGGCATCGTCAAGACCACCGAGGGCGACAAGAACGTCGTCAAGCACGCGGACCGGAACCGGGGCCTCTACCACAACAGCACGGACGGCGACGGCAACGCCGTCCGTGTCCTGACCCTGCCGCTCCCCCTGGTGGTCACGGACACCAAGACCGGCGTCAGTTCCAACACCGCTCTGGTGGTCGCCGTCTCCCTCAGAAGCACCGAGAACACCCTCAAGGACCTCGCCCTCATCCTCCTGCTCGTCTCCGGCATAGGCGTCCTCGGCGCCGGTGCCGCCGGCCTCGTCGTCGCCCGCGCGGGACTGCGCCCCGTCGACAAGCTCACCGAGGCCGTGGAACACGTCGCCCGGACCGAGGACCTGGGCATCCGCATCCCGGTCGCGGACGACTCCGAGGACGAGATCGCCCGCCTCTCCCGTTCCTTCAACTCGATGACGGCGTCCCTGGCCAGCTCCCGCGAGCTCCAGCAGCAGCTCATCGCGGACGCCGGCCACGAACTGCGCACCCCCCTCACCTCCCTCCGTACCAACATCGAACTCCTCACCCGCAGCGAGGAGACGGGCCGACCCATCCCCCCGGCCGACCGCAAGGCCCTGCTCGCCTCGGTGAAGGCCCAGATGACCGAACTGGCCTCCTTGATCGGCGACCTGCAGGAACTGGCGCGTTCGGAGGGGCAACGGGGCGAGCGCGTACAGGTGGTGTCGCTGCAGGACACGGTGGAGGCGGCCCTGCGTCGCGCCCGCCTGCGCGGCCCGGAGCTGACGATCACCGCCGACCTCCAGCCCTGGTACGTCCGCGCGGAGCCCTCCGCCCTGGAACGCGCCGTCGTCAACATCCTCGACAACGCGGTCAAGTTCAGCCCCGAGGCCGGCACGATCGAGGTCCAACTCGACCACGGCGTCCTCACCGTCCGCGACCACGGCCCCGGCATCCCCGCCGACGAACTCCCCTACGTCTTCGACCGCTTCTGGCGCTCCCCGAGCGCACGAGCGCTGCCGGGCTCGGGACTGGGCCTGTCCATCGTGGCGCGAACGGTGGAACAGGCAGGCGGCGAGGTCACCCTGACCCACGCCCAGGGCGGCGGCACGGTGGCGACCATCCGCCTTCCGGGAGCGCCGACGGCCCCGCCTGACTGGCCGGCGTGACGGGCCTGCGAGGGCAGGTCACTCGCCAGGCCGCTTGCTGATGCGGTCGCGGTCCTGGTTGCGCAAACCGGGCAGGACGTCCGGTGCGCGAGACCTCGAAGGCCCGCTCGATGATCTCAGCGCGGTAGCCCTCGAGTGGGCCTCGGACATGGTCCCAAGCCTCTCACGTGCCAGTGGCCGGGCCTACGATCACCTCAACCGGTTGGGGAGGGCATATGCGCGGGGACCTGCGTGACATCGAGCGGGTTTATCGAAGACGGCGGAGGCTGCCGTGGCTGCATCTTGTGCTGATGTTGGTGATCGGCGCCAACGCCTACTTTCAGGCCGGGCGGCTGGATGATCCGTATACCTCTCACGTCGAGCCTTTCGGGTGGGCGCCGTTGACGGTGGGGCTGTTGATGACGGCGGGGCTCGTCCGGATCGGGCTGGAGCAGGTGCGGGCGCATACCCGGGTCACGGCCGCCGGTGTCACTGTGCAGGGGCGTCTGCGGGCGCGGTCCTGGGGATGGCAGGACGTGTACGACATCCGGGTCGAGCCGGCTCACCGGAGCTCGGGGTCCTTGGGGCCCCGTTGGTTCGCCTATCTGTACGACTACGACGGGCGGCGTCATCTGCTCTGGCACGTCGACGACTGGCAGTTGGACGACCCGTATGCCGAGGTCTCGGAGCTGCGCGGTCCGAGTCGGGGGCCCCGGCCCGCGGTGGAGGAGCTGATCCTGCGTGGGTGGGCGCGGCGCAGGGCCTGGACCCGGGCCCTGTACGGCGCGCTCGGCGTGCTGGTCGTCATGTTCTTCGTCGACTTCGGGCGGGTCGTCGAAGGGCGGCCGGCTCACTCGTTCCTGCTGCTGGTGTGCGTGCCGGTGGTCTGTTTTGGAGTGCTGGGCGCCGTACTCCAGCGCTTTTGGACCAGTCCGCCGTCGGCCCACGTTTAGCGGGCCCCGCCGCTACCACCTGAGGATCATCGTCCGCCGGCGACGGCACGTCCGCCACCGCGTCCGGCAGGGGCACGGCGAGCCGCGCGTAGGTGCTGCCGTGGGCTCGCGCTGAAGGGTCGCCTCCCCTTCGTCCCGTGCCCCCACTTTGCCGCCCCCGCCCCTTACCCTCGTACGCATGACCAGCGACGACACCGCAAGCGCGGGCCGGACCCGCTCCATCGAGACCCACTCCGCGCTCACCCCCGGGCAGATCGAGTCCGTGCTCGCCCTGCTGGCGGAGGCCGCGCAGTACGACGGCCAGCAGGCGGTGTCCGAACAGGGCCGGCTGCACCTGCGCGGCGGGGAGCGCGAGGGCGTCTCCCACCTGCTGCTCCTCGCCGGTGACGAACTCGTCGGCTACGGCCAGCTGGAGGACACGGACCCGGTGGAGGCGCCGGCCGCCGAACTGGTCGTCCACCCCGCGCACCGCGGACACGGCCACGGGCGGGCGCTCGGCTCGGCGCTGCTCGCCGCGTCCGGCAAGCGGCTGCGGGTGTGGGCCCACGGCGGCCACTCGGCGGCCCGTCACCTCGCGCAGGTCCTGGGGCTGACGTTGTTCCGCGAACTGCGGCAGATGCGGCGGCCGTTGACCGACCTGGACCTGCCCGAGCCGGTGCTGTCGGCGGACGTGACCGTGCGCACCTTCGTGCCCGGGCGGGACGACTCCGCGTGGCTCGCGGTGAACACCGCCGCCTTCGCCCACCATCCCGAGCAGGGCTCCCTCACCCAGCGCGACCTCGACGCCCGCAAGGCCGAGGCCTGGTTCGACCCGGCCGGCTTCTTCCTCGCCTTCCGCGGCGACGAACTCGTCGGCTTCCACTGGACGAAGGTCCACGCGGCGGAGGGGCTCGGCGAGGTGTACGTGCTGGGGGTCCGGCCCGGTGTGCAGGGCGGTGGCCTGGGCAAGGCGCTGACGACGATCGGGCTGCGGCACCTGGCGGAGCAGGGGTTGCCGACGGCGATGCTGTATGTCGACGCCGACAACAAGGCGGCGGTGTCGGTTTACGAGCGGCTGGGTTTCCGTACGTACGAGACGGACCTGATGTACCGCACCGAGACGTGAACCTCCGGCGGTTGGGGCGGAACTTGGGGGCGGGTGGGTGGGGGTGAGGGTTCTGGGGCTGTGCCCCCAGAACCCCCTTCGGCCCGAAAGGCCTCGTCCTCAAGCTCCCCCAGAGGGGGTACCCCCAGACGGGCTGAGGGGTGCCCTGCGTCCGAGGCGCAAGGTCCGTTTGCGTACCGGCTCTTGGATCCCTGCCGCCAGTGCCAGTAGTGCCCCTGCCAGCAGCCACGCCCACCGCACGTGTGCCGGGCCCCAGTTGCTGTCCTGGGGCCAGACGAACAGTTGCCAGCCGGTGGGGAGCAGGTGGGGGGCCGCCAGCGCGGTGAGGAGGTAGGTCGCCGCCACCGACGGGCCCGGGTGGGGCTCGTGGGTCCAGCGGACCGCCAGTGCTCCCGCGACCAGGGCCAGGGCGCAGGCCGCAGCGGCCTCCAGGGTGACGTCGGCCACCGGGGGGCGTGCGTCCGCGGGGACCAGGAGGACGACCGTCGTCCACCAGAGGGCGGTGAGCGGGGTGACCAGGGTGATCCGCAGGGCGGTGCGCAGGGCGCGGCGGGTCGGTACCGTGGCCGTCGTGTGGCGGGCCGGGTCGTCCAGGAGGAAGGTCAGGGCCAGGGCGTAGGAGAGGACGGCGGCGCGGAGCAGGGTGAGCGCGGGCCAGCCGCGGACGTCGCCGCCGGCCCAGCGCAGAGTTCCGGCCAGCAGCAGGCCGAGGCCCGCTGCCGCTCCCAACGCCCGCCAGGGCAGATTTCGCCAGACGGGGAGCGTCAACTCCCTGATCGTCACTCGCACTTGTCCTTCTCCTTCGGCGCCTTGACGCCCAGCAGCTGGGCCGCTCGGGCGGTCGTGACCTTGGGGGCCGTCAGTTCGGTCCAGTGGGCCTTCACCTTCGCGGCCGCCGACTCGGCGGGCTCGTGCAGCAGTTCGCGGACGACGTCGGTCTGGCCGGCCGTCATCTGCAGCGGGTTGGTCGGGGACAGGACGATCGCCGAGCCGGACACGCTGTCGTCGAGGCGGACGTCGCTGAGGGACTTCATCGGGTCGGGCTGCCAGTTCAGGGCGAGCCACATGATGGTGACGGTGCGGCCGTCGCACAGGCCGGTCGTCGCCTTCTCGCTGCCCGTGACCAGCACGGAGGCGACGGCGGCGGAGAACTCGGGGACGCGCGGGCCGCCCCAGCCGGTGCCGACGGTGACCTGGTACGGGTTCGCCGACGGGTCGATCGCGCCGTCGGAGGTGAGGCCGTCGGTGGCGTAGACGCGCTGGCGGACGAGGAGCGGCTGGGTGTGGGCGGCGCCGCCGGTCGAGGAGCGGACGTGGTCCACCACGGACGCCCAGGTGGCCGTGCGCGGCTTCCACTCCGGGAAGGCGCAGTACGTCGAGCCGTCCCGGCGTACGCAGACCTGTTGCTTCTCCGGCGCGTTCGTGGCCTGCACCCGCGCCACCGTCGTACGGTCCGGAAGCGCTCCCGTCTGGGCTGTCCCGCCGGTCAGCGCGAGGGCGAGGGCTGCGGCGACGGATCCCAGGAGGATCCGGCCGCGGCCGCCGGACGTCACGACCGCCAGCAGGGCCACCGTCAGGGCCAGGCCCAGCAGGTAGAGGGCGTGCCAGGCGGCGGGGCGGTCCATCAGGTTCGAGGGGATCGCCGTGTGGGTGTTCTCGCTGACGATCGGCGCGAGCCAGCGGGTTCCTCGTTCGCCGCCTCCTGCGGGGAAGGCCCCGCCGAAGAGGAGGAAGAAGAACAGCACGATCGTGAGGGGCGCCGCGAGGATCGATGTGAACATGCGGGCGAGCAGCACGCCGACCGCTCCCGCGAGCAGCACGGTGAGTGGTCCGACGAGCAGTTCGGCCGTCGAGGCGGTGCCGACGGCGGCGGACCCCAGTGCCATCCAGCCGAACTGGCCCAGCACACACACCCCGACGAGCAGTGCGACCGGCACGACGGACAGGGCGTGGGCCGCCGTCCGCTGCCACGGGCGCAGCATCAGCACCGCGAAGTGCCGCTCGGTGTCCCGGCGTCGGGAGCGCAGCATCGCCTGGTTGACGCAGACCAGGACCGCGAGGCCGATGAGGAGCGGGCCGGACTGGGTGGCACGGTCGGCGTCCTGGAGGGCGGGGTAGCCGTTCTCGAAGTCCGGGGTGCGCCATACGACCCAGGCGACGTACAGGGCGAAGGCCAGCAGCATGGGGAGGCGGAGCAGCAGCCGCCGCGCCTCGAAGAGGGCCAGGGCGAGCACGGCCGCCCAGGGGGTGCCCCGGGATTCGGTCCGGGTCGCCGTCGGGGTCTGTTCCATCACCATGGTCACGCCGGCACCTCCGCCTGGTCCAGGGTGAGCAGGTAGCCGTCCTCCAGGGTCGGTTCGAGCAGGTCGGCGTCGGCGGGCGGCAGGCCGACGTTGCGGAAGGAGCCGGTTCCGGTGCGCCAGCCCGCCTTCGCGCCCGGGTCGCGTTCGGTGCTGCTCCAGACCCGGCCGGCGGCCCGCGCGGTCAGCTCGGCGGGGGTGCCGTCGAAGCGGACGCGGCCGCCGGACATCACCAGGACGCGGTGGCAGAGCATCGCCACGTCCTCGGTCTGGTGGGTGGAGAGCAGGACCGTACGGCCCTCGCCCGCCCGGGCGACCAACTCCCTGAAGCGCATGCGCTGTTCGGGGTCGAGGCCGACCGTCGGCTCGTCCAGGACGAGGAAGCCGGGGTCACCGATCAGGGCGGCGGCGAGGGCGACGCGCTGCCGCATCCCGCCGGAGAGCTTCTTGATGCGCTTGCCGCGGACGTCGGCGAGGTCGACCTCGGCCAGCACGTCGCGCACGTGGCGGTGGCGGGCGGCGCGGTCGGTCATCTCCTTGAGGATCGCCACGTAGTCGACGAACTCGAAGGGCGTGAAGTCCGGGTGGAAGCCGGGGGTCTGGGGCAGGTAGCCGAGCCGGCGCCGTACCTCCTGGCGGCCGGCCGGGGTGCCCGGGTCGTGGCCCAGCACGGTGAAGGCGCCGCTGTCGGCGGGGACGGCGGTGGCCAGCACCCTGAGCAGGGTGGTCTTCCCGGCGCCGTTGGGCCCGAGCAGGCCCGTGACGCCCGGGGTCAGCCGCAGCGACACGTCGTCGAGGGCACGGGTGCCGCCGTAGCGCAGGCTGAGCCCGGAGGCGGAAACGGTGGGTGTCATGCGGCACTTCCCTGGAAGCGGTCGAAACGGTCACGTACGAGGAACAGCAGCCCGCCGGCGAGCGCGGCGACCGCCGCCGCCACCCCCTGGCCGGCCGCGGTGAACGGCACGAGCGTGCGGTCGGCCTGGACGGCGTGCGCCGCCAGCAGCAGCGCCACCCACGCCCCGCCGACAAGCGACGGCGCGAGCACCGGGCCGAGACGGGCGGAGAGCGCGAGGCCGGCCGAGGTGAGCGCGAGCGCGGGCAGCAGCCAGGCCAGGGCGCCCGGTCCGACGCCGGGCAGGGCGAGCGTCGCCAGGCCCGCGAGGCCGAGACCGGCGGCGAGGACGGCGACCGTGCGGATCATCAGCAGCCGGAACCCGTGCACCGGGGCAACCACCGCCATCTCGTACGTCGGGTCCAGCGCGGGGCCGTACGACAGCGCGACCCCGGCGAGGGGCAGCAGCGGCGCGAGGGCCAGGAACAGGGTGACGGAGCCGGTGCTCTGGGCGGCCAGGACGGACATCACCAGTACGGCGACGACCGCGCCCAGCCAGGCGCGGCGCAGCACGGGGGTCGCCGCCAGCAGCCGCGCGGTGTGGTCGGCGACGCCGGCCCGCACCAGCAGCCGCTCGAACAACCCCGGCCGGGGTGCGTCGAGTTCGGCGTCCAAGCGCTCCCACCCGGCGTCGACGGAGGTGCCGACCTCGGCCAGCACGCCCCGGCAACGCGCACAGGCGACCAGGTGCGTGTCGGCGGACCACAGCAGGGGCGCCGCCAACTCGCCCCGGCTGTAGGCCCGTAGATCCTCGGCATCCACATGCCACGTCATGCCAGCGCCTCCCTCAGCTGCCTGCGGGCGCGCATCGCCCGTGTCTTGACCGTCCCGGGCGGTATCCCGAGCAGGACGGCCGCCTCCCGGGTGGTCAGCCCGTCGATGACCGTCGCCTGCAGGACCGCGCGCAGTTCCGGTGACAGTCCGACGAGGGCGCCCGCGAGGTCCCCGTGCTCCACCCCCGCGAGCACGCGTTCCTCCGCGGACGCCTCGTCGCGGTGCCGCAGCCGCGCCAGCGCGTGCCGCAGCCGCCCCCGTGCCCCGTCCCCGCGCAGGGCGTCGATCAGCCGCCGCGAGCCGATGCGCCACAGCCACCCGGCCGCATCGCCGGCGGCCCCGTCCTCGCGGTAGCGGGCCTTGCCCCGCCAGATCGCGAGAAACGTCTCCTGCACGACGTCGTCGACCACGCCCGCGTCCGCGCACCGGCCGCGCAGCCGGGCGGTCAGCCAGGGCGCGTACCGCCGGTACAGCTCCTCGAAGGCGCGCCGCTCACCGTCCGCGGCGGCCCGCAGCAGCTCCCCGTCGCTTCTCGTTTCGCTCACACCTCCTCATCGGACGACAACCGCCCCCCGGTTCACAGGAACGGACTTGACTTTCTCAGGCCCCTTCCACCACTCTTTCACTACTCAATTAGTGAAAGGGTGGTTGTACGGGTGGTCGAGTACCGCATCGACCGGCGCTCCGGCGTCGCCACCTATGTCCAGATCGTCCAGCAGACCAAGCAGGCACTGCGCCTCGGCCTGCTCGAACCGGGGGACCGGCTGCCCACCGCCCGTGAGGTGGTCGAGGCCACCGCCATCAACCCCAACACGGTCCTGAAGGCCTACCGGGAGCTGGAACGCGAGGGCCTGGTCGAGGCCCGCCGCGGCCTCGGCACCTTCGTGCGCCGCTCCCTCGGCGCCCAGCCCGCCGACTCGCCCCTGCGCGCCGAACTCGACGAGTGGGCGAGGCGGGCCCGGTCGGCAGGCCTCGGCCGCGAGGACGTGGACGCGCTCTTCACGGCCGTCCTCGACGAACACTTCCCGAAGGGGGACCAGTGAGTTCCACCAGCACCGCCCCGGCCGTCGCCCTGGAGGCGACCCGGCTCGGCAAGCGGTACGGCAGGAGGGCCGCCGCCGCCCTGGACGACTGCTCCTTCCGCCTGCCCGCCGGCCGGATCAGCGCCCTGGTCGGCCCCAACGGCGCCGGCAAGTCGACCCTGCTGTCCCTGGCCGCCGGACTGCTGCGGCCCACCTCCGGAACCCTCACCGTCCTCGGCGCCGCACCCGGCGAGTTCCGCGAGCGGGTCTCCTACCTCGCCCAGAACAAGCCCCTCTACGCCCAGCTGACGGTCGCCGAGACGCTGCGCCTGGGCGCCGACCTCAACCCGGCCCGCTGGGACGCCGCCCGAGCCGCCCGGATCGTCGAGGAGGGCGCACTCGACCACGGGGCCCGCATCCGCGCGCTCTCCGGCGGCCAGCGCACCCGCGTGGCGCTCGCACTCGCCCTCGGCAAGCGGCCCGACCTGATGCTGCTGGACGAGCCGATGGCCGACCTCGACCCGCTCGCCCGGCACGACCTCATGGGCACCCTGATGGCGGACGCCGCCGAGCGCGGCACGACGGTGCTGATGTCCTCGCACATCGTCAGCGAACTGGCCGACGTCTGCGACCACCTGCTGCTCCTGGGCGGCAGCCGGGTCCGGCTCGGCGGCGGCATCGACGACCTGCTCGCCGCGCACACCGTGGTCACCGGCCGCGGCACCCCCGCCGACCTCGCCCCGCACACCGTCATCGAGTCCCGTACGGCGGGCCGCGGCCTGACCGCGCTGATCCGCCGCGAGGGCCCGGTCCGCGAGGGCTGGGCCACCGCCGACCCGTCCCTGGAGGACCTCCTGCTCGCCCACCTGCGCTCCCCGGACGCCCCGACCCTGCTCACCCCGAGCGCGACCCCCGACACCGCGGCGGTGACCGCGTGACCACGACGACGCCCCTCAAGCCCGCCGCCCGCGCCCGCACCGCCCCCCTGCGCCCCCGCGGCCTGATACGCACCGTCCTGCGGCTGCACCGCACCGCGCTGTGGATCTGGGTGGTGTTCGTCGCCGGTACCGCGGGGCTGTTGCTGTGGCTGGACGGGCCGCGGGCGCACTCCGCGCAGCAGATGCTGGAACGGTTCGGCTACGCGGGCGTACTGGATGCGTCCTCCTCGATCACGCTCCTGTCGTTCACCTCGGGCATCTACGACAACCTCTTCTACGACCCCGACACCCTGATCACGCTGGCCTCCTTCGCGGTGGCCCTGTTCGCCGGCGGCCCGCTGATCGCCCGCGAGCTGGAGAGCGGCACCGCGCGGCTCGCCTGGACGCAGGGCGTGTCCCCGGCGCGCTGGCTCGCCGCCAAGCTCGCCGTGCCCGGGGCCTTCGTCGCCCTCGGCACCGGAGTGCTGGTGGTGCTGTACCGCAAGCTCTGGTCCGACCACGGCAACCTGCTGATCGCCGGGATCGGCCCGCGCTCCCTGTACTTCTCCCTCGGCCCCGCCACCGTCGCCGCCCCGCTGCTGGGACTCGCCCTCGGCGTGCTCCTCGGGCTGCTGACCCGCCGCACGCTCGCCGCACTGGCGTCCAGCGGGTTCGCGTACTTCCTGGTGTACGCCTTCCGGGGCAACCACTGGCCCTTCCAGGGCCGCTACCAGACGCCCGACCTGGACTCCCACAGCTGGGCGGTGACCACCTCGGGCGCCTACGTCGGCGACCCGGGCTGCTACACCGACCGGGCCTGCCTCGCCCGCCACCACATCGTCCGCTTCGACCGCGCCTACCTGCCCTCCCCGGACTACTGGCCCCGCCAACTCCTGGAGACCGGCGTCCTGCTGGCCCTGACCGTCCTCACCGTCGCCGCGGCCTTCGCCGTACTGCGCAGGCGCAGCAGCCACGTGTAGGTTCGGGGCGGCTTCCGGACATCCGTCACCTCGACCGCGGTCGAGGCGGACGCTCCGGAGCCGCCCCCAGATATCCCGCACGCCATGTCGCCGTAACCAACGGTTCAGACAGGCTTGCGACGCTCGGCCAATGACGCCCTCCGTGCCAGAACCTTCGCCGCCACGCGAGGGGACCGCGGGGAACGGGGACGCCCTCCGCTCCGTGCACGTGCTCCCACCCGCGCTGTCCGACGCGCCCGTAACGCCTCTGGCGCGGAAGAATGGGTTCATGACGCAGCAAGACACCCAGGCACAGGTTCAGCACGCACAGCCCTCCGTGGGCTCCATAGCCGCGCACCGCCCGCACACCGTGGCCGCCGCGGTCTCCGACCTGGAACCCGACATCGACGCCGACCTCGATGCCTACGAGGAGGCGCCGTTCGACGGGCCGCTGCTGCCGCAGGGACGATTCCTCGACCGGGAGCGCAGCTGGCTGGCGTTCAACGAGCGGGTCCTCGAACTCGCCGAGGACCCGAACACGCCCCTGCTGGAGCGCGCCAACTTCCTCGCGATCTTCGCCAGCAACCTGGACGAGTTCTTCATGGTCCGGGTGGCCGGCCTGAAGCGCCGTATCGCCACCGGGGTCGCCACCCGCTCCGCCTCCGGCCTGCAGCCGCGCGAGGTCCTGGAGATGATCTGGGCCCGCTCCCGCGAGCTGATGGCCCGGCACGCCGCCTGCTACCACGAGGACGTCGCCCCCGCGCTCGCCGAGGAGGGCATCCACCTGGTCCGCTGGGCCGAGCTGACGGAGAAGGAGCAGGCCCGCCTCTTCACGCTCTTCCGGCACCAGATCTTCCCCGTGCTGACCCCGCTGGCGGTCGACCCGGCGCACCCCTTCCCGTACATCTCCGGCCTCTCCCTGAACCTGGCCGTGGTCGTGCGCAACCCCGTCACCGGTCACCGCCACTTCGCCCGCGTCAAGGTGCCGCCGCTGCTGTCCCGCTTCCTGGAGAGCTCCCCGGGCCGCTACGTCCCCATCGAGGACGTCATCGCCGCCCACCTGGAGGAGCTGTTCCCGGGCATGGAGGTGCTCGAGCACCACGCCTTCCGGCTCACCCGCAACGAGGACCTGGAGGTCGAGGAGGACGACGCGGAGAACCTGCTCCAGGCCCTGGAGAAGGAGCTCATGCGGCGCCGCTTCGGGCCGCCGGTGCGCCTGGAGGTCGAGGAGTCCATCGACCGCGAGGTCCTCGACCTGCTGGTGCGGGAGCTGAAGATCAGCGAGGCCGAGGTGTACCCGCTGCCGGGCCCGCTCGACCTCACCGGCCTCTTCCGCATCGCCGGTCTCGACCGTCCCGAGCTCAAGTACAAGAAGTTCATCGCCGGCGTCCACCGCGACCTCGCCGAGGTCGAGTCGGCGTCCGCGCCCGACATCTTCGCCGCCCTGCGCACCCGCGACGTGCTGCTGCACCACCCGTACGACAGCTTCTCCACCTCCGTGCAGGCCTTCCTGCAGCAGGCGGCCGATGACCCGGACGTCCTCGCCATCAAGCAGACCCTGTACCGCACCTCGGGCGACTCCCCGATAGTCGACGCGCTCATCGACGCGGCCGAGGCCGGCAAGCAGGTTCTCGTCCTGGTCGAGATCAAGGCCCGCTTCGACGAGCACGCCAACATCAAGTGGGCGCGCAAGCTGGAGGAGGCCGGCTGCCACGTCGTCTACGGCCTGGTGGGCCTCAAGACGCACTGCAAGCTGTCCCTGGTGGTCCGTCAGGAGGGCGACACGCTCCGGCGCTACAGCCACGTCGGCACGGGCAACTACCACCCGAAGACGGCCCGGCTGTACGAGGACCTCGGCCTGCTCACCGCCGACCCCCAGGTGGGCGCCGACCTCTCCGACCTCTTCAACCGCCTCTCCGGCTACTCGCGCCGCGAGACCTACCGCCGTCTGCTCGTCGCCCCCAAGTCCCTGCGCGACGGCCTGATCGCGCGGATCAACAAAGAGGCCCAGCACCACCGTGCCGGGCGTCCCGCCTTCATCCGCATCAAGGTCAACTCGATGGTCGACGAGGCGATCATCGACGCGCTCTACCGGGCGTCCCAGGCCGGTGTGCCGGTCGACGTCTGGGTGCGCGGCATCTGCGCCGTGCGCCCGGGCGTCGCGGGCCTGTCGGAGAACATCCGGGTCCGTTCCATCCTCGGCCGCTTCCTGGAGCACTCCCGGGTCTTCGCCTTCGGCAACGGCGGCGAGCCCGAGGTGTGGATCGGCAGCGCCGACATGATGCACCGCAACCTCGACCGCCGTATCGAGGCCCTGGTCAGGGTTACCGACCCGGCCCACCGCGCAGCCCTGAACCGGCTGTTGGAGACCGGCATGTCCGACACCACCGCTTCCTGGCACCTCGGGCCGGACGGCGAGTGGATCCGGCACGCCACCGACGCGGACGGCGGGCCCCTGCGAAACGTCCAGGAGATGCTCATAGACGCCCGGAGGCGCCGGCGTGGCACAGCAACACCTTGACCCGACGGACTCCACGGCCGGGCCCGCCCCCACCGGGGACGCCCTCGCGGGCTACCTGCGGGCCCAGGCCACGGAGTTCCTCCGCGCCCTGCGGCAGCACCGGGAGACCGGAACGGCCGCCGCTTCGAACGGCACGGAGGAGTCCGTCGACGCGGCGCGCGCCCTGCGCCGCTCGGTCCGCCGCATCAGCGGCAGCCTGCACACGTACCGCCCGCTCCTGGAGACCGAGTGGTCGGAGAGCCTGCGTCCCGAACTGGCGTGGTTGTCGGGCACGTTGTCGATGGAGCACGCCTGCGAGGCCCGCCTGGAGCGGCTGTTGCTCGCGCTGCACCGGCTGTCGGGGGCAACGATTCTCCCCGTGCAGGCGGTTGGCGCAGCCGTGGTGCGCGGTCGCGGCGACACGGCGAACCAGGAACGTGGGAACCTCACCGTCGGGGCGGCGAAGGCGGGCGCCCTCCTGGAACGCCAGCTGACCCTGGCCCGGACGCGGGCCCACTCCACCGCCCTGCAGGCCCTCGGCTCCTCCCGCTTCCACGCCGTCGCCGACAAGGTGGCCGTCCTGGCGAGCGAGGTCCCCCTCACCGCCGCCGCCCACACCACCGAACTCGGCCCGCTCGCCGCCGCGGCCGAGGAGCGCCTCACCGACGCCGTCGCCGCGCTCCCCCTGGTCACCGCGGGCAGCCCGTACAACGCGGAGGCGCTTGTGCACGGCCTCTCCCCCGACCCCAGCCCGCACCCCCAGGACGCCCCCTGGCACCAGGTCCGCCTCCTGCTGCGCCTGCACCGCTACGCCCGCGAGGCCCTGTTCGGCACGGACGCCCCGATCGACGTCCGCCTGCTGACCGCCGGCCAGGCCCTGGACCGGCACCGGGACGCCTCGGAGGCGGCGGCCGCGGCCGCCTCGGCGGCCCGCACCCCCCGGATCGCCCCGGCGACGGCCTACGCGCTCGGGGTGCTCCACGCGGACCAGCGCCACGAGGTGGAGGCGGCCCGGTTCGCGTTCCAGCAGTGCTGGCAGAAGCAGGTGGTGACCAGGTGACCCCGCCCCCCGACGGCGACGCCACGCTCGTCCAGGCCGCCGGCTGCGTCCTGTGGCGGCGCTCCCCGATCGACGGCGCGCTGGAGGTCTGCCTGGTCCACCGGCCCAAGTACGACGACTGGTCGCACCCCAAGGGCAAGTTGAAGCGCGGCGAGGACGCGCTCGCCGGCGCGCTGCGCGAGGTCGAGGAGGAGACGGGCTGCACGGCCGAGCCCGGCACCGAGCTGGGCAGCGTGCGCTACTTCGCCAACGGCCGTCCCAAGCAGGTGCGTTACTGGGCCGCGGAGGTCACCGCGGGCTCGTTCACCCCGAACGACGAGGTGGACCGCGTGCTGTGGCTGTCCCCCGCGGCGGCCCGCAGCCGGCTGACCCAGTACCGCGACCGGACCCTCGTCGACGAGCTGCTGGCCACCTTCCGTCACGTGCTCTGAGGCCGCCCGTGCCCCTCGGCGTCCGTCCTGGCCTGGCTCCGGGCCCTGCGGGCCGGCCCGCGCCAGCCGCAGCTGCACCGGGCAAAACAGAAACGGCCCTGTTCGACCGTCGTCGTGCGATGTTCCTCCTGCGCCACTCTGACAACGTTACCCATCCCCGGGTGCGGTGATCCCCCGCGCGTGACGGCTCCTCGCGGCCGTCGTTGAACGGGACGACAGGGGGGCCATGACGGACGGACCGGCTGGGGGTTGCAGGGGATGGCCGAGCGGCGGCGCAGGGCGGGCGGGGCGGTGGTCGCGGGGGTCGTGGTCTGTCTCGGGGCCGCCGGGTGTTCCGGCCCCGGCGCGGCCGCCGACGACTCCCCGGCCGACGCGGTGCGGATCCTGCACCGGGCCGCCGAAACCCTGGTGGCGGCGGGCAGTTCGAAGGCCACCACCTCGATGGAGATGGCCACCGGCGGTACCCGCGTCACCATCCGCGGCCAGGGCGTGTACGACTTCCACGGCCGGCTCGGCCGGCTGACGCTACGGCTCCCCCAGGACCCGACCGGCGCCGCCGAGCACCCCCCGATCACCGAACTCCTCACGCCGGGCGCCCTGTTCATGAAGAACCGCGGCGCCGGGGTGCCCGCCGACAAGTGGATCCGGGTCGACACGGCCACCGTCTCCGACGGCAACCTGGTGACCGGCGGCGCGACCGACCCGTTCGCCGCCGCCGAGCTGCTGCGCGGCACCCGCACGGCGAGGTACCTCGGCCGGACCGACCTCGCGGGGACCGAGGTACGGCACTACCGCGGCACCGCCGACCTCGCCCTCGCCGCGCGGGGTGCCGCCGGGGGCGTCCGGCAGTCTCTCGCCGCGGCGGCGAAGGGGTTCGCCAGCGCCGAGGTGCCGTTCGACGTCTACCTCGACGACCAGGGCCGCATCCGCAAGATCCGGCACCGCTTCAGCTTCGTGGGCGGCCGGAACAAGGCCGCCGTCGCGGTGGCCTCGACGACGCTGCTGTACGACTTCGGGGTTCCGGCGACCGTGACTCTGCCGGCGTCCCGGGACATCTACGCCGGGAAGATCGCCGAGTGACGCCCTCCTACCGGGGAAGGATCGCGGGCGTCAAGAACTAGCCCTTACGTGCCATGCGCGGTCTGTAGCCGCTCCCTACTCTAGGAAGTCGGTGACGGCAGAGATGAGGTGATGCGCGTGGCTCCGGTCGGCGGTACGGCAGTTCAGGACCACGTGGCCCTCGCCGAGATCGAGCTGTGCGGAGAGCTGATCATCGCGGCCTCGGCCGCAGGCGGGGAGCGGCTCAGCCTGGAGAGCATCGACGAGGTGCTGAGAGTCTCCGAGGAGCGCGACGACCCTCGCGGTGCCTGAGCGGTCCTCGCGAACTCCGCTCCGGTTCGGCACGCCCCAAAGGGGCGTGGGGCACTACGCGACCGGCCACAACGGGCCGACAGGTGATCGGCGGCCCACCGCGGCACTTCCCGTGGAGCACTTGGCGGTCAGGTGCGCAGCATGCGCGCGATCGCCTTCGTGGCCTCGTCCACCTTCGCGTCGATCTCGTCCCCGCCCCGGAGGGCAGCGTCGGCGACGCAGTGGCGCAAATGCTCCTCCAGCAACTGCAGCGCGAAGGACTGCAGCGCCTTGGTGGAGGCGGACACCTGCGTGAGTATGTCGATGCAGTAGACGTCCTCGTCGACCATCCGCTGCAACCCGCGGATCTGGCCCTCGATCCGGCGCAGCCGCTTGAGGTGCTCGTCCTTCTGCTTGTGGTACCCATGCGTGGTGTTCTGTTCGGTTTTGTCCTGAAAGCCGTCGGAGGGCGCCGTCGCGCCGGCCTCGGTGGTCGTCATCGCGTCCTCCCACAAGACGTGCGGACATATACCCCTAGTGGGTATATGGTACCGGAGTTTGCTGGGTATACGGCCCTTGGTACGCCCCCGTGCGGATCACTGTGACTGATGGGCGACACTGGGGGACGGCCCATTAGCCGTGGCCGGATGATGCACTTAGCATCAGCCTGACCGAAACCGATGCATCCCGAGGACCCCTTGTGCGCTTTCGTCTGACCCCCAGGGAGACGAGCTTCTACGACATGTTCGCCGCATCCGCGGACAACATCGTCACGGGCTCGAAGCTCCTGATGGAACTGCTCGGGGCGGACGCACCTGCCCGAGCCGAGATCGCAGAGCGTATGCGGGCCGCGGAACACGCAGGTGACGACGCCACGCACGCGATCTTCCACCAGCTGAACTCCTCGTTCATCACGCCCTTCGACCGCGAGGACATCTACTCCCTCGCGTCGTCCCTCGACGACATCATGGACTTCATGGAGGAGGCCGTCGACCTGGTCGTCCTCTACAACGTCGAGGAACTGCCGAAGGGCGTCGAGCAGCAGATCGAGGTGCTGGCACGGGCGGCCGAGCTGACGGCCGAGGCCATGCCCAACCTGCGCACGATGGACAACCTCACCGAGTACTGGATCGAGGTCAACCGCCTGGAGAACCAGGCCGACCAGATCCACCGCAAGCTCCTCGCCCACCTCTTCAACGGCAAGTACGACGCGATCGAGGTGCTCAAGCTCAAGCAGATCGTGGACGTGCTGGAGGAAGCCGCCGACGCTTTCGAGCATGTGGCGAACACGGTGGAGACCATCGCCGTCAAGGAGTCCTGAGGCGTCGATGGACACCTTCGCTCTGATCGTGACCATCGCGGTCGCGCTCTTCTTCACGTACACCAACGGCTTTCACGACTCGGCGAACGCGATCGCGACCTCCGTGTCGACGCGGGCGCTGACCCCGCGGGCCGCTCTCGCCATGGCCGCGGTCATGAACCTGGCCGGCGCCTTCCTCGGCTCCGGGGTGGCCAAGACCGTCAGCGAGGGGCTGATCGCGACGCCGTCGGGCTCCCAGGGGATGGCCATCCTCTTCTCGGCCCTGGTCGGCGCGATCACCTGGAACCTGATCACCTGGTACTACGGCCTGCCGTCCTCCTCCTCCCACGCCCTGTTCGGCGGTCTGGTGGGGGCGGCACTGGCGGGCAGTACGACGGTCCACTGGTCGGGAGTCCTGGACAAGGTCGTCATCCCGATGTTCCTGTCCCCCGTCGTCGGCCTCGTCGTCGGCTACCTGGTGATGCTGGCCATCCTGTGGATCTTCCGCAGGACCAACCCGCACAAGACCAAGCGCGGCTTCCGCATAGCGCAGACCGTCTCGGCCGCCGGCATGGCCCTCGGTCATGGCCTGCAGGACGCCCAGAAGACGATGGGCGTCGTCGTCATGGCACTGGTGATTTCCGGCCATGAGACGTACGGCGACCCGATCCCGGTCTGGGTGAAGCTCGTCTGCGCCGTCATGCTCTCCCTGGGCACCTACGCGGGCGGCTGGCGCATCATGCGCACCCTCGGCCGCAAGATCATCGAACTGGACCCGCCGCAGGGCTTCGCCGCGGAGACCACCGGCGCCGCGATCATGTTCTCCACCGCGTACCTCTTCAAGGCCCCCGTCTCCACGACCCACGTCATCACCTCGGCCATCATGGGCGTCGGCGCGACGAAGCGCGTGAACGCGGTCCGCTGGGGAGTCGCCAAGAACATCGTCCTCGGCTGGTTCATCACGATGCCTGCGGCGGCCCTGGTGGCGGCGGGCGTCTACGGCCTGGTGAACCTGGTGTTCCTGTAGGGCATCTGCGGAAATCTCCTCCGGTACGACGACGGGCCCGCCCCCGGGAGCGAGGGCGGGCCCTTCATCGTCCTCGCGGTGGCACCGCCATGCAGCACCGCGAGGGGTCTTCGGGATCAGCCGAAGCGGCCGGAGATGTAGTCCTCCGTCGCCTGGACCGACGGGTTGGAGAAGATCCGCTCCGTGTCGTCGATCTCGATCAGCTTGCCGGGCTGCCCGACCGCCGCGAGGTTGAAGAACGCCGTACGGTCCGAGACCCGTGCCGCCTGCTGCATGTTGTGCGTCACGATGACGATCGTGAAGCGCTCCTTCAGCTCACCGATCAGGTCCTCGATGGCGAGGGTCGAGATCGGGTCGAGCGCCGAGCACGGCTCGTCCATCAGCAGCACCTTCGGCTCGACCGCGATCGCGCGGGCGATGCACAGCCGCTGCTGCTGACCACCCGACAGCCCCGAACCGGGCTTGTTCAGGCGGTCCTTGACCTCGTTCCAGAGGTTCGCGCCCTTGAGCGACTTCTCGACGATGTCACCGAGCTCGCTCTTCTTGAAGTTGCCGTTCAGCCGCAGCCCCGCCGCCACGTTGTCGAAGATCGACATGGTGGGGAAGGGGTTCGGCCGCTGGAACACCATGCCGACCTCGCGCCGCACCGACACCGGGTCGACGCCGGGCCCGTACAGGTCCTCGTCGTCCAGCAGCACCTTGCCCTCGACCCGGCCGCCCGAGGTGACCTCGTGCATCCGGTTCAGCGTGCGCAGGAACGTCGACTTGCCGCAGCCCGACGGTCCGATGAAGGCCGTCACCGTGCGGGGCTCGACGGTCATCGAGATGTCCTCGATCGCCTTGTGGGAGCCGTAGTAGGCGGTCAGTCCGCTTACGTCGATTCGCTTGGCCATGATTACTTCACTTCCAGATTTCTTCGGTCGCCGATGGCCGCGGTCAGCGACCGGTCTTCGGGGCCTTCCAGCGGGCGATGCCGCGGGCCACCAGGTTCAGGATCATCACGAAGGCGATCAGGGTCAGCGAAGCCGCCCAGGCCCGGTTGTACGCGTAGTCGTTGCCGGCGGCGTACTGCTGGTAGATGTACAGCGGCAGCGACTGCTGCGGCCCCGAGAAGGGGTTGTTGTTGATGAACCGGTTACCGAACACCAACAGCAGCACAGGGGCGGTCTCACCGGTGATACGGGCGACGGCCAGCATGACGCCGGTCGTGATGCCACCGATGGAGGTCGGCAGGACCACCTTCAGGATGGTGCGCCACTTCGGGACACCCAGTGCCAGGGAAGCCTCCCGCAGCTCGTTCGGGACGAGCTTGAGCATCTCCTCCGTGGACCGCACGACCACCGGCATCATCAGGATGGCCAGGGCCAGCGAACCGGCGAAGCCGAAGGGCTGCATCTGGAAGATCAGCATCAGGGAGAGGATGAACAGACCCGCGACGATGGACGGGACACCCGTCATGACGTCGACGAAGAAGGTGACCGCCTGGGCGAGCCGACCACGGCCGTACTCCACCAGGTAGATGGCGGTCAGCACGCCGATCGGTGCCGCGATGAGGGTGGCGAGACCGACCTGCTCCAGGCTGCCGACGATGGCGTGGTAGATGCCACCGCCCGGCTGGGAGTCGGCGACGAGGCCCATCGAGTGGGTCAGGAAGTAGACGTCGAGGACCTTCACACCGCGCACCACGGTCACCCAGACCAGGGAGACCAGCGGCACGAGGGCGACCAGGAAGGCGACCCAGATCAGGCCGGTGGCGATCCGGTCCTTGGCCTGGCGGCGGCCCTCGACCTTGGCGGCGATGCCGTAGGTGGAGATCAGGAAGAGCAGACCGGCGATCAGACCCCACTGCACCTTGGTGAGCCCGGCACCCGTCCCGATGGCGACGGCGACGGCGACGGAGCCACCGGCGATCGCCCAGGGCGACCAATTCGGCAGGCTCGCGGCGCGCAGGGTGCTGGGGCGCTTCTCAGCGATGGCGGCGTTACTCATGCGTTGGCCCCCGAGTACTCCTTGCGGCGGGCGATGATCATGCGGGCCGCGCCGTTGACCAGCAGGGTGATGACGAACAGGACCAGACCGGAGGCGATCAGCGCGTCCCGGCCGAAGTCGTCCGCCTCGCCGAACTTGCTGGCGATGTTCTGGGCGAAGGTGCCGCCGCCCGGGTTGAGCAGGCTGCCGTGGATCAGGAAGTCCGGGGACAGGACGGTGGCGACGGCCATCGTCTCGCCGAGCGCGCGGCCGAGGCCGAGCATCGACGCGGAGATCACACCGGAGCGGCCGAACGGCAGGACGGCCATGCGGATGACCTCCCAGCGCGTGGCGCCGAGGGCCAGGGCCGCCTCCTCGTGCATCTGCGGGACCTGGCGGAAGACCTCGCGGCTGACGTTGGTGATGATCGGCAGGATCATGATCGCGAGCAGGATGCCCACGGTGAGCAGGGAGCGCGGGGCGCCCTGGTCCCAGGAGAGGAACCCGGTCCAGCCGAAGAAGTCGTTGAGCCAGCCGAAGAGACCGGTCATGTGCGGTACGAGGATCAGCGCGCCCCACAGGCCGTAGACGATGGACGGCACCGCGGCGAGCAGGTCGACCACGTACGCGATGGGGCCGGCGATCCGGCGCGGGGCGTAGTGCGTGAGGAACAGCGCGATGGCCACCGCGACCGGGACCGCGAGGACCATGGCGATGATCGAGGAGATCACCGTGCCGTAGGCCAGCACCGCGATACCGAAGGACGGCGGCTGGATGTTGGTGTTCCACTCGAAGGTGGTGAGGAAGTTGCCGTGGTTCTTGCTGAGCGCGAGGGAAGCGCGGTAGGTGAGGAAGACCGCGATCGCGGCCATGATCACCAACAGCACGATGCCCGACCCACGGGAGAGACCGAGGAAGATCCGGTCTCCGGGTCGGGTGGCGCCGCGGGCGTTGCGCTTCTGCTCGGCCGCGGTGGGCTGGGGGGTGGGAGGAGGCGCGTCTTTTATCTGTGTGGTGTCCATCGGGTTCTCCGGTCTGCGGAGCCGCACGCGAGGTGCGGCTCTGCGAAGCCGTACGTGACGTACGGCTCGTGGCGGCGGTGCACCGGACGGTGCGGTCCGGCCCCGGGGCGGGCCCGGGACCGGAGCGCACACTCAGTTCAGCTCAGGCCCTCGATGGTGGTGCGGACCTTGGCGTTGATCTCGGCGGGGATGGGGGCGTACTTCAGGCCGGACAGAAGGTTCTGGCCGTCCTGGGAGGCGATGTAGCGCAGGAACGCCTTGGTGGCGGGGAGGGTGTCCGACTTGTTGCCCTTGTCGCACACGATCTCGTAGGTCACCAGGGTGATCGGGTACGCGCCGTCGGCCTTGGTGTTGTAGTTCAGCTTGAGCGACAGATCCTGGCCCACGCCAGTCACCTTGGCGTCGGCGATGGCCTTGGAGGCGGAGTCGCTGCTCGGGGCGACCGGCGCACTGGCACCGGTGTTGATGCTGACGGCGTTGACACCGTCGGTGACGTAGGACAGCTCGAAGTAGCCGATGGAGCCGTTGGTCTGCTTGACCTGGGCGGCGACACCGGAGGACTGCGCGGCGGCCTGGCCACCCTTGGCCTGCCAGGCCTTGCCACCGGAGTAGGTCCAGTCGCTCGGGGCCGCGGCCTTCAGGTACTTGGTGAAGTTGTCCGTCGTACCCGACTCGTCGGAGCGGTGGAACGCCTGGATCTTCAGGTGCGGGAGCTTCGCCGACGGGTTCAGCTTCTTGATGGCCGCGTCGTCCCAGTACTGGATCTTGCTGTCGAAGATCTTGGCCAGGGTCGGGGCGTCCAGGACCAGGTTGGACACGCCGGAGAGGTTGTAGCCGACCGCGATCGGGCCGCCGACCATCGGGAGGTCGATGCCCTGACCGCCGGAGCAGACCTTCTTGGAGGCCGTGACCTCTTCGGGCTTCAGCGCCGAGTCGGAACCGGCGAAGGCGAGCTGACCCTGGGTGAAGGAGGTGACACCCGCACCGGAACCGCCGGCCTTGTAGTTGATCTGCACGCCACAGGCCTTGGAGAACTGCGCCACCCAGGCGTCGATCGCGTTCTTCTGCGCCGACGAGCCGTCGGACAGCAGCTGGCCCTTGGCATTGTCACACTTGATGGAACCCGCCTGCGTGGTGGCGGACGCGCTGCTGCCGCCGCTGCTGCTGCCACTGCTGGTGTTGTCCGAGCCGCACGCCGTGAGGACCAGGGCGCCCGACGCGGCGAGTGCACCGAGGGCGATGGCCCGCCGATTCATGCGCTGAAGCTTCACTTGAAAGAGTTCCTTCCAGTAGCCGCCGTCCTGAATCGGCGGCGTGCGAAGTTGCGAAGTCCGGGTGATGGGGGCACGTCTCCAGGGGGATGCGGCCCGCATCGCGTAAGGCCGAAATTAGGCAGATCAGGTGAAGGCGCCTATGGGCCCAAATGAACGAGAGGTGAACCCCTGCAGACGTTGTGGTTAGGTCACGGAACGCTCACGGGGAGGGCACGTGTCGATTTCCGGATCCACGGTGACACAGCGGTGACACGCAGGCCGGAACCCAGGGGGGTCGGCGTGCCGTCTCGTCCCCCGAGAGCCAACGGGAGGCACATATGCAACGGCGTACGTTCACGGTCGGCGGCGCGGCCGCGATGGCGGCCTTCGCCACGGCGGCCTGCCGGGGCGGCTCCGCCGCCGCGCACACCAGCACCTCCTCGTCCGGCTCCGGTACGGCCCTGAGGTCGACGTCGGCCAAGACGGCCGCCGCGAACTGGGCGGCCCTCGCCCGTGACCTGGACGGGCCGCTGATACGCCCCGGCGACGCCCAGTGGGCCACCGCCCACAAGCTGTACAACACCCGCTTCGACTCCCTCCAGCCGGCCGCGGTCGCCTACGTCGCCCACGCCGACGACATCCGTACGACGCTGTCCTACGCCCGCGCCCACGGCCTCCAGGTCGCCATCCGCAACGGCGGCCACTCCTACGCCGGCTGGTCCTCGGGGAACGGCAAGCTGATCCTCGATGTCTCCGAGCTGAACCGCATACGCGTCAGCGGCGGGCAGGCGGTGGTGGGCGCCGGTTCCAAGCTCATCGACGTCTACCGGGCCCTCACGGCGAAGGGCGTGACGATACCGGCGGGCTCCTGCCCCTCGGTCGGCGTCTCCGGTCTGGTCCTGGGCGGCGGCCACGGCGTGGTCTCCCGGGCGTACGGACTGACCTGCGACAGCCTCACCCAGGCCACCCTCATCACGGCGGACGGCAAGCAGCTCACCGCGAACGCGACGACCAACGCGGACCTGTTCTGGGCCCTGCGCGGCGCGGGCAACGGCAACTTCGGCGTCGTGACGGAACTGCAGTTCCGTACCCACCCCGCACCGCAGGCGGTGTCGGCGTACGTGACCTGGCCCTGGGACAAGGCGGCGGCCGTGGTGAAGGCCTGGCAGGAGTGGGGCCCCGACCAGCCGGACGAGATCTGGTCCTCCTGCCACCTGGAGAACGGCGGCTCGCCCACCGTGTCCGTCGCCGCGTTCTCGCTCGGCACCTACGGCGAACTCCAGAACGCGCTGGACCGCCTCGCCTCGAAGGTCGGCGCCCCGGCGCGCAGCGTCACGCTCAAACGGCACACCTACGAGGGCGCGATGGAGGCCTACGCCGGCTGCTCGTCCTTCCCGACCGCCGCCCAGTGCCACCTGCCCGGTACGACGCCGGGCCGCAACCCGCAGGGCGCGCTCGGCCGGGAGACCTACGCGGCCCGTTCGGACTTCTTCGACCGCTCGATATCGTCGGCCGGCATCCAGACCATGCTGGCCCACATCGCCTCGGTCCAGGGCGGCGCCGGCAGCATCGCCCTCACCGCCCTCGGCGGCGCGGTCAACCGCGTCTCCCCCACGGCGACGGCCTTCGTCCACCGCCGCTCACGGATGCTGGCCCAGTACATAGCGTCCTGGCGGGCGGGCACGACCGGCACGACAGCCCAGTCCTGGCTGACGAGGACCCACGACGCGATGAAGCCGTACGCCTCCGGCGCGGCCTACCAGAACTACACCGACCCGACCCTGTCGAACTGGCGCAAGGCCTACTACGGCGACGCGGCCCCCCGGCTGGCCACGGTGAAGAAGCAGTACGACCCCGACCACTTCTTCACGTACCCGCAGGCGCTGTAGGGCACTGCTGCGACGGCACTACGCCGCCAGGTCACGTTCCTCCGACTCGACGTCCTTGCGGGTGCCGGGGAGGAGGGTGCCCTCTTCGCGGGGGGAGGCGGAGCGGGAGCGGACGAACCAGGCGCCCCAGGAGGAGGTCTCGACGGCCTTCGTGACCGGGGTCAGCAGGGCCATGGCGAGGGGTGACAGGAGCAGCGCGACGGCCGTGCCGAGGGCGAACCCGCCGATCACGTCGGTCGGGTAGTGCACGCCCATGTAGACCCGGCAGAAGCCCTCGAGCAGCGCCAGCGCTATCCCGGCGAGCCCGAACCTCCGGTTGGCGACGAAGAGTCCGACGCCGATGGCCATGGTGATGGTCGCGTGGTCGCTCACGAAGGAGTAGTCGGTCTTGCCGGACACGAGCACGTCCAGCCCCTGGTGGTCGAGGAAGGGCCGGGGCCGCTCCACGAAACCCCGTATCGGCACGTTCACCAGCACCGCGATCCCGGCGGCGAGCGGGGCCCACACGAGCGCGGCGACGGAGGACGCGGCGTCCTCGCCGCCCTTCCTGCGCACCGACCACCAGCACCACACCACCAGCAGCACCATGG
Source organism: Streptomyces sp. NPDC101152 (assembly GCF_044768275.1). NCBI lineage: Bacteria > Bacillati > Actinomycetota > Actinomycetes > Kitasatosporales > Streptomycetaceae > Streptomyces > Streptomyces sp. NPDC101152. Next base: position 16,148 of record NZ_JBIWPO010000028.1, on the reverse strand, counting down.
CCAGCAGCAGCCCGTACTCCCCGACGAACTCCATGCCCCGGTCGAACCAGTGCGGGGCGTGCTTGGCAAGCCCGTTGATGTCGTAGAGCAGGTCGACGTCGGGGTTCGACCCGGATTCGGCGAGTCCAGCCATCGTGCTGCGGCTCCTTCGTCGTCTGCTTCCGGGCGCATCCGAGATGCGCCGCTCCTACCCACCCCCGTGGCTGTAGATCACGTTGTAGCTGCCTACGCAGATGACTACGAGAACAGGAACGCATGGTCCCGGTTACTACGTTCCACACTCCACCGAATGATCACGCAGACGTTATCGAAGAGAGACCCATCTCCGCAGCTCAGGGGGTGGTTTCACACACGGTTTACACCGTCGTGGGCAGTGCTTTCGCGCCATCTTCGGTGACCCGGGTGGCGCCGAAGTACTCGGAGGTGTCGATCGGGTCGAACCGGATGACGGCACCCGTCCGGGGCGCGTCGATCATGTACCCGCCGCCGACGTAGATGCCCACGTGATGAATGGCCCGTGAGTCGGTCAGGTCCGTCGAGAAGAACACCAGGTCCCCGGGCAGCAGTTCGTTGCGCTTGGGGTGCGGCCCCGCGTTGTACTGGTCGTTGGCCACGCGGGGCAGCGTGACGCCGACGCTCTCGTACGCGGCCTTCGTCAGCCCCGAGCAGTCAAAACGCCCGCCGTCGGCGGCAGTTCCGTCGCCGCCCCACAGGTACGGCGTGCCGAGCCTCTTCTGCGCGAAGTAGATCGCCCCGGCGGCCTGCTTCGACGGATCGACCCGCGTGACGGGCGCGGCGAAGCTCGCCTCCAGCGTCGTGATCGTCTTGACGTAGTTCTGCGTCTCCTTGTACGGCGGCACGCCCCCGTACTTGATCACCGCGTAGGCCCCGGCGTTGTACGAGGCCAGCATGTTTTCGGACAGATTCCCGGGCACGCCCTTCACGTACGAGGCGAGTTCACAGTCGTACGACGCGGCGGACGGGATCGCGTCCTGCGGATCCCAGACGTCCTTGACACCGTCGCCGTTCCCGTCGATCCCGTGCGTGGCCCAGGTCCCGGGGATGAACTGCGCTATCCCCTCGGCCGCCGCGGCGCTCCTGGCCCGCGGGTTGAACCCGCTCTCCTGGTAGAGCTGCGCGGCCAGCAGCGCCGGATTCAGCGCCGGGCAGAGGTTTCCCCACTTCTGCACGATGCCCGCGTACGCGGCCGGTACTGCACCCTTGGCCAGCGCCTTGGTGCCGCTCCCGATGCCGTTGACGAGGTTCCCGGCGACGACGTACACGCCGACGACGAGCAGCGCGACGAAGGCCATGGCGGAGCCGACAGCCACGGACGCAATGATCCATGCCTTACGCACCGTCAACCGCCCCTCGCCGCCAAGGAGTCCGCCCCGGAATCCGCCCAGGAGTCCGTCGAGGGGTCAGTCTAGAGGCGGCGACCGCCTTCCGTAATGATCACACCCGGCCATTGTCGAACGTCAGGCAGAGGTGGTGCGGGATCACGGATCGGCGGCCGCGTCCCGGTACAGCTCCGCGGCCTCGCTCCCCAACACGACGCTGTAGGAGATGTCGTCCGTGTCGCCACCCTGCTCGTGACCGCCCAGCACCCCCACGACCTGACCGTCCCCGTTGACCCACGGACTGCCGCTCGTGCCGTTGCTGAGACTGGGGCAGTCGATCCGCTGCTGGGTACGGCTGTGCGCGATCGGCTTGTTGGTGCAGCTGACCGGCTCCTCGTCGGAGCTGGGGTACCCGGTGATGGTCACGGCGGTGGCGCCGGTCGTCGTCCCGCTCGCGAAGCGGTTCCCGCCGACGAGGTCCTCGATGCCCCGCCCGTCCTGGTAGCTGATGATGCCGAACGCGACGTCACTGTCCTCGTCCTGCCCCTGCTTCCACCCGTCCGGCAGGAACCGTCTTTTCACGGTCCACACCCCGTAGGGCGCCTTGCCGTCCCGGTACCCGGGTACGAACACGAACTCCCCGTCGCCGTCCAGACAGTGCGCGGCGGTGACGATGAGGTTCCGGTTGGGGCTGTGCACGACGGAGGCGGTGCAGTGGTGGTTGCCGGCGAGGCTGGACGCCTGGCCCGCCGGGAACAGCGCCCCGACCCGCACCGACCGCGACGAGACGCCGGCGACCGACGTCACCCCGAGCGGCCCGGAGCCCTCGTCGGCGTTGGCGAGGGACGCCGAGGTCACGGCCGGCACCAGCAGGACGACGGCCGCGCACAGGGGACTGGCGATTCGCCTGGAGATCCGAGAGGAGCGCTTCATCGACAGCCACTGTGACCGACGAAGGTGAGAAAACCGTCTGCCGTTCACTGAGAACTCTCCGAAAACGGCCCTTTCTCCGGCTCGACACCACACGAACGGCCGTACGCACCCCCTGGCCGGGGACGCGGGAACAGCCGGACACCGGACGACACGGACATGGCTCGCTGCCTCCGTCCCTCCAGCTCACGGGCTCGGTGAGCGGGAGCTCCGGCATCCCACTCGGCGTCGTATCCACCGTACTGTGCGGATCTCCGCCCCGCCTGCGCACCGCTTTCCGCACCCGGTCCCGGCACCTGTATGTGCCCTTGCTCACTCCCTGTCACAGCACCCTTCCCTTCCGGCCTGACACTCGGCCCACAGCAGCTTCCCGCCCCCGGAAGCCGCGTGGTCCCGCAGCACGCATACCCCGACGTCGTCCGCACAGGCCCGCAGAATGTGCAGCCCGCGCCCACTCTCGGCATCCGCCGCCGGGCCGTACGCCCCGCCGCCCCCGAACCCGTCCGGCACCCGGGGATCGCTGTCCCACACCCCGACCCGAATCCGCCCCGCCTTCTCCTGGAGATGAACGAGCGCGAGCACATCGCGATCCACGTCATCCCGTTCGCCGCGGGCACCTTCGCCGGCTCCGGCCAGTCCGTCTACTGCGCCGAGGGCCCCGTACCGCAACTGGACACCGTGAACCTCGACCAGTCGCACGGCCCGGTGTTCCTCGACGCGGAGGCCAGTTGAGCAAGTACCGCGTCACACTCGACCGCCTCGAAGCAGCGGCCCTCACCCCCGAGGAGTCTCAGGACTTCATCCACAACATCCTCAAGGACCTGTGAGGGAACCCCCGATGCGCACGCTCCCCTGGCAGAAGTCGTCGTACTGCCCCGAAGGCAACTCCTGCATCCACCTGGCCGCGACCCCGTCAGCCATCCACATAACCGAGACCAGCGACCCGACACGGTCCGCATCCGCTCCACCACCAGACCCGACACCGTGGTCACCACTGACCGCCCCAAGTGGGACGCGTTCGTACTGGGGTACGGGCGGGCGAGTTCGACCGGCTGCCGGGTGAGGCCCGGCAGGTCATCTTGGACGCAGCGAAAATTCCGGCCTCCGCGGGCTATCGCCCCGACCTCGACGGCGAGAGCGACGCGAGGTTGACCGCCGCGAATCCGGCCGCGACGCCCACGACAGAGCCGTCAGCAACGTAAGGGGAACGAGAAGCACCGGAAACCCCGGCGCCAGAGCGACGGCGGCCAGCAGCTTCCAACCCAGTACACGCCCCTGCCCATGACGCCACGCCTCCCGTCCGGTCCGTCACCCACAGACGAACCGGCACCGGGCCTTGTGACGGAGACGATCTCGGGCTCCACTGGATTCCGACGACAGAACAACAACCGAGTTCGCCCTAGGCGCCGCGATCCTGTGTGCGGGCCGCATCCTGTCCCGGAGGAACCGGTGAGCCATCCCCGCGACGCGAGAGAACGGACAGTCTGGTACCGGTCGCAGTTCAGCAGCTGGATGATCCCCGTCGGCGTCGTCCTGGCGATCGCCCTCATCGTGATCGCGGCTGTCGACGCCTCCTACCGCGCGGTCAGCCTCGTGCTGTTGCTCGCGGCGGCCGCGTTCCTCGTCACGGGCGGCATCAAGGTGACGGTGTCCTCCCTGGGTGTCACGGTCGCCTCCGCGCTCGTCCCCTTCTTGCGGCGCACGATCCCTCATGAACGGATCGTCCACGCGTCAGCACGCTGGACCCGGCCGATGGAGATCGGCGGCTGGGGCTACCGGTGGAAGCCGGGCCTGCGCGCGGTCTCCGTCCGCGAAGGCGATGCCCTGTGGCTGGAACTGGCTCGAGGAACGAACTTCGTCATCACCGTCGACGATGCCCAGACCGCGGCGGAGCTGGTCAATCAGTATCTCCCCGGTAGCGGTAAGGGCCGCTGACGCACCGCCCGCTCCTCAGTCCAGGCAGAACTCGTTGCCCTCGATGTCCTGCATCGCAATGCACGACTCGTCGAAACCGTCGGCGCGCAGCACCTGTACGCACACCGCGCCGAGCGCGACCAGTCGCGCGCACTCGGCCTCGAGCACGGCCAGGCGCTCCTCACCCACGAGCCCGGTGCCGACCCGCACATCGAGATGCACCCGGTTCTTGACGACCTTGCCTTCGGGAACGCGCTGGAAGAACAGTCGCGGGCCCACGCCGGTGGGATCGACGCAGGCGAAGGCCGAGCCCTGTCGCTCGGGCGGCAGGGAGTGATCGAATGCGTCCCAGCTGTCGAACCCCTTGGGCGGCGGCGGTACGACGTACCCCAACACCTCACACCAGAAACGAGCGACGCGCTCGGGATCAGCACAGTCGAAGGTGACTTGGAACTCCTTGATCGAAGACATCGGCGCACTTTAACAGCGGGCTCTGACAGAGAGCTCCGGTGAGGACCGGAACGGACCCCACTCAACGCGCGTCAACCTGCGCCGACTTGTGGACTTCCTGCGGTGACGGTCAAGTCCCCGCCATCGCCCACCCATTCCACCCCCATCCCCCAGTAAGCCCCCCGCCCACTTCGGTAACGCGGGAGTCAGGATTCCGAAACTGTCTTGTTTGTCGCGTACTCAACAAGCCATCGTCGTCGCGGGCCGCCGCCCCCACCGGCAGAACACACCGGTGGCCCCCCACCCGCAGGCCTCTGTCCACCACTTCCAGGAGGCTGTACGTTGCGTACGTCCACCCCCAACTCCCCCCACATACACGGCAGATGGCGCCGTGTCGGCTCCGCCGCCGCGACCGCCGCCGCCCTCGTGCTCGCCGGACTCGGCACCGCGGCCCACGCCGACGCGGCGACCGGTGCCGTCCACAAAGTGAGCGCCAAGGCGGTCGCCGCGCAGGTGGCGAAGGCCCATGTGCGGTACGAGAAGGCCTGTGCCGCGACCCCGAAGAAGGGGTACGCCGCCTGCAACGCCCTGCGGGTCACCGGCGGCACCACCGCCTTCATGGAGAAGCAGGCGGCGCTCAAGGGCGTCACGCCGAAGACCGTCAAGCCGGACGCCGCCGGCGACTCCCCGACCGGGTACGGTCCGAGCGACATCCAGTCCGCCTACGGCCTGACCGACGCGGCCTCCAACAACGGCTCCGGCGAGACCGTCGCCATCGTCGACGCCTACGACGACCCCAACGCCGAGGCGGACCTGGCCACGTACCGCTCGTACTACGGCCTGCCGGCCTGCACCACCGCCAACGGCTGCTTCAGCAAGGTCAGTCAGACCGGCTCCACCACCTCGCTGCCCTCCGCCGACAGCGGCTGGGCCGGTGAGGAGTCCCTCGACCTCGACGTGGTCAGCGCGACCTGCCCGAACTGCAACATCCTGCTGGTCGAGGCGAAGTCGGCGAGCGACGCCAACCTGGGCGCGGCGGTGAACGAGGCCGTGAAGCTGGGCGCGAAGTTCGTCTCCAACTCCTACGGCGGCTCCGAGTCGTCCTCGGACACCTCCTACGACTCCTCGTACTACAACCACCCGGGCGTCGCCATCACCGCCAGCGCGGGCGACAGCGGCTACGGCGCCGAGTACCCGGCCGCCTCCAAGTACGTCACCGCGGTCGGCGGCACCTCGCTGTCCACGTCCTCCGACAGCCGCGGCTGGGCGGAGAGTGTGTGGAACACCAGCAGTACGGAGGGGACCGGTTCCGGCTGCTCCGCGTACGACGCGAAGCCCAGCTGGCAGACCGACAGCGGCTGCGGCAAGCGGATGATCGCCGACGTGTCCGCCGTCGCCGACCCCGCGACCGGCGTCTCCGTCTACGACTCCTACGGCTCCGCGGGCACCGGCTGGAACACCTACGGCGGCACCAGCGCCTCGTCGCCGCTCATCGCGTCGGTCTACGCCCTCGCCGGCACCCCGGGCTCCAGTGACTACCCGGCCCAGTACCCGTACAACGCGGCCGGCACCTCCGCCCTCAACGACGTGACCAGCGGCAGCAACGGCACCTGCTCGACCAGCTACTTCTGCACAGCGCGATCGGGCTACGACGGCCCGACCGGCTGGGGCACCCCGGAAGGCCTGACCGCCTTCACCGCGAGCTGACCAGCGCACGACCTCCCCGTCGGGTCACGGGGAGCCGCCAGAGGGGGGAGTACGTGGGGACTCCTCGGCGGCATCAAGGAGAACGGGTCACGGCAGCCGGCCGCGACCCGTTTTCCATGCGACGCCCGTGCGCCCGCTGTGCGTTGGGTAAAGGGCCCGACCGTCTTCAGTAATTCGGAAGTAAGACTTCTGTAAGCCCCTTGTTGTCACGTACTCAACAAGGGAAGGTCATCGCCGGGCCGCCGCCCACCGCCGGGGACCCCGTACCGGCGCTCTCGCACCCGCACCGCCCCTGTTCCACCCCACTCAGGAACCCAGGAGGCTGCACGATGCGTTCCACTCCCCCCAACAGACCCACCTCGCCCGCCGGTTGGCGCCGCATCGGCGCCGTCGCGGCCGCCGCCGCGGCCCTCGTGTTCGCGGGCTTCGGCACCGCCGGCCAGGCCGACGCGGCCACCGCCGCCTCGAAGGTGACCTGGACCGCGACGCCTTGTGCCACCCCCCAGCACAAGGGCGAACTGGCCTGTGACTCCTACCGGGTGACCGGCGGACTCACCGCCTTCCAGAAGCAGCAGGCCGCGAAGAGCGGGGTCACCCCGAAGGCCGCCACCGCCTCCACGCCCTCCGGCTACGGCCCCGGCAACCTCCAGTCCGCATACGGCCTGACCTCCGCCGCCGCCTCCAACGGCGCCGGCCACACCATCGCGATCGTCGACGCTTACAACGACCCCAACGCCGAGTCGGACCTGGCCACCTACCGCTCGTACTACGGCCTGCCGGCCTGCACCACCGCCAACGGCTGCTTCAAGAAGGTCGGTCAGACCGGCTCCACCACCTCGCTGCCCTCCAGCGACAGCGGCTGGTCCGAGGAGATCTCCCTCGACCTCGACATGGCCTCCGCCATCTGCCCGAAGTGCAACATCCTGCTCGTCGAGGCCAACAGCGCCACCATGGCCAACCTCGGCAAGTCCGTGAACGAGGCCGTCACTCTCGGCGCGAAGTACGTCTCCAACAGCTACGGCGGCTCGGAGTCCTCCTCCGACACCTCCTACGACTCCTCGTACTTCAACCACCCGGGCGTCGCCATCACCGTCTCCGCCGGCGACTCGGGCTACGGCGCCCAGTACCCGGCCGCCTCCCGCTACGTCACCTCCGTCGGCGGCACCGCGCTGAAGACCTCCTCCACCACCCGCGGCTGGACCGAGACCGTCTGGAACACCTCCAGCACCGAGGGCACCGGCTCCGGCTGCTCCGCCTACGACGCCAAGCCCACCTGGCAGACCGACACCGGCTGCTCCAAGCGCACGATCGCGGATGTCTCCGCGGTGGCCGACCCGGCGACCGGCGTCTCGGTCTACGACTCCTACGGCGTGACCGCCGGCTGGTACACCTTCGGCGGTACGAGCGCCTCCTCGCCGATCATCGCGAGCGTCTACGCCCTCGCCGGCACCCCGTCATCCTCCTCGTACCCGGCCTCCTTCCCCTACGCGAAGGCCGGCACCTCGGCGCTGAACGACGTGACCAGCGGCAGCAACGGCTCCTGCTCGACCAGCTACCTCTGCACCGCCCGGTCGGGCTACGACGGCCCGACCGGCTGGGGCACCCCGGAGGGTGTCTCCGCCTTCACCGGCTGACCGACTGACCCTCCGTCACCGAGCGGGCCGTGGCCACCAGCCACGGCCCGTTCGCCGTGCCCGGGATACCCTTCATTCGCAGAACACCGACGCGACCGTCCACCCGACCGACCGTCAGAAACGGCCCAGGTCATAGAAGGGGTCAACGACGGAACCACACGACAGGTTCCGCGCAGGCCTCATTGCCCGGCGTGACCTGCCGTGATACACAGAGTGACCGTACGTGCTTTTCGTACGAAAGCCGCCAGTCAATGACGCCAAGTCGACATACGACGACGACATTGTCGGCGACAATGAGCCTGGCCTCTGCACCGACGCAGGGGCACGGAACTGGAACTACCCACCTGGGGCGGTGACTTACATGCTCTTTGCGGCCGACAAGGGAAACATCAACACCATCATCGGCGGGATCGCTCCGAACTGGGGCCCCTTCGGCAGCCTGGGCAACGAGGCCAAAGTGATGATCGAGGTCGTGATGGCGGTCGCCATCCTGCTCTGCCTCGGCATCGCGGTATGGGGCGCCGCCAAGCAGCGCATCGGCGCGACCGCCCTGCGCGACACCTTCAGCGCGGAACAGGGCAAGGGCCTCATCATCGCCGGCCTCACGGGCGTCTTCATCATCGGCTCACTGGGCACGCTCTTCACCATCGTGTACGGCATGGCCGTCTAGCAGGCAACTCTTCCCCCCACCCCCGGGCACGCCCGGTCCCCCTCTACCCCACCCACCCGTCGTGCCCACCGGCTGAGGTTGCGTTTCCCTGATGTCGAGTCACCACACCGCGCCCGCGCGGGTCCCAGCACGGCTACCGTCGTATTACCACGAGGTGGAGAGGGCGTGCGCGGCATGAGTCTCGGAGACGAGGGGCAGACCCGCACGAGGCTGCCCGACGCGGGCGGTGACGTGTACGGGGGCGCGCGGCGCGGTGGCCGCTCGTCGTCCAGGGGGCTGGTCACGGTGGTCGGGGTCGTGGTGCTGCTGATCGCGGCGATCGCCTTCGCGAATCGTGGAGGCGGCGATTCCTCTTCCGCCGGCCAGTCCAGCGGCAAGCCGGGCAGCTCGGCGACGGCCGCGAGCGGCACCAAGCCGGTCCAGTCGAAGACCACGGGCATCCCGGCGGGCTTCGCTCACGACCAGCAGGGGGCGCAGAGCGCCGCGGCGAACTACGCGGTGGCCCTGGGCTCGGCCGACATGTTCGACAAGACCAGACGGGACGCCATCCTGCAGGCCGTCATCACGCCCTCCCGGCTCGCCGACTTCCAGTCGACCCTGGACCAGGCGTACACCCCGGCCTTCAACAAGAACGTCGGTCTGAACGCGGACGGCTCCACGCCGTCGGGCTACACCTTCGTCTCCCGGACCAGTCCCGTCGGCACCAAGGTCACCGCCTCCACCGCGAACGACGCGACCGTCGAGGTCTGGTGCAGCGGCCTCCTCGGTCTCGCGGGCACGAACTCCACCACCCCGGTCACCAACAGCTGGTTCACCATCACCATGAAGCTCCAGTGGGCGGGCGACGACTGGAAGGTCGTCACCCAGTCCCAGAAGGCAGGCCCCACGCCTGTCCCCGGCGACGACAAGGCCTCCACCGCGGACGACATGGCGAAGGCCGTCAACGAGTACGGAGGGTTCACCTATGCCCGGTAAGCGCCTCGTGCTCAGGGCCGCGGCCGCGGTCGCAGCCGTGCAGACCGCGACCGTCCTCCTGGCGGCCCGCGCCTTCGCGGCTCCGTCACCCTCGCCGTCCCCCTCGTCGAGCAACGACCCCTGCCGCCTGATCCAGGGAGCCTCCAAGGCCCTGTGCGAGAGCGACCGCAACACCAAGTCGAGCGGTGGGTCGCTCACCAACGACCCCACCTCCACCCTCGACCCCCTCTCCTCCCTCGCCAAGGGCTGCGCGAAAGCCGCCTCCTGGACCATCGACAAGCTCAGCGGCGCCGTGAAGGACACCGCGAACGTCGACTTCACGAACCAGAAGTTCCTCCAGCAGTACGCGGTCGTGTTCGCGGCCTCGACCATCCTGACCCTGGTGCTGTGGCTGCTGGCGGTGGCCAAGCGGGCCGTCAGAGGGGTCCCGCTCAGCACCGCGATCTCCGAGGCCGTCGGGTTCCTGTGGCTGACGGTCCTCGCCTCCGCCTTCACACCGCTGATCCTCTACACCGTCGTCTCCGCGGCGGACGGCGTCACCGACGTCCTCGCCAAGGCGACCGGCGACCAGGCCGACACGTTCTTCGGCACCTTCTCCGGCGCCCTCAACAAGGGCACGAACATCGGCGGCGGCCCGATCATGCTGATCGTGGTGTCCCTGGTGAGCATCCTCGCCGCCGGCGTCCTGTGGCTGGAGCTGGTCATCAGGGCCGCCCTGCTGTACGTCGGCGCCCTGCTCGGCACCGTCGTCTACGCCGGCCTCGTCGACAAGAACCTCTGGGGCCACGTCCGCCGCTGGGCCGGCATCATGATCGCCGTCATCCTGGTGAAGCCGATCATCGTGATCGTCCTGGGGCTGGCCGGCGCGCTGTCGAGTGCCAACGGACCCGACTCCTTCTCCGCCGTCGTCTCCGGCCTGGCCATCATCCTGCTCGCCATCTTCGCCAGCGCGATGATCTACCGCTTCGTCCCCGGCTTCGGCGACGAGATCGCCAGCGGCCGCAACAACCGCATCATGCAGGGCGCCGAGGGCAAGGCGGCCGCCGTCATCAGCTCCCCGGCGACCATGGTCGCCCAGGGCATCAAGACCCACAGCGCCCGCGCCAACGACAACGGAGGCGGCGGCCAGTCGTCCTCCGGGGGCGGCGCCCGCCCGGCCAACCCCGTCACCGGCGGCGTGGCCGCGCACAGCAGCCGCACCCCGAACGGTGGTGGCGGCGGATCAGTCCCCTCCGCCGCACCCGCACCCCGTTCACCGAGCCCGGTGAACACCCCGCACGCCGGCAACACCCGCAACAGCAGTACCAACCGCACGGGAGGTGAAGGGCGTTGACGACCGAGTCCCACCTGTCCCATCCGGTCACGCCCCGCCGTACGTATCTCATCGGCCGGGCCCGGCCGAACGCGATCGTCGGCCGCAACCGCGAGTCCGGAGAGATCGCGCTCATCGTCGTGGGCGCCTTCCTCGGCATGATGTGCGGGCTCCTGATCCCCGTCCTCTCCCTGCGCATCGTGCTGCTGACGGGCTTCCCGCTGCTCGCGCTGGCCGCGGTCTACGTGCCCTACAAGCACCGCACGTTCTACAAGTGGTTCGAGATCAACCGCAGTTACAAGCGGACCCTCAAGCAGGGCACCCTGTACCGCAGCGGCGTCATGGAGGCCGGCACCCGCCTGGACGGCCGCGAGGTCGAGATCGGCCCGCCGCCGGGCATCGGCCGCATCAGCTGGCTCGCCGCCCCCTTCGGCCCCGACGAGATCGCCGTGCTCCTGCACGCTGACCGCCGTACCGTCACCGCCGCCATCGAGATCGAGGGCCCCGGCGTCGGCCTGCGCGACTCCGAGGACCAGGAAGCCCTCGTCGACCGCTTCGGCACCCTGCTCAAGCACGTGGCCAACGGCGACGGCTTCGTCACCCGCCTGCAGATGCTCGCCCGCACCCTCCCCGCCGACCCGGACGCCCACGCCAAGGACGTCGCCGTCCGCGGCGACGAGAAGGCACCGGGCTGGCTGCAGGACTCGTACGACCAACTGCAGTCCATGGTCTCCACCAGCAGCGAACAGCACCGCGCCTACCTCGTCGCCTGCATGCACTACAACCGTGAGCTGGCGGCCGAGGCGCAGGCGATGGCCCGCGCGGCCCGCCCGCACAACGGCCGCAAGGTGGACCGGGACGCCGGCCTCGCCGTCGTCATGGCCCGCGAGCTCACCGACATCTGCTCGCGCCTGCAGGAGGCCGACATCCGCGTCCGCCAGCCCCTCGGCCAGGGCCGGCTCGCCTCCCTCATCCACTCCATGTACGACCCCGACCACCCCATCGACCACATCCAGGCGATGACCAAGCGCAACGCCTGGCCGGCCGAGCTCGACGCCATGGAGCCCACCTACCTCCAGGCCAAGACCCGGGAGTCGTCCACCCGCGCCCCCTGGTGCCACGCCACCGCCTGGGTGAAGGAGTGGCCGATGACCCCGGTGGGCGTCAACTTCCTGGCCCCCCTGCTGGTCCACACCCCGGACGTCATCCGCACGGTCGCCGTGACGATGGATCTCGAGCCCACCGAGGTAGCCATCGAACGCATGCTGACCGAAAAGACCAATGACGTGGCCGAGGCCTCCCGCGCCGCCAAGATGAACCGCACCGTGGACCCCCGCGACGTCGCCGCCCACTCCCGCCTCGACCAGCGGGGCGAGGACCTGGCGAGCGGCGCCGCCGGAGTGAACCTGGTCGGCTACATCACCGTCTCCTCCCGCTCCCCCGAGGCGCTGGCCCGCGACAAGCGGACCATCCGCGCCTCGGCCGGAAAGTCGTACCTGAAGCTGGAGTGGTGCGACCGCGAGCACCACCGCGCCTTCGTGAACACCCTCCCGTTCGCCACCGGCATCCGAAGGTAGGGCCCAAGCATGCGGGATCCGCTGTCCGTCCTCACCGACGCCTTCACGTCCTTCCTCTTCGGGAAGGTCGAGACGACCCGCCTCCCGGTCCGCACCTCGACGGGCCAGGCCCAGGCGGTCTACCTGCCGACCGCCGCGCCGGGCCTGGGCGACTCGGGCGTGATCATCGGCCGCGAGGTCTACTCCGGCAAGGGCTACATCTACGACCCCTTCCAGCTCTACGGCCAGCAGCTGCCCGCCCCCCACTGGCTGGTCCTCGGCGAGTCCGGCAACGGCAAGTCGGCGCTGGAGAAGACGTACGTCCTGCGCCAGCTCCGCTTCCGCGACCGCCAGGTCGTCGTCCTGGACGCCCAGGGCGAGGACGGCGTCGGCGAGTGGAACCTGATCGCGGAGGAGCTGGGGATAACTCCCATCCGCCTGGACCCGACGGCCGCCCTCGACATGGGCATCCGCCTCAACCCGCTCGACCCCGCGATCACCACCACCGGCCAGCTCGCCCTGCTCCGGACGATCATCGAGGTCGCCATGGGCCACGGCCTGGACGAACGCTCCGGCTTCGCCCTCAAGGTCGCGCACGCCTACGTCAACGAGACCATCGTCGAACGCCAGCCCGTCCTCACGGACATCGTCGAGCAGCTACGGCACCCCGAACCGGAGTCCGCCGAGGCGATGAACGTCGACATAGACGACGTACGGGCGTGGGGCCTGGACGTGGCGCTGGTCCTCGACCGCCTGGTCGACGGTGACCTGCGCGGCATGTTCGACGGCCCGACCACGGTCGGCATCGACCTCGACGCGCCCCTCATCGTCTTCGACCTCTCCCACATCGACCGCAACTCCATCGCCATGCCGATCCTGATGGCGATCGTCGGCGTGTGGCTGGAACACACCTGGATCCGCCCCGACCGCAAGAAGCGCATCTTCCTGGTCGAGGAGGCCTGGCACATCATCAACAGCCCGTTCGTGGCGCAGCTGTTCCAACGGCTGCTGAAGTTCGGGCGCCGGCTCGGCCTGTCCTTCGTGGCGGTCGTCCACCACCTGTCCGACGTGGTCGACGGGGCGGCGGCGAAGGAGGCCGCGGCGATCCTGAAAATGGCGTCGACCCGGACGATCTACGCCCAGAAGGCCGACGAGGCACGGGCCACCGGCCGAGTCCTCGGCCTGCCCAGGTGGGCCGTGGAGATCATCCCGACACTCACTCCCGGCATCGCCGTCTGGGACGTCAACGGCAACGTCCAGGTCGTCAAACACCTGATCACCGAGACGGAACGCCCGCTGGTCTTCACCGACCGCGCGATGACCGAGTCGTCCCGGGACTTCGAACTCAACCACGACGCGCTGCGCGCCGCCGAGCTGGAGGCGGAGGAACGGGCGGCCGCCTTCGTCGAACAGCACCTGAGCGACTTCGACGGCTCGTCCGAGTCGACGGTGGCGTGACGGCGGCGGGGAGGAGGACGTGGTGAGACCGGAGGACCGCAGACGGGACGGCCGGGACGGCCAGGGCGGCATCCCCGACGGGCTGCTGGTCGGCCTGCTCGCCTTCCTCCTCGGCATGACACTCATGGTGTGGACGGCGACGGGCCTGGCGGGTCTGTTCGCCCAGGGCTCCTGGCCCAGCGGTGTCACGTTCACCCGGACCCCCCTAGCCATGCGCCACCTCATCGGCCACCCCCACGACATCACCGGCGCCTGGCCTGACACCCCCACCGACCGGCTGTCCGGGTACGGCCTGTTCTGGGGCCTGTTCATCGGCCAGCTGATGGTCCTGTTCGTCCTGAGCGTGTTCGTGATGGGCACGGTCGCCCGCTGGAGAGCGGGCCGCGCCAGACGCCGGTTGGAGCGGGCGGCGGCAGCCGTCAACGACAGGGCCACGGAGGCTTCCGGCGCGGCGCAGGTGGTGCCCGAGCCGATGCCGCAGCCGGTCCCCGACCCGGCGCCCCTCCCGGTGCCGGAGGTGCACGAGGTGCCGGTGCCGCGAGCCGAGGCCGAAGCGGTCCTGGCCGGCCCGGAACCGCCCCGCGCCGAAAGCCCCGTACGGTACGGCCCACCCGCGAACCGCCACGCGACCGCCACCCAGGCCGTACGCGACGCTGAGGGCCCCGCCCTCGTCGTCACCTCCAACCGCGCCCTGTGGGCGGACACCAAGGACGCCCGCGCCAAACTGGGCCCGGTCCTCCTCTACGACCCGACCCACCGCTGCGACACCCCGGCCCGCCTCCACTGGTCCCCGACAGCCGGCTGCGAGGACAAGGAGACGGCGACCTCACGGGCCGCCGCCCTGCTCGCCCCGATCCGCCCCACGGCCAAGCTGGACCAGGCCCTGTCCGCCACCGCGGAAACGCTCCTCCGCAGCTATCTGCACGCCGCCGCCGTGGACGGCCGCACCATCCGCCACGTCCACCGCTGGTCCCAGGGCGGGCAGATCCAGGACGCGGTGCGCATCCTCCGGACGAGTCCCAAGGCGTCCCCCGGGTCCGCCGGCGAACTCGAGGCCGCGCTCACCGCGCACCCCGAACGCCGCGACATGGCCCAGGAGCTGACGACGAGAGCACTGTCCTCACTCTTCACCGTCAACATCCGCGAGGCATGCACTCCCAACCGAACAGATGCGCTCGCCTTGGATTCCTTCGTCGACGAAGGGGGAACGCTTTATGTAGTGGGGGAATCCATCGAGGACCCCAGGACCAACCCCGGCGCGATGCCCCTCCTGACGGCCCTCGTCTCCAGCGTGGTCGAGCGCGGCCGCCGCATGGCCGAACGGTCATCCGCCGGTCGCCTCGACCCACCACTGACCCTCGTCCTGGACGACGTGGCCGCCGTGGCGCCGCTCCCCCAGCTCCCGGAACTCCTGGCCACCGGCTCCGACCGGGGCCTGCCGACCCTGGCCCTGCTCCGCTCCCGCGAACAGGGCCGCGCCCGCTGGCCGCACGACGAACTTCCGGTCTAACCGGCGTCCCGCTCGAGGGCGAACTCCAGCTCGGACTCCCCGGGGGCCTGGGGCAACGGCACGGTCACCCCGGTCGGCGCGAACCCCACCTTGCGGTACAGCCGCTGGGCCCGCCCGTTGTCCTCGTGCACGATGAGCCGCACCCGCTCGACGCCCTGGGCCCAGGCCCACTCCAGACCGGCGTCGAAGAGCACCTCGGTGAGCCCGATACCCCGGTACTCGGGACGGACGAACACCCCCACGATGTGCCCCTGCTTCCGCTCGACCGGAAACCCGGCCCAGTCGGTCGAGCCGGCTTCCTCTATCAGCACGGTGAGCATCGCGACCCACTCTCCGTCGGGACCCTCGGCGATGATCTGCTGTGCCCCGGTCGCGCGCTCGCAGCTGCCGGCAGCCCGTTCCTCCCAGAACGAGTCGGGATGGGTCAGCGCGTTCTCGTAGGTCTCCAGAAAGGCGATGGGCGCCACCGGGTCCTGCAGGGCGACGAGTCTCAACGCCTTCGCGGCCGGCCACTCGTCGACACGGATGGAACGGATCTTGTAGCTCATGGAGCCACGGTAGCCGAACGCAGAAAACCCCCGTACCGGTTATTCGGTACGGGGGTTTTCGCAATGATTGTTCGGCGGCGTCCTACTCTCCCACAGGGTCCCCCCTGCAGTACCATCGGCGCTGTAAGGCTTAGCTTCCGGGTT